>NZ_JAJHGO010000005.1:0-148885 GCF_020805625.1 Microbacterium sp. cx-59
CCGGCGGTGCGCGACTCAGTAGCGGTAGTGGTCGGGCTTGTACGGGCCATCGGCCGGGATGCCGAGGTAGGCCGACTGCTCGTCGGAGAGCGTCGTCAGCTCGACGCCGAGCGCGGCGAGGTGCAGGCGTGCAACCTTCTCATCGAGCGCCTTCGGCAGCACGTAGACACCCACCGGGTACTCCTCGGGGCGGGTGAAGAGCTCGAGCTGGGCGAGCACCTGGTTGGCGAACGACGCGCTCATGACGAACGAGGGGTGCCCGGTCGCGTTGCCGAGGTTGAGCAGCCGGCCTTCGCTGAGGACCAGGATGCTGCGTCCGTTCGGCAGACGGTATTCGTGCACCTGCGGCTTGATCTCGATCTTCTCGACACCGGGGATCGCCTCCAGCCCGGCCATGTCGATCTCGTCGTCGAAGTGGCCGACGTTGCCGACGATGGCCAGGTGCTTGAGCCCCTGGAGCTGCTCAACGGTCACGACGCGGGTGTTCCCGGTGCCGGTGATGACGATGTCGACGCTGTCGATGACGGACTCGAGCTTGGCCACCTGGTAGCCGTCCATCGCGGCCTGCAGGGCGCAGATCGGGTCGATCTCGCCGATGATCACGCGCGCACCCTGGCCGCGAAGTGCTTCCGCGGCGCCCTTGCCGACGTCGCCGTAGCCGACGACGAATGCCGTCTTGCCGCCGATCAGCACGTCGGTGGCACGGTTGATGCCGTCGGGCAGCGAGTGTCGGATGCCGTACTTGTTGTCGAACTTGGACTTCGTCACCGAGTCGTTGACGTTGATGCCCGGGAAGAGGAGCTTGCCGTCCGCTGCGAGCTCGTACAGGCGGTGCACACCGGTCGTCGTCTCTTCCGTGACGCCGATGAGTCCGGCAGCGATCCGCGTGAAGCGCTGCGGGTCGGCGGCGAGCGAGGCCCGCAGCGTGTCGAGAACGACCCGGTACTCGGCGGATGCGGAGGCCTCCGCATCCGGAACCGCACCGGCCTTCTCGAACTCCACACCGCGGTGCACGAGCAGCGTCGCGTCGCCGCCGTCGTCGAGGATGAGGTTGGGCCCGTCGAATCCTTCGGCGCTCCAGTCGAAGATGCGGTCGGCGAGCGACCAGTACTCCTCGAGGGTCTCGCCCTTCCACGCGAACACCGGCACGCCCTGAGGCTCCGCGACGGTGCCGTAGGGGCCGACGACGACCGCGGCCGCGGCCTCGTCCTGGGTGGAGAAGATGTTGCAGCTCGCCCAGCGCACCTGCGCGCCGAGGGCGACGAGCGTCTCGATGAGCACCGCGGTCTGCACCGTCATGTGCAGCGATCCCGCGATACGGGCGCCCTTCAACGGCTGCGTCGGGCCGAACTCCTCGCGGAGCGCCATGAGTCCCGGCATCTCGTTCTCGGCGAGGCGGATCTGGTGGCGACCGGCTTCGGCGAGCGCGAGGTCGCGGACGGCGTGGTCGATCGTGGTCTGCGTGGGGGTGGCCATGCCCCTATTGTCCCCCACGTGCGCACGGGTGCGGAGCGTATTACCGGGGCAGGATGGGGCGTGTTAGGCGCGGAGCGTCTCGTGACGGATGACGAGCCACCCCTTCGGCACCGACAGACGTTCGGTGTGGATGGCGCAGAGGTCGTGCGCATGCACGTCACCGGCGCGGCCGAGCGGGCCGACCGCGGCCATCTGGTCACCGTAGTCGTAGGTCAGCGTCGCGACCGCCTCGCGCGCGCACGCCACCTTCGAACACAGTCTGTCTTGCACCTGATCGACCCTACTCAGCGGATGCGGCGCCCCCGGCTCGCCGCGCCGCGCGGGCCGGAGCCGGGGCCCGGGAGCCCGCCTTACCCAGCCCCGCCCCGACTCGGATGCGCCGCCGGCAAGCCGGGATACCCCGCCTAAGATGAGAGCATGATCCGCCGGCGGTCCCGCACCACCCCCACGCGTTCCCGGCCCGGTCGGCACGGGCGACACGGGCGTGAGGGTCGCAGCGCCGTCGTCCGCCCGCCGCTTCCGCCGCTGGAGACCCGCGTCGAACGCTTCGACATGGCCGTCGGGTCGGCGGCGGAGTTCCTGCGCGGCTCGTGGGAAGACCTTCGCGACGTGCGGTTCGAGATGGCCGACATGCCGCCGGCGACGGATGCGGACGGCATCCCGCGGTGGACCGCTCTGCCCGCCGAGAAGCGGATCGTGCTGTACCGGCTGCCCATCGAACGGCTCAGCCACCTGCATCGCGATGATGAGGCGCACCGCCGGATGATGATCGAGAGCTGCGTGTTCCGCGCCGCGGCCGACTATCTCGGCCGCGATCCGTGGGACCTCGGTCCGGATCGCTTCCGCGACCTCTGACGCAGCGCCGCAGAACGCTCAGGGCAAAACGCTCAGCGCCGCATCCTCAGGGCAGCAGCGCTCAGCGCCGCATCCTCAGCGCAGCAGCGCAGCAGCGCAGCAGCGCAGCAGCGCCGCATCCTCCGACCCGAAGGCTCAGGGGTAGACGGTGAGTGCTGCGGCTGCCGCATCCGCCGGCCAGATCGGGAATCCGCCGAGCTGACCCGCGCTCGCGTACGACACCGACGCCCGCACGGGCGCGTCGGTCTGCAGGCGGTAGACCGTGCCGGCGGTGGCGGCCACGACGGTGACGCCGGCGGCGGAGACGTTCGCGTCGATCGCGTCGCCTGTGCCCTGGACGGGTTCGAGCGTGACGTCGGCCGCCGCTCCCCCACCGACGAGGAAGATCGTGGGCGACGGACCGGCGGGGGCGGCGACGAGCGTCGGCGCAGCGAGCAGGGGCGCCGGGGTGTACCAGGCGAAGTCGGCCCCTTCGCCGAATCCGGTCGTCTGCCACACCGCCGCCGTGATCGGCGCGTCGGCGGCGGCAGTCACGGTGTACCGGCCGACCGCGAGGCCCGCGAGCTCCACTTCGGTGGGCAGATCCGCTTCGAGCGGTGCCTCCTGGCGGAGTACCTCGTCTCCGCGCTCGTCCCGCACCGTGACGGTGACGGTCGTCGCCGTTCCCGGTGACAGCACGCGGAGCACCGTCGTCGCACCGCTCGGGCCGGCGTCGACGGCGCTCTGCAGCACCTGCACCCCCGGCAGCACCTGGGTGGTCTCGGCGGCGACGACCGGTCCGGTCTGCTCGACACCGCCCGGAAGCAGGATGCGCGTGAGGCTCGACTGCAGCACGGCAGACACGGGGGCACCGGATGCGGTGACCCGCACGATCGGCGCTTCTTCGCCGACGCCGAGGCTCGCGAGCGGAACGATCCGCTGGGTTCGCGGGTCGACGCGGAGTCCGGCGCCACCGGCGGGCACAGCCATGCCCGTCGGACTGTAGAGGCTGAGCTGCACGGTCGCCGCGACGTCGGACGGGTTCGACAGGACCACGAGGTCCGCCGCACCGGTCGTCGTCGCGCCTCCCACGAGCCAGGACTCGATAAGCGGCTGCCGGCAGGCGGATGCGGTGTATCCGCGCAGATCGTCGGCCTCGACCGATGCGCTTGCGGCGGCGGCTGCGTCGGAGCGGCGATCGCCGTCGGGGGCAGCCACGAGGGCCGAGGCCGAGGCATCACCGCTGATCGCGGGCGACGCCGTCAGCGCAACGGTGTCCAGTGGAGACCCGTCGGATGCGGACACCGTCTGGCTGGATGCCGCCGAGGTGAGCCCGCCGGCATCCGAGGCGTCCCGACCGAGCGCGAGAAGCGGCCCGGTGCAGGCGAGCACGGTGTCGGCCGGGGTCGGGGTGACGGAGAGGCTGACCGGCTGCGTCTCGTGGGTCGGCCAGGGTGCGGCGACTCCGACGCCGACCGCGAGCACGACGCCCGCCGCGAGGGCGGTTCCGACGACGAGCCGGGTACTGGTGGCAGCCCAGACGAGGGCGCGGCGGCGGGTCATCGTTCTTCCTCCCGGGCCCGCGGACCCACGGTGCGCGGCATGCGCCGGGCTTGCCGGCGCGATGCCGCCGTCGGCACGGAGAGCAGCAGAGCGACCGCGAACACGACGAACTGGATGAGCGAGATCGCGAGCGTGAGCCGGTCGTCCGCCGCGGAGGCACCGGGTCGATCGGCCACGTCGGTCGAGATCCGCCAGAGCGTTCCCTTGGGTGTCGGTCCGACGGCGTCGAGGTCGCTGCGCTCGTTGAGCGCGGTCTCGGCGGTCAAGCGCAGGGCGCGGGCCGCATCCGACTCGGTCGCGGACTCAGGTGCGACCACGACGAATTGGATGCCGAGAGCTGCGGCACGGCGCACCACATCCTCGGAGGACGCCGACACCAGGTCGGCCGTGAGCGCTGCCACCTCACGGTCGTCCTCGGTCGGTGCCGGGCGCGTGGCGGTGAGGGTGGAGTGGCCGCCGAGCGTGTCACTGCCGCCCCAGACGACGCGGGCAGCGACGGCACCCGAGTTCTGCGGGGTGATCAGGATCGTGCCGACGGAGAGGTCGTCCGCCCCCTGCGCCGCGACGTATGCGGGAAGCGTCGTGCTCGGACCATTCTGCAGAAGCGCGGTTCCCCGCAGCATCGAGGTCGCCGACGGCACGGCCACGACCAACAGAGTGCCGATCACGACGCCCGCACCGACCACGCGCAGCGCGCGCCGCCGGACGGGGATCCCGGCGTCGAGCGCGACGATGGCCGCGCCCACGACGCCCAGCCACGCGAGGCTGAGCGCCCCGCCCGGCCAGATCGGCACGGCCGCAGCCGCGCTGCTCGCCGCCACCGCGACGCCCACCAGGACGAACGCCGAACCGAGTCCGAGGAGAGCGATCACGACGAGGACGCCGGAGATCATCCAGCGCGGGGTGAGAAGAGAGAGGAGCGCGAGCACCCCGAGCGGGGCGACCAGGACGAGCACCCACGGAGCGAGACCCGCGAGGGTCGTGCTCGAGAGGAGCGTCGTCCACCCGGCGAAGTCCTGCGTCGGGAACCCGCCGGCGAGCGCGAGGCGCCCGGCCGCATCCGCTGCGGCCTGCGGCCCCGCCCAGACCACGCCGGGATCGGCGAGCAGACCCCACGGCGTTCCCGCGTGCACCTGCACCCAGACGAGGGGCGCGAAGATCGCGATCGACGGCACGCCGATCCAGACGATGTGGCCGACGCCGCGGCCCGCGCGGGCGATGACGACGAGCATCACCAGCAGCGCCCACACGGCGATGAGGGCCGGTCCGAGCGACGGAGACGCCGCGACGACGCCGGCGAGCAGGATGGATGCGGCGCCCGCTGCCGCCCACGACCGGTGCGCGACCGCACCCGCGTAGAACAGCCACGGCAGCAGCAAGTGGGTGATGACCGCGGCCGGGCGGCCATCGATGAGTGCGGTCCAGAAGGTCGGCGCCAGCACCCAGGCGACGGCGGCCGTATTGCGCAGCAGCGAGTTCGGCGTGAGCCGGGTGGCGGCGAACCAGCCGCCGACGGTGGCGAGCGGAAGCGCCGCAATCCACAGCAGAACGAGCGCCCGCGAGGGGTCGCCCGGCCAGAACGAGCCGATCAGGGCCATCAGCGCCGCGAACGGGTCGGCGGGTCCGACGGTGTCCAGACCGACCGACCGCACCCCGTAGGCGGCGTCGGCCCAGAGCTGTCCGAGCGTCGCACGCAGCGGCTCGAGGCCGCCGCCGCCCAGCACCGGCCACACGAGGAGCGAGGGGAACGCGACGACGGCGACGAGCAGCGCGGCGAGGACGAGCCAGGCGCCGCCGCCGGTGAAGAAGCGGAGCTCTTCGCGGATCGGACGATCGAACGCGTCGGCATCCGCATCCGCGTCGAAACGCTGTCGGAGTGTCGACCGCGTGATGCGGAGCGCCGCGAGCTGCGCCCACGAGCTGGTTCGTGAACGGCGGATGATTCCGCGCGCCCGCGCGATCGCTCCCCAGCGGAAGAACACCACGATCGACGCGCCCCACTCGGGCAGCACGCGGGCGGGCTGTTTGGCGACGAGCAGCGCCGCGGCGCGCCACAGTGCGAGCGGAATGAGCGAGAGCAGATGCAGGGGCACGGTCGCCGCCGGCGCGTAGACCATGCGGCGGTGCAGTTGAGCGAGCCGGATGGCGTACGCGCGACGGCGACGGCGACGGCGGCTGGTCGGCGCCGGGAGCCCGGCGGTACCGTCGCCGTTCACCGCGACGTGCGCGGTGGGGACGAGGCTGACGCGGTGCCCGGCGAGGCGGGCGCGCACGCCGAGATCGAGGCCCTCGTCGGCGCCGCCGAGCGACGGATCGATGCCGACGAGCTGGCGCCAGAGTTCGGCTCGGACGAGCAGTCCGCGAACGTCCGCCCCGAGGACGTCCTCGTCGGCGTCGTGCTGACCCTGGTCGAGTTCGTTGTCGGCGAGGCCGACCGTTCGCCCGTACGGCGTCATCGTCACGCCGAGCGACACGATGCGCGCGGGATCCTCCGCATCGACGAGCTTCGGGGCGACGATCCCGACGGACGGTGCCCGCTCGAGACCGGCCAGCAGCCGCGCGAGCGCGTGCGGCTCGGGGGCGGTGTCTTGCGCGAGCAGCCAGATCGCGTCCCCCGTCAGTCGCGGGCTGGCGAGGCGCGCCGCATCCGCGAAGCTCGTGGACCCGTTCGCGGTGATGACGCCCTCGGCTCCGGATGCGGCCGCCGCCTCGGTGAGCGCACGGTCGGGGCCGCACAGCACGATCGTCAGCACATCCGCGGGGCGCGTCTGCGCGGAAAGGGCGTCGAGGGTGTGCTGCAGATGGGTCGCGGCGGCCTTGCGTCCATCGGGGCGCACGACGAGGAGAGCATGTACACGGGCGGGCATGGCCTGGTCAGCCTAAGCGCGTCGACCGAACGAACCGGGCGCACGCGCCGACAACGGCAATGTCACGGGTGGGGGCGTCGCTCGCGGGACTGGGTGCTCGGACGACCGGTGTCACCGAGCGGGTCGTCGTCGCGACGGGCAGAGCTCGAGGTTGGGGTTGAGCGGGTCGCAAGACCGCGTGCGCCGAGGCGCGCTCGCGACAGCGTGTCGTCGCCGCGTGCTGGCTGGCTGGCTGGCTGGCGACAGAGTCGACGGTCAGGCGCGTCGCTTGAGCTTGCGGCGCTCGCGTTCGCTGAGGCCACCCCAGATGCCGAAGCGCTCGTCGTTCTGCAGCGCGTACTCGAGGCACTGGTCGCGAACGTCGCACGTCGTGCAGATGCGCTTCGCGTCTCGCGTGGATCCACCCTTCTCCGGAAAGAAGGCCTCCGGGTCCGTCTGTGCGCAGAGCGCATCGGTCTGCCAGGAGAGAGTGTTCTCTTCCTCGGCAGGCGCCTCACGGCGAACCCCGGGAACACCCAGGAACACCGGATCGACGAACCAATTGTCGGGAACGCCCGAACGGTACTGTGCGCCCGTCATCTGGTCTCCCCACTCGTCCGAACTCCGCTCGAAGGAAGCGGATGTATGAATTACACAGGTGTGATTCGCTGAAATCAAGTCGCAGATCGTAAACCCTCAACCCGCGCTCGAAACTTCACGACGCGCCGACGGCGTGTCGGATGCGGCGGATTCGTTACCTCGCCACAGCGCGTTCCGCGTGTTCCGGGCGGAACTCGACGGAGGCGACGGCGTGTCGCCGCATCCGGAGATCGATTCCCCCGTAGTGCGCGACGCGCCCGGGACGACATCTGGGCACGCGGGCGAGGCGGCCCACCCCGGTCCGCCCGCCATCGCGAGGGCGTGGCCGCCGGCCCGAAGCGAGGTGCGTGGCCGCCAGCCCGAAGCGAGGTGATCTGCCGAAGCGAGGTCCGTCTCGGGCCGATTCGTCCTCGCTCGGGCAGATTCCCTCGCTTCAGGCCGAGACCGGCGCGCCAGTGCGGCACGGGCATGGTGCGGGCGGCCAAGGTGCCGCGCGCACAGCCCTCCCCGCGCGCGGCCGACGCGAGGGGATTCCGCCCAGACGAGGACGCTCCGCATCCGAAAGCCCTCACCTCAGCAGATTCCCCTCACCTCGAACGCCCGATGCTGCACCAGACTGACCGCGACTGCGCCGGATGCTGCGCCGGGCAGGCTGCGCCGGGCAGGCTGCGACCACACCGAAGCTGCGCCACGACGACCGGATGCTGCGTCGGGCAGACCGCGCCGCACCGGACACCGCGCAGCACAGCACAGCGCCGCACCGGACACCGCGCCGCGCCCGGGTCAGCGCCCGGGCTGGGCCACGAAGACCTCGCCCGCACCGCTGATCACGAGCTCGTGCTCGTCCGCGGTTGCGAAGGCTGCCGCTCCGGGGCGGAGCGACACCTCGGCGCCGGATGCGGTGCGCACCACGGGCTCGCCGGCGACCGCCAGTGCGATGCCGGGGCCGTGCAGCGGCACGCGCCGCTCGTCGTCGGCGCCGGACGTGATGTGCCACAGCTCGAAGTCGGCGATTCCGGGCGCGAACACCTCGACGCCCTCGGCGACGGGCTGCGGAGCGAGGCGCGGCGGGGCATCCGGGCGCGCGTCCACGATCCGGAGCAGTTCGTCGACGTCGATGTGCTTGGGGGTCAGTCCGCCGCGGAGCACGTTGTCGCTCGCGGCCATGAGTTCGACGCCGAGTCCCGAGAGGTAGGCGTGCAGCACTCCGGCGGGCACGAAGACAGCCTCGCCGCGCGTGAGCGAAACGTAGTTCATCAGCAGCGCAACGACGACGCCGGGGTCGCCCGGGTAGGCCTCGGCGATCGCGCGGACGGCCGCGATCTCGGGCTCGAACTCGGCCGTCATCGCCGTGCCGAGCGCGGCGATGACGTCGTCGACCGTGTTCTGCGCCGATCCGGAGAGCAGCCACGCGATCGTGCGGCGGAGCGCGGCAGACGCGTCACCGCCGAGGGAGCCATCGCCATCGCCCTCGCCCTCGAGGGAGTCGGCGAGCGCACGCACCCCGGCGCTGTCGCCGAGGGCCGCAACGAGCCGGCGGGTCGCGTCGAGGTCGCGGAGGCCGGCGAGCGCCTCGAAGCGCTCGGAGATCGCGACGATCACCTCGGGCTTGTGGTTGTCGTCCTTGTAGTTGCGGTGCGGAGCGTCCGCGGCGACGCCATCCGCGTCTTCGCGCGCGACGCCCGCCTCGGCCTCCGCCTTCGAGGGGTGCACCTGAATCGAGAGGGGGGATGCGGCGGCCAGCAGCTTCAGCAGATACGGGAGCCGGGCGGGGGTCTCCGCATCCGTTCCGTGCGCGCTCAGCCACTCGGCGAGCGTCGGGTTCCCGTCGGTGCCGAGCCGGGCGGGCGAGCCCGGGTGGTCGCCGAACCAGATCTCCGCCTCGGGCACGCCCGTGGGCGCGCGTCCTTCCAGACCCGCGATAAGAGTGGTCGATCCCCAGGCGTAGTCACGGGGCGTGTTCGTCAGCGCAGCCAGCACGCCCCCAGCCTAGGGGTGACGCCGGGATACCCTGAGTGCATCATGGCGGTTCACACCCTGCATCCGGTCGGCTCGCCGCCCGCGCCACCGGTGCGCGAGCGGACCTCGCACCTCCTGCTGCGCGCGTGGTGCGTCTTCGTGCTGTTCCAGGCGCTGGCGGGTGTCGGCTGGGTGCACGCCTTCGGCAACACGATCACGATCGTGGTGACCGTCGTCAGCGCGCTCGTCTCGATCGCCGTCTGGGTGAGCGTTCGACCGGCGATCAACGCGCGACGGCTGCCCTGGTTCGTCCTCGGCTATGTCGCCTGGGCGGCGGCCTCCATCCTGTGGTCGGCGTGGCCGGGCACCACGGCTCTCACCTGGTTGCTGCTCGCGATCACCACCCTGCAGGGCCTTTTCGTCGCGGCGATGCTCACGTGGAAAGAGACGGTCGCGGCGATCGCCGGCGCACTCAAGTGGGTGCTGGCCCTCTCCCTGCTGTTCGAACTCGGCATCTCGATCTTCGTGCGCGGGCCGCTTCTGCCCGGCTTCATCCTGCCGGCCGAGAAGATGGATCCGATCGTCTACTGGTCACGCGACAACCTGTTCGACGGCGGCCGCATCCAGGGCCTTTTCGGCAACGCGAATCTGCTCGCCGTCGTGGCGCTTCTCGGTCTCATCGTCTTCGCCATCCGCTTCACGGCCCGCGCCCCGCGGCGCGTGCTGCTCGTCGGATGGTTCGTGCTCGCGGCGTTCCTCTTCGTTCGCGCCGGGTCGGCGACGGCGTATCTGTCGGCCGCGGCTGTCGTCGTCGTCCTCGTGACGGTGCTGCTGATGCGGACGGTCAACCGGCCGGGCGGTCGCACGAAGTACTACGTGCTCTACTCCGCCGTCGCGGTCACCGGCGCGGCCGTGCTCTGGTTCGGACGGAGCGTCATCTTCGACGCGCTCGGCCGCTCGAGCGATCTCACGGGTCGCGAGGGAATCTGGCAGAGCGTCCTCGAGCGCGCGCAGCAGCATCCGGTGATCGGATGGGGCTTCGCGACCCCGTGGCTTCCCTGGGACCCGATGTTCGACGGCTGGATCGTCGACCACGGCGAGACCGTCATGCAGGCGCACAACATGTGGGTGGATGTGTTCTTGCAGCTCGGCCTGATCGGAGTGCTGATCATCGCCGGCATCTACATCGCGTTCATCTGGCGGGCGTGGTTCTTCGCGATCGACCGCCCGCGGTTCGATCTGCGCGACGATCGCCCCTACTCTCCCCTCACGCTGCTGCCGACGCTCGTTGCGACCGTGCTGCTCGTGCAGGGACTCGCCGAGTCGGGGCCGTTGCTCCTCTGGGGCTGGTTGTTCATCGTCATGCTCGGGTTCAAGGTCACCCAGTCGCCGCTCGTGGGCGTCGGTCCGGCCGAGCAGTCGCTCGCCATCGAGCGGGGCGAAGCCGTGTCGGACGCCGCATGACGGATGCGGCCGCCGTCCGCCAGGCCGGCGACCTGCTGCGTTCGGCGGCGCTCGCTCGCGCGTTCACACTGACGACGATCGCCGCGGCATTCGGTGCCTATGCGATCGAACGGCTCGCCGGTCGGATCACGTACGTGACGATCATCGCGGGGTTGTGCGCGGTGGCCGTCGGCATCCTGGTCGCTCGTCGGGCGGAGTTGTCGCTGTTGCGGCTGGTGCCGTTCTCGGTCGTCATTCTGATCGTCTGGGCCGGGATCAGTGTCGTCTGGTCGTCCGACCCACCCAAGTCCGCGTGGGGGTGGGTTTCGCTGCTCGCGTTCGCCCTGCTGGCGATCACGATCGGTCACGTGCGCGACACGCTGCAGACGGCGCGCGCCGTCGGCGACGTCATGCGGTGGCTGCTCGGGGTCTCGCTCGGGGTCGAGGTGCTGTTCGGCATCCTGCTCGACATGCCCTTCCGGCTGTTGGGTGTGCAGGGCAACATCGCCCAGTTCGGGCCGGTGCAGGGCATTTTCGGCACTCGCAACGCGCTCGGCTTCATCGCGGTGCTCGCCCTCATCACGTTCGTCGTGGAGTGGCGCACGTCGTCGGTGCGGCCGGGGCTCTCGATCTTCTCGGTGGTTCTGGCGGGCGGGATGGCGGTGCTCTCGGACTCCCCCACCGTGCTGGTGATCGGAATCGTGGTCGGGCTCGCCACACTCGCTCTTATGGCCGTCCGGCACGCGCCGGCCGTACGGCGCCCCTCCCTGCAGATCGCTCTCGGCAGCACGGTGGTCGTCGGCCTTGTGCTGGCGTACGCCGCCCGCAATCGCATCATCGCGTTCCTCGGCGCCGGCTCGGACTTCTCGACCCGCGCGGATCTCTGGAACACGATCCTCGATTTCGTCCGCATGAACCCGGTGCAAGGGTGGGGGTGGTTCGGCTCGTGGACGACGACGGAGCTCCCGTTCCTCCCCATCAACCTCTTCCTCCGTGAGCGCCACGCGTCGGCGCTGAACGCCTACTTCGACGTGCTGCTGCAGATCGGCTGGTTCGGCCTGCTGCTGTTCCTGCTCGTCTGCGGCATCGCGCTGGTCCGGGGCTGGGTCGAGGCGAGCAACCGGCGCTCGGTGGTCTACACCTGGACGCCGCTGATGCTCGTCGCGCTGCTGGTCGATTCGATGTTCGAGAGCTTCACGCTGGTCGGCTACGGGTGGATGCTGCTCGTGCTGTGCGCCGCACGAGCAAGCCGGTCACGTTCGTGGCGCGATCGTGTGCGCGACGAGACGGCCGTGCCCCCCGAGCTGCCGAGCGGCATTCAGGGCGAGGACGGGAAGGGGCGGTAGGCTTCATTCCCGGCTCGACGCCACCGCGATCGCCGACCGAACCGGAGCTCTCACGTGACCTATGTTCTGCAGAACGCCGTCCTCCCCCTGGACCGCGACCCCGATCTGCTGCCGCTCTATGTCGACCCGGAGACCTGGTCGGTCGTTGACGACGAGCCGGTCCGCGTCTCTAGCGTCGCGCAGCTCGGCAACATTCTGGGGCGTACGCGTGCACGCATTGTGGCGGGCCGTCGCGTCTCGTTCGGCACCTACTTCAACGCCTTCCCTGCCTCCTACTGGCAGCATTGGACCAGTGTGCGCGAAGTCACGCTCTCCGTTCACACGTCGGGTCCGGCCACTGTTCTCGTCTACCGCTCCACCGGTAGCGGTACGAAGCAGCGCATTGCGACCCGCGAGGTCGACGGCGAAACGACCTCGACGTTTCCGATCACTCTCGACCAGTACAGCGACGGTGGATGGATCTGGTTCGACGTCGCCGCGGACGAGAGTAACGCCATCTTCGAGGGCGCGGAATGGGCGACCGAGCAGGAGCCGATGCGCGCGGGCAAGGCCTCCATCGGGATCACGACCTTCAACAAGCCTGAGTACTGCATCGAGACCCTGTCGGCCCTCGCCGGCGACCCGGGCGTCCTCGATGTCATCGACCGCATTTTCGTGGTGGACCAGGGCACGCAGCGCGTCGACGCCGAACCCGAGTACCCGACTATGGCCGCGGCGCTCGGAGAAACCTTGCAGGTCATCACTCAGCCGAACCTCGGTGGGTCGGGCGGTTTTTCGCGCGCGATGAGCGAGACCCTCGCCCGCCCGGAGAGTGACTTCGTGCAGCTGCTCGACGACGACGTTCGGATCGAGCCGGAGTCGATTCGACGCTCCATCGTGTTCGGTCGATTCGCGTCCGTCCCAACGATCGTCGGCGCCCACATGTTCGACCTCCTTGACCGCCCGAAGCTGCACGCGTGGGCCGAGGTGGTCGACGACGCCCCCTTCATGTGGCGCGCGCTGTACCAAGAGAAGCTGCCACACGACTTCAGCCGTGCGAACCTCCGCCAGTCCCCGCAGCTGCACATGCGTCTCGACGCGGACTACAACGGCTGGTGGATGTGTCTCATCCCGGTCGAGATCATCCGTGAGATCGGCCTGTCGCTGCCTGCCTTCATTAAGTGGGACGACGCGGAGTTCTGCGTCCGTGCCCGGGATGCCGGTTATCCCACCGTGTCGGTCCCGGGCGTCGCGCTCTGGCATGTGTCCTGGGTCGGCAAGGACGACTCGATCGATTGGCAGGCGTACTTCCACGCTCGCAACCGGATCGTCGCGGCCCTGCTGCATTCCCGCACCCCCGACGGCGGAACTCTCATTCGGCACAGTCGCCGACTCGACCTGAAGCACTTGATGATGATGCAGTATTACGCGGTGGCACTTCGCCATCGCGCCCTCCGCGACATCCTCTCCGGACCTGACCACATGTGGCGGAACCTCGCGACGGCCATGCCGGACGCACGCTCTCTCGCGGCGGACTACCCGGAGACGGTGACACACAAGGACTCCGGCGTCCCCCTCCGCGCCCGGCACGGCCGCCAGGTCTTCTCCCGCGTGAATCGCCGCCAGTTCAACAACCCCACCGGCGTCCGCCTGCGATGGTTCACGCTGTCCACGCTGATTGCGCACTGGCTGCACGCGCCCCGGCCGGAGAACGTCGCGCAGCCCGAAGTGGAATTCGGCAAGGAGGACGCACAGTGGTGGCGCATCCCGAACTACGACAGCGCGCTCGTTAGCGCCGCTAGTGGAGCCGGCAAGAACATCTACACGCGGGACCGCGCGGCGTTCCGTCGGATGCTGGTCGACAGCGTCGTGCTCCACCGCCAACTGCGTCGACGGTGGACGGTGCTCTCCCGGAGCTACCGCACGGCGCAGCCCGAACTGACCTCCCCGCGCCGCTGGGCGGAGACGTTCGAGAACATTCGATGAGCGCCGCCGCACCGTTCGACCCGGCTTCCGCCACGATCGCGGTCGTCACCTACAACCGCTCCGCACTGCTCACGCGCCTGCTCGAGAGCCTCGTGGTGATGGACCCGAAGCCGGGCCACATCGTGATCGTCGACAACGCGTCGAGCGATGACACGACCGCCGTCGTGGAGTCCTTTCGGAGTCGCATCGGGAGCGAGATCGTCTATCGCAAGCTCGACACGAACACCGGCGGATCGGGCGGGTTCAGCGAGGGGATGCGGATCGCCTACGAGCTGGGCTCCGAGTGGATCTGGCTCATGGACGACGATGTCGAGGTGCTTCCGGACGGACTCGCACGGATGGGCGTGTGGGCACCCCGGTTCCAGAGCATCCAGGGGCGCCGGTACGACTACGACGGCAGCGAGTTCTACTGGCAGTACCGGGTCGCCGACCGAATGGGCATTCCGATCCCCTTCGCCCCGGCCGGGTTCGGCCCGTCGGGCTACAAGGAGATGAACTCCGGATGCTTCGAGGGCATGTTCATCCACCGTGACATCGTCCGCCGGATCGGTCTGCCCGACCCGCGCTTCTTCATCTACTGGGACGACCAGCTGTACGGCTGGCTGGCGTCGCGGATCACCACATCCGTCATCGTTGACGAGTTCGTGCTGCGTCGCACACGCGAGATCAAGCAGTGGGACATGGGCATCCGGCACATGAATGCGTCGAGCGACGCCTACCGCTACTACATCATGCGCAACCGCGCCCACATCAAGCGCTACTACCGCACGGTGGGCGCATACAGCCCCGTGCTGTTCGGCGCCGGCACGGCGCTGACGTTCGCGAAGGAGATCATCCGACTCCTCGTGGTGGAGCGGAAGGTCAGCGGTACCCGGCACCTGTTCCGGGGGCTCCGCGACGGTCGCAAGATCGCGCGCGATCGCTCGTGGCGGCCGATGCCGCCGCTGGATGCGGCTCAGCCCGCGTTGTAATCGGCGTTGTACCGATCGAGCACTTCGGCGATCGGCGCATCCATCTTCAGGGCACCCTTGTCGAGGTAGAGACCGCGGGTGCAGAAGCGGCGCAGGTCCTTCTCGTTGTGGCTGACGAAGAAGAGCGTCCGCCCGTCCGCGAGAAGCTCATCGATGCGGCGATAGCACTTCTCCCGGAACGCTTTGTCGCCGACCGCGAGCACCTCATCGACGAGCAGGATCGGCTCCTCGAGCTGCGAGACGACCGAGAAGGCCAGGCGCACCTTCATCCCGTTCGAGAGGTGCTTGTACGGGGTGTCGACCGACTCGCGCAGTTCGGCGAAGTCGATGATCCCGTCGAAACGTTGCGCGACCTCCGCGCGCGGCATGCCGTGCAGGCCCGCGGTCAGGCGCACGTTCTCGCGCACCGTGAGATCGCCGACGAACCCGCCGGTGATCTCGATGAGCGGCGCCACCCCGCCGTGCACACGCACGTGACCCTCGTCCGGCAGGAGCACGCCCGCGACGAGTTTGAGGAGCGTCGACTTGCCCTGACCGTTCCGCCCGACGACCCCGATGGACTCCCCCGGCCGCACATCGAAGGACACGCCTCGGAGCGGCCAGAACTCGCCCGGGCGCGAACGCCGCGACGATCCGGAGAAAAGATCCTTGAGGGTACGTCGACCGCGCCGGTTGCGACGGAAGCGCACACCGAGCCCGCCGACCTCGATCGCGAGAGCGTCTGACATCACAGCTCCTTCAGCACGGATCGCTCCAGGCGACGGAAGACCAGCACGCCAATGATCAGGATGAGGATGCTGGTGACCGCCCCGATTCCCACGCTCAGCGCATCCCACTGGTCGGGGAAGAACCCGACCCGGTAGAGCGTGAAGATGCCCGCCAGCGGGTTGAATGCGGCGAGGTCGGCGAAGACTCCTGGCAGATCGGTCACACCGTAGATGATCGGCGACGCGTAGAACAGCGCGCGCAGGATGAGCCGCGTCGTGCGCTCCAGGTCGCCCCAGAGCACGCAGAGCGGCGCGACGATCAGGCCGAGCCCGACGAGGAGGACGGCCTGCAGGAGCACGGCGACCGGGAAGAGGAGCAACCCCCACCCGACGGTGGCGCCGGAGACGACCGCGAACAGCACGAGCACGGGCAGCGAACAGAGGAACTCGATCCCCTTGCTGAGGGCGATCCGGTTGACCCAGATCGACCGCGGGATCGCAGTCGATCGCACGAGACGCGCGTCTTTGTTGAACGCTCGCGTGAAATCCGTGACCGCGGAGTTGAACCATACCCACGGCAGGAGCGCTGTGATGAGGAAGACGATATACGGCTCTTCGCCGACGCCCCGCCCGAACACCTGCGTGAAGACGAACCAGTAGATCCCGCTCATGACGAGCGGATCGAGGACCGACCACAGGTACCCGAGTGCGCTGGTCGCGTAGCGCACCCGCAAGTCGCGAGCAGACAACAGCCACAGCGAGTGGAGGTAGCGCCGCGGGGATCCGGGAGCTCCTACGGCGGCGGTGGTCATCTGGACGAGTCTAGATGCCAAGTCCCTCGGCAGAAGATCCGCGGCGGTCGCGTCACAACGGCGCCACATCCGCTCGCCCAGAGATCACGGGTGCGAGTGTCCGCGAGTACGCCCCCGACATATGGTTGTCGTCGCGGTACACCGCGACGTTCCCGACGACGGGCGGGCAGAAGTCGTCGGGGCACAGGTAGGGCGTCAGATCGAGCAGCGCGATGCCGGGCCCCGCCAGGACCTCTGCCGGGTTCGTCTCCGCCAACGAGCTGGAGCGCGGAACGGCGCACGCCTCGACACCGCTCGCGCCGATGCACTCGTACATGTCGAACGGGAACCGGGGGTTGTCGCGTACAGCGACGATGTCGATGTCGGCAGCGCGGATCCGATCGATGAAGGACTCGATCCCGGGGCGGAGCGCCTCGTCGTCCTCGCCCGCGTCGGCACGCGTGACGACGGTCACCACCGCGTCGGGGGCGAGCGCCTCGGCATGGGCGATCGCGGCGTCGCGCCACTGCGGACATCCCTCATCGGCGCCCGGCTCGTCCATGCCCATGGCGCATCCTCCGCGCACAAGCATGACGACACCCCACCCGTGCTCCCGCGCCGCGGGAAGGAATGCGGCGGTGACCTGCTGTGCGTGGGAATCGCCCATCACAACGAGCAGGCGCCCCGCCCGCTCCGCATCCGGCGTCTGGGCGCACGTGCCGGTCAGGATCGGATCGATCTCGGCGAGGCGCCCGGCACATGGCTGCCCCAACTGGATCCAGTCGGCGTCGAGCTCCGTGGCGACCGGGATGAGCGGCGCATCGGGAACATCCGGCCAATCCGGATCGATCAGGACGGCCGCACCCGGGTTCAGGTAGGCGGCCTGCGCGGCCGCCTCGCTGGACTGGACCTTCGTCACCATATCCCACGCGACAACCGGGATGGCCACCACCCCGACCGAAGCCGCGATCAGCCCGACCGAAACCCACCGCGAACCATTCGCCGCGCTCCACCGGCGCAGCGGTCGGTCGACGACGAAGGTGACGACGCGCGCGAGCACCAGTGACAGGGCGAGCAGGAAGATGCCCCCGGCGAGTCCCACCTCGGTCCGCTCGGTCACCACGAGCCAGGTGACGAGGATCGGCCAGTGCACGAGGTAGAGCGCGTACGCGTCCCTCCCGATTGCGCGCAACGGTCGTGATTCCAGCAGGCGGTTCGGGCCGCCGCGCACGCCGGAACCGCCGGTGAGGACGATGGCGGCGGCACACAGCACGGGCCACAGCGCGAGGTATCCCGGGAAGCCGCCCCGCACGTCGATGAGCAACCCACACAGCACGATCCCCGCCAGCCCCAGCCATCCCGCCACCGCACGGACCCGCGCCGGCAGGCGCAGGAACGGCAGCAGCACGGCGACCAGGGACCCGGCGGCGAACTCCCACAGCCGCGCTCCGGTGTCGAAATAGGCGAACTGCTGATCGTTCGCAGTCCGGACGACCGAGTAACCGAGCGAGACGACGAAGATCGCGCCGAAGATCGCCCCGACCACGACCGTCGGGGACAGACGGAAACGTCGCACGATGATCGCCGCGGCGGAGAGGAGCAGCGGCCAAAGCAGGAACACCTGCCCCTGCACCGACAACGACCAGAAGTGCTGCAGGGGACTCGTCGCCTCGGACCGAGCGTAGTAGTCCACGGTGTTCGCGGCCAGAACCCAGTTCTGGGTGTAGGTCAGCGAGGCGAGCGTCTGCTCCCAGATCGACGACCACCGGGTCGCCGGGTAGATGACGAGCGCCAGGACGAGCACACCAAGGAGCGTCACCGCGGCGGCCGGGAGAAGCCGACCGAACGTCCGCAACCAGTACCGGCCGGGGGCGATCGGCTGCCCGGCGTGCATCCTCCGGAGGAACGAACCGGTCAGGAAGAACGCCGACAGCATCAGGAAGACGTCGACGCCGCCCGAGACCCGAGCAAACCAGACGTGGTACACCACGACGAGGAGGATCGCGACCGCTCGGAGTCCGTCGACGTCATGCCGGTGGACGGGCGCATCAGCACCGCGGCGCGGCGCAGTGACGGACGAGCGGAGGAGGACCATCGATTCGTGCGGGCCGCCTCAGGCGAGGCTGTTGTTCCACATCGACAGCGCCGCGCCGATCGCCATGTGCATGTCGAGGTACTGGTACGTCCCCAGTCGACCTCCAAAGTGCACGCCCTGCTCGCCCTTCTGCAGGTCGCGGTAGGCGAGCAGCCCGGCCCGATCCTCGGGCGTGTTGACCGGGTAGTAGGGCTCGTCCTCGCGGGTGGCGAAGCGCGAGTACTCCCGCACGATCACCGTCTTGTCGGTCGGGTAGCGGTCCGCGCGCTCCGGGTGGAAGTGCTTGAACTCGTGGATGCGGGTGTACGGAGTGTCCGCGTCCGCGTAGTTCATGACGCTCGTGCCCTGGAAGTCCGCGATGTCCAGGACCTCCTGCTCGAAGTCGAGCGTCCGCCACGACAGGGCACCCTCCGCGTAGTCGAAGTACCGGTCGACCGGACCTGTGTAGACGACGGGAACCTGACCCACGGTGGCGGCTTTGTTCAGCGGCTGACTCTCGTCGAAGTAGTCGACCTCGAGCTTCACCTGGATGTTCGGGTGATCCGCCATCCGCTCGAGCCATGCCGTGTAACCGTCGACCGGCAGGCCCTCCCACGTGTCGTTGAAGTAGCGGTTGTCGTAGGTGTAACGCACGGGGAGCCGCGAGATGACCTCGGCGGGCAGGTCCTTCGGGTCCGTCTGCCACTGCTTGGCCGTGTAGTCGCGGATGAACGCTTCGTAGAGGGGGCGACCGATCAGTCCGACGGCCCGTTCCTCGAGGTTCTGCGCCTGCTTCGGATCGAACTCGCCGGCGAGCTCCTGGATCAGCGCGCGCGCCTCGGCCGGCGTGTGGGCGGCCTGGAAGAACTGGTTGATCGTGCCGAGGTTGATCGGCAGCGGGAAGACGATCCCCTTGTGCGTCGTGTAGACGCGGTGCACGTAGTTCGTGAACGCCGTGAATCGGTTGACGTACTCCCACACGGTGGGGTTCGAGGTGTGGAAGAGATGCGCGCCGTAGCGGTGCACCTCGATCCCGGTGACCGGCTCGTTCTCGGTGTAGGCGTTGCCGCCGATGTGGTGGCGGCGGTCGATGACCGTGACCTTGCGACCCGCGGCAGCCGCGCGTTCCGCGATCGTGAGGCCGAAGAAGCCCGAGCCGACAACCAAAAGATCCATGGAGTTCTACCTTCGTTCGCGGGCTCCGCCCGCAGACTCGAGGCTGAGCGGGGAGCTGCCGCAAGTCTAAGCGGCCACGCCCAACATCCCGCATCCCTCGTTGCCAGCCACCGTCGGGTACGATCTCTATGTTGTGCGAGAGATCAGATGCAGATGAGTGAGTCCTGGCTCGACGCCCTCTCCTCGATCGCCGTGGCGATGATCGCCCTCAGCGTGCCCGGCGCCCTCGTGATCGTCAGCGGATGGCGCTTCCGCGATCTCCGGCTGTTCGCCCTTTCTCCCGCCATCTCGGCCGCGCTCCTCGCTGTCGCCGCGGTGGTCGCCCCGTGGCTCGGGCTGACCTGGTCCTGGCTGCCCGTGGGCCTGCTCACGGTCCTCGCATGCGTCGTCGCCTTCGTCCTCGGGCGCTGGGCACCCGACGCAGCGTCCCCCCGACCCCGCCCCCTGACGGTCGCCCTGGTGCTCGCCGCCGTCGCCGTCGCCACCGTGATCGTGGGTCTGCAACTGCGGTTCGTCTTCATCTCGCCCGACTCGATCTCCCAGACCTTCGACGCGATCGTGCACCTGAACTCGGTGCAGTACGCGATCGAGACCGAGAACGCGTCCGCGTTCTCGGTCGGCAAGACCTCGGACGTGCCCTTCTACCCGAACGCCTGGCACAGCCTCGCCTCGCTCACGGCTGTGACCACGCACGTCAGCGTCCCCGTCGCGGTGAACGCCAGCAACATGGCCATCGGCGCGCTGGCCTGGCCCGTCTCGACCGTCGCGATGGCCTCCGCCCTGTTCCCGCGTCGCGCCTCGGCGGTCGTGATCGCTGCGATCCTGTCGACTGGTTTCGGCGCGTTCCCGATCCTGCTCTACTACTTCGGCGTCCTCTACCCGAACGCGATGGCCTACGCGCTCCTGCCCGCGGGGATCGCCACCATCATCTGGGCGCTGTCTGCCACCTCGCTGGCCGGGCGCGTGCGTGCGCTCGTCCTGCTCCTGGTCGTCACCGCCGGCATCGCCCTGGCGCATCCGAACGCCATGCTCGCCCTGTACGCCATCGGCATCGCCCTGACGATCCTGACCTTCGTGCGGAACTGGCCGGCACGACCCCGGAGGACGGCGATCACGATCCGGGTCGGGATCGTCGTGCTCCTCCTCGTAGGCGCGGCAGGTATCTGGGCGTACGCGCGGACGCCGTACGCGATGTCCCGCTGGGGCGCCTGGCAGAGCCCGGCGCAGGCCGCGGGCGAGGCCATCCTGGGCTCCCCGCGCGGATACCCGGTGACCCTGCTCGTCGCCTTCCTCATCATCCTGGGCCTGCTGCGTTTCATCCGACAGCCCGCCCGCTGGTCGACGGTGATCGTGCCGTTCGTCGTCGTGGCGTTCTTCTTCGTGCTCGTCTCGGGCTTCACCTCGGGCAACCTGCTCCGAGAGGCGTTCACGAACCCCTGGTACAACGACCCCTACCGCCTGGCGGCGCTCCTGCCGATGGCCGTCATCCCCATCGCGACACTGGGCGCCCTCGTGGTCGTCGACGCCGCGACGGCGCTCTTCACGCGCTTCCCCGGTCGGGGCGTTCTGCGCACCGTGGCAACCGCCGTCGCTCTGATCGCCCTCCTCACCGTTGCCATTGGCCCGAACGTGACGAGCACGGCGGAGCAGGCGCGCGGCGCCTACGCGATGAATGCGACGTCGGCCCTGCTGACGGATGCCGAGGTGCGCCTGCTCTCCCGCCTGGATGACGAGGTGCCCGACGACGCGCTCATCATCGGCAGCCCCTGGACCGGAGCTTCTCTGGCCTATGCCCTGACGGGGCGCGAAGTCACCGAGAAGCACATCTTCGGCACGCGGACGGCGGACGAGCTCTACCTCGACCAGAACCTCGCGGCGATCGATTCCGACTCGAAGGTGTGCGAGGCGGTCGAGGCGCTCGGCGTCGACTATGTCCTCGACTTCGGCAGTCAGAACGTCTTCTCCGACCCCGCCGCCGCGGCGAGTTGGGACGGCATCCAGTCGATCCCGCCGTCCGCGCACCTCGTGGTCGTCGACGCCGAAGGCCCTGACGCCCGTCTGCTGCGGATCGAAGGATGTGGCGGCTCGTGAGCGCGCCGCGGATCGCCATCGCCTACGACTGCCTGTTCCCGTACACGACCGGTGGCGGCGAACGACTCTACCGCTCCTACGCGGAGCATCTCGACGACCTGGGGTGGGATGTCGACTATCTGACCGCCGTCCAGTGGGAGGGCGCTCCGCCTGCGGAGGACGCGTTCACCGTGACGCCCGTGGTGGGACGACTCCGGCTCTACGACGGGCGAGGCGTGCGCAGGAACGCCGCAGCGCTGTCGTTCGCATTCGGCCTGTTCCGCCATCTCCTGCGCCACCGCCGTTCCTACGACGCGGTCATCGTCGGCGCACTCCCGATTTTGAACGTCTTCGCCGCACGCATCGCCCTGGCGGGATCCCGCACCCGTCTGGTCGCCGACTACCTCGAGGTGTG
The DNA here is from genome assembly GCF_020805625.1 of Microbacterium sp. cx-59. Classification (NCBI taxonomy): domain Bacteria; kingdom Bacillati; phylum Actinomycetota; class Actinomycetes; order Micrococcales; family Microbacteriaceae; genus Microbacterium; species Microbacterium sp. cx-59. Next base: position 22,237 of record NZ_JAJHGO010000005.1, read on the forward strand.
GGGCCGCGCGCAGTGGGTCGAGTACGCCGGTGGTCTGTGGGGCAACGTCGCCTGGGCGCTCCAGCGAGCCGCCGTCCGGATCACGCCGATCGCCACCTGCCACTCGCAGCTGACAGCTCGCCAGCTGCGCCGCGAGGGCCTGCGTTCGCGTCTGCTCGTGAGCCCCGGGCTCATCGACGGCGCGAGCGACGTGACGCCGCGCCCCGCCGACGACCCTGCCTACGTCATCTACGCCGGTCGCCACATCGCCGACAAGCGCGTGGAGACCATCCCCGCCGCCGTCGCGCAGGCGCGACGCGAACTCCCCGGGCTGGAGCTCGTGATCCTCGGCAGCGGACCGACGAGCGACGACATCCGGGCGGCTGTCGCCGACGCGGACGGAGCCGCGTGGGTGCGGATGCCCGGATTCGTCTCCGAAGAGGAGCTCTCCCGGCTCGTCGGCGGAGCCGCGGCCCTCGTGAACCCGTCGCGACGGGAGGGGTACGGGCTGGTGGTCGTCGAGGCGTCTGCACATGGAACGCCCGTCATACTGGTTGACGACGACGGGAACGCGGCGACCGAACTCGTCGAGCCGGGACGCAACGGATTCGTGGCACGTTCGGCCGCCCCGGCGGACCTGGCTCACGAGATTGTCGCGGCAGTGCGGGCGGGGCAGCCGCTGCGGGCTTCCGCACGATCCTGGTACGAAGAAGCACTTCGGACCCGAACCGTACGCCGCACTACAGAGAACATCGCGCGAGCGCTGGATGCGAACGCGCCGACGACGAAGGACGCACCACGATGACACAACCGACCGACGCGGTGGAGTTCACCGTCCTGATGCCGTGCCTGAACGAGGCGGAGACGCTCGAGGTGTGCATCCGCAAGGCACAGGCGTCGCTCCAGCGGGCGGGCGTCGCGGGCGAAGTCCTGATCTCGGACAACGGCAGCACCGACGGTTCGCAGGAGATCGCGCGCCGCCTCGGGGCGCGTGTGGTCGGAACGACCGTGCGCGGGTACGGCGCCGCCCTGATCAACGGCATCGCCAACGCGCGCGGCACGTATGTGATCATGGCCGACGCCGACGACAGCTACGACTTCGAGAACCTCGAGCCCTTCTTCGAGCGGCTCCGCGACGGCGCGGACCTCGTCATGGGCAACCGGTTCCAGGGCGGCATCGCCCCCGGCGCCATGCCGCCGCTGCACCGCTACCTGGGCAACCCCGTCCTCTCCGGGATCGGACAGCTCTTCTTCCGCCCGAACATCGGCGACTTCCACTGCGGTCTGCGCGGGTTCAACCGCGCACGGATGGCGGAGCTGCACCTGCAGACCACGGGCATGGAGTTCGCCTCCGAGATGGTCGTGAAGTCCTCGCTGGCGCGTTACCGCATCGACGAGGTGCCCACTACGCTGAAGAAGGACGGCCGCTCGCGGCCCCCGCACCTGCGCAGCTGGCACGATGGATGGCGCCACCTGCGCTTCCTGATGATGTTCGCGCCGCGCTGGCTCTTCATCTACCCGGGTCTGGCCGCATTCTTCATCGGCGCGCTTCTCGTGGCGGCCCTCGCCGTCGGGCCGTTCCAGATCGCGGGCGTCGGCTTCGGGGTGACGACCATGGTCTACGCCGCGGCGCTGACGGTGATCGGGTTCCAATCCCTGCTCTTCGCCTGGCTCACGAAGCTCTACGCCACCCAGGAAGGTTTCCTGCCGACCGGTCCACGGTTTAAACGGCTGGCGTCCATCTGGACTCAGGAACGCGGCCTGCTCGTCGGGCTCTTTCTCTTCCTCGTCGGCACCATCGCGGGTATCGCCCAGGTGGCCAGCTGGGGAAGCACCGATTTCGGGGAGCTGCAGGCGACCGAGGTGCTCCGCGCGGCCATCCCGAGTTCGCTCGGCATCATGCTCGGCTTCCAGACGATCCTGATGAGCCTCTTCTCGGGCGTCATGCTCGTGCCGCACCGCCCGGTGCCGCCGACCCCCCTCGAGCCGTGAGCCGCGGCGGGGACGCCGCAGCGGAGGATCCGACCATCCCGTCCCCTCTGTGGCGACGACTTCTCGGCTTCTCGATGCTGCCGGCGATCGCCGCGATCTCACCGCTCATCGCGCTGCCCTTCCTTGGCCGCGCCGCCGGCCCCGAGGGATGGGCGAGCGCCATCGCCGGGGAGTCGATCGGGACGTTCGCCGCGATCGTCATCGCCTTCGGGTGGGGCACGATCGGGCCGGCGCTGGTCGCCGCCGCTCCCGACGACACGGTCCGCGGTCGCCTGTACCGGGACGCCCTCGTCGTCCGCGGTCTCCTGGCCGTCGTCGTCCTTCCAGTGACGATCGTCCTCTGCGCGGTCACCGCCTCCCCCGGCTACGGTCTGCTGTCGGCCCTCATGGGCGTGCAGGGGGCGCTGATCGCGCTCTCGTTCACGTTCTTCGCCGTCGGCGTCGCGAAGCCCGGCGCCATCGCCGCGTTCGATGCCATCCCGCGCGTGATCACCGCGGTGCTCGCGGCCGCGTTGATCGCCGGCACGGGTGTGGTCGAGTTGTACCCGCTCTCGGGTATCGCCGTCACGCTGATCGGCACGGGGTGGTACACCGTACGCATCCTGCGCCGGTATCCGAGCCCCTGGAGCCCTCCTCGCGAGTGGCCGCTGCGCTTCCGCACGGGTCTGCCGGTCGCGATGAACGAGGCCGCACTCGGCGCGTACTCCGCCGTCCCCACCCCGCTCGTGCACATCGCGACACCCGACCTGTCGGCCGGGTACGCGTCGGGCGACAAGATGCTGAAGCTCGGTCAGTTCATCCCCATCACCCTGGCCAACGCCTTCCAGTCATGGACCGTCGAGAGCCACGGCGACGACCGCGTGCGGCGCATCCGTCTGGCGATCGTGGCCCACGGCGTCCTGGGAATCGTGGGGTGGGCGGCCCTGTCGCTCCTCGGGCCCTGGGTGAGCGAGTTCCTCGCACCCGGCTCGCAGACGCCGACCATGATCTGCGTCATCCTGGGCGCGGCCTTCGCGCTGTACTCGGTGCGCACCTCCATGACCCGGCACCTGCTCTTCCCGTACGGGTATCAGATCGCCGTGATGCGCGCGACGCTGATCGGCACGGTCATCGGGATCCCCGCGATGCTCGCGATGGCCTGGACCGTCGGCCCCGTCGGTGTCGCGGTGGGCTACGCCGCCACCGAGCTCGTCGCCACCGCCATCCTGTTGCCGCTGACGATCGCGACGATCCGCCGCCTCCGCGAGGAGTCCGAGCGGCCTTTTCCGCGTGACGGCGCCGCCGCATAGAATGGCCTGATGCCTCGGGTACTGGTCGACCTTCTCTTCTTCACGGGTAAGCAAGGCGGCACCGAGACCGTCGCACGCGAGGTGTACTCCCGGTTCTTCGACCGGCCCGGTTGGGAGTTCGTCGGTTACGCCAGCAGCGAGCTTTACGCGAAGGGCGCCGACTGGTTCCCCGGTCGCCTCATCGACTCCGGTCTGACGACGACCAAGCGGGCGCAGTGGGCGTTCGGCGAGGTGACCGGCGTGGCACGCGCGGCGCGCGCGACCCAGGCGGACCTCATCCACTCCCCCGCGAACTTCGGTCCGCCGCGCACGCGCGTCCCGCTCGTGCTGACGCTGCACGACGCCCTCGCCTTCAAGCATCCCGAGTTCCTGCCGAGCAGGGTGGGCGTGATTCCCACTCAGCTGCTGATCCGGTCCGCGGCACGGTCGGCCGCGCACATCGTCACCGACTCGGTCGCGTCCCAGAACGACATCGTGGACCTGCTGGGCATCCCCGCGGAGCGTGTCAGCGTCGTGATGCCGGGCAGTTCCGGTGCACGGCCGTCCGGCACCGCGGAGCGGGCGCCCGACCGCCTGTTCACCCTCGGCAACCGGATGCCGCACAAGAACTTCCCGCGACTCATCGAGGCGCTGGCCCTCATCCCCGAGGACCGTCGCCCGGTCCTGACGATCTCCGGCAGCCACGCCGAGGATCCCCTGACGGCCGTCGTGGCCGAGCACTCGCTGGAGAAGTGGGTGCAGCTGCGCTCGTGGCTGGAGCGTGAAGAGGTCGACGACCTCTACGCCACCTCGACCGCCGTCGTGTTCCCCACCCTCTTCGAGGGGTTCGGACTCCCCGCACTCGAAGCGATGGAACGCGGCTGCCCGGTCATCTGCTCGGACATCCCCGTGCTGCGCGAGGTCGCGGGCGACGCCGCCGCCTACTTCGATCCGACGGATGCCGCCGCGATGGCGGACGCGATTCAATCGGCACTCCGGGACCCCGCGGGTCTCGCCCGGAACGCCGAGCTCGGCCTCGAGCGTGCCACGCTCTTCAGCTGGGATCGGACGGCGGACGAGCTCCTCGCCGTCTTCGACGACGTCGCACGCACGACCCGCGGTCGCTGAGGCCTAGACCGACGACGCGACGAAGTCGTGGACGGAATCGCGCCAGCTGTAACGCGGACTCCAACCGTGCTCGTCGCGGAGGCGGGACGCGTCCCCGACAATGAGGGCCGGGTCGTTCGGCCGCAGCCGTGCGGGGTTCGTGCGCGTCGCGGGAACCGGACTCTCCAGGACCTCGCAGAGCGTGTCGAGGACCTCTCGGCCCGTGTGGGCCGCCCCCGAGGCCACGTTGTAGACCCCGTGCGCGTTCTCGTCCGATGAGGCCAGCGTGACGTATGCCCGAGCGACATCGCGGACATCCGTGAAGTCGCGCGCGGCAGCCAGGTTGCCGACCGACAGCTCATCATCCGGCCCGAGCTCCGCGAGGGCGTGCGCCAGGTCCGGCAGCAGGAAGCCCGGCCCCTGTCCGGGACCGATGTGGTTGAACGGGCGCGCGACGACGGCATCCAATCCGCGTCCGCGGTAGTACTGCGCCTGCGTCTCCACGAGGATCTTCGACACCGCGTACGGCGATGACGGCGACAGCGGCGACTCCTCGTGCAGGGGCGCGGAATCGGCCGGCGGGGCGTAGATCGCCCCGGAGCTCACCACGACGCAGCGCGCCCGCGGCGATCGCGCCATGAGCGACTCGCACATCGCGGTCATGATGGCGCTGTTCACGGTGATGTACCGCTGCGGCGCGTCGAAGGACGGCCCGACCGCCGCGAGACCGGCCAGGTGGACGACGGCGGACACCTCGGCGTCGACCGGCCACGATTCCGCAAGGTCTGCGGAGATGTAGCGCCCGCCGTGGCGGGCGAAGGCCTCCGAGGGGCCGGCATCGCGGCCGACCCCCCAGACGTCGTATCCGGCGGCGGTCGCCTCCGCGGCGACATGGCCTCCGACGAACCCGTTCGCGCCCGTCAGGACGAGGATGGGGGCGCTCACGCCACGTTCGTCCCGGCGATCCGCGCCTGCTCGGCGAGATCGTGGTCGACCATGCGGGAGACGAGACCCGGGAAGTCGACCGCACGACGCCATCCGAGCACGTTCTCCGCCTTGGCGGGGTTTCCGAGGAGGATGTCGACCTCCGCCGGACGCATGAATGCCGGGTTCTGCTTCACGTACGGGCGCCAGTCGTCGATGCCGACGGCACCGAATGCGAGCGTGAGGAACTCCTCGATCGAGTGGGTCTCACCCGTGGCGAGCACGAAGTCGTCCGCCTCGGGGTGCTGCAGCATCCGCCACATGCCCTCGACGTAGTCACCCGCATAACCCCAGTCGCGCTTGGGCCAGAGGTCGCCGAGCTCGATGTGCGGCTGCAGACCGAGCTTGATCCGTGCGACCGCGTGGGTGATCTTGCGGGTCACGAATTCCTGACCGCGTCGCTCGCCCTCGTGGTTGAAGAGGATGCCGCAGGACACGAACATGCCGTAGCTCTCGCGGTAGTTCTTGGCGATCCAGTGACCGTAGAGCTTCGCGACGCCGTACGGGCTGCGCGGGTGGAACAGCGACTCCTCGTCGTATCCGTCGCCGGGACGGTTGTAGTCGAGGCCGCCGAACATCTCGGAGGTCGATGCCTGGTACACCTTCGTCTGCTCGACGCGACCCGTCACGCGGACCGCCTCGAGGACGTTCAGCACGCCCTTGCCGGTCACGTCGGCGGTCAGCGTCGGGTTCTTGAAGGAGTAGCCCACGTGGCTGATGGCGGCGAGGTTGTACAGCTCCGCCGGATCGCTCGTCTCGACGGCGCGGACCAGCGAGGTCGGGTCGGTCAGATCCCCCTCGATCAGGGTGACGAAGGGGAACTCGCGCTCCACGGCTTCGCGACGCGGATTGTTCTGACCGCGGATCAGGCCGTAGACGTCGTACCCCTTCGCGTGCAGCAGCTCGGCCAGATGAGCGCCGTCCTGCCCCGTGATGCCCGTGATTAGCGCGCGTCGACCATCAACCATCGTTCCTCCATCGATCATGGATCTACCCTAATTGCCCGGCGGCTCCGCCCGCAGACCGGCCCGGCCCGCGGGTCGTGCCCTCACCGGTATGCGACCGACGATCCTTGGCCCTGCGTCCAGGTGATCACGCCGCCCTGGTAGGTCTGTGTGCACTGCGACGAGGTGCAGTTCTGGGCCGAGATCGGCAGTCCCAGCCGTCCCGATTCGTAGCCGACGGCGGCCCAGGCGTCGCGGATCGGACCGGTGGACTCCCACGCGCCCGTCGCCGCGGACCAGTAGATGTAGCCGGCGGCGAACCGCTGGACACAGGTGGTCGTGCCGCACTGCTCCTCCGCTGCGGGGAAGCCCAGCGTGCTCGCGACCCCGGTCATCTGCGCGTAACGCGCCCCAATGGCCCCCACGGTCGCGTGCGCCCCGGTCCGCGCGGACCACGCGATCACGCCGCCCTGGTAGGTCTGCGAGCATCCGTCCGTCGTGCACTGCTCGCCGCTGATCGGGTAGCCCAGGCGGCCCGACTCGTACCCGCTGGCGCCCCAGCGGTCGCGGATAGTCCCGCGCGATTCGAAAGCCGCCGTGGTCGGCGTCCAGTAGAGGACACCGCCGCGGAAGACCTGGGCGCATCCGGAAGCGCTGCAAGACGCCGCACCCGAAGGGAACCCCAGGGTGCCCTGCGGGCCGCCGAGCGCCTGGTAGCGCGCGTCGGGCTTCGACCCGACGTCCCACGTCCCGGCGCCGGATGCCCAGTAGATCGTGCCGCCGACGTACTTCTGCGAGCACGTGGTGGCGGTGCAGGTCTCGGCGCCGGCTGGGTAGCCCATGGCACCCGACTCGTATCCGACGGCCGCCCAGCGTGCGCGGATCGCTCCCGCAGACTCCCACGCGCCGGCGCCGGACGACCAGTACATCGCCCCACCCTGGTAGGCCTGCGCGCACCCGGATGCCGAGCACGAGGTCCCCGACGTCGGGTAGCCCATCCGTCCGCTGGCCGCGCCGAGCGCGGTCCACCGTTCGCGGATGGCCGTGTTCATGTCCCACGCACCCGTGGCGGTCGACCAGAAGATCGACCCGCCCGAGAACGATTGGGAGCACGTGGTCGTGTCGCACGTCTGGTCGGCGGTCGGGTAGCCGAGGGAGCTGGCGCCGCGGCCCAGCTGGTTCCAGCGGGCTCCGATCGCACCGGTCGTGACCCAGGCACCCGTGGCAGACGACCACGACAGGTCGCCGCGCTGGTAGGACTGCGTGCATCCCGCAGCCGTGCAGGCGAGAGCGGATGCCGGGTAGCCCAGCTGTCCGCTCTCGTAGCCGAGGGCACCCCAGCGCGCGCGGATCGGCCCCGTGGACTCCCATGCCCCTGTCGCCGACGACCAGTAGATCGCACCCGACTGGTAGGCCTGCGAGCATCCGGATGCGGTGCATGTCTCGGCGGACGAGGGGTAGCCGAGCACTCCCGCCTCGTACCCGAGCTGCGCCCAGCGCGCCCGGATGCCGCCGGTGGACTCCCATGCGCCGGTCCCGGCGGACCAGTAGATGGCGCCGCCCTGGAAGCCCTGCGAGCATCCGGTGTCGCTGCACGACTCGCCGGTCGTCGGGTATCCGAGCCTCCCGTTCTCGTAGCCCAGCGCGCCCCAGCGCGTGCGGACGGAGCCCACGGACTCCCACGCACCGGTCGCCGCAGTCCAGTAGATGGTGCCGTTGCGATAGTTCTGCGCGCAGCCGCCCGATGCGAGGCCGCACGTGGCCTGCCCCACGGCTTCACCGAGTCGACCGTCGGCTCCGCCGAGCGCGACGTAGCGCTGGTTGATGGCGGGAGGCAGTCGCGTACTCCCGAACCAGTCGGTGTAGTAGTTGTAGAAGTTCCGGTTGCCGTACGACGAGCATGCGTCACCGAGCCCGTATCCGGCACGGAGAGCGGCGGAGTTCGGCTGGTACGGGGTGTAGTTGTACAGCGCCGCCGTGGCGTAGTTCTGCAGGTTCAGAACCGTGCCGCCGCACCCTGCGTTCGGGTTGTACTGGATGAAGTTGTTGCCGGGCTGTTTGCCGAACCGCGCGGCCATGTACGTCTTCAGCTGTGTGACGCCGGCGACGATCTGCGGCCCCACGCCCGCGAAGTTGGGGTCGCAGGGTGCGGTGTCAGGGCATGCCTGCCCCATGGCGGCCGACAGGTTCCAGTCGCTGGGATTGCGACTGGTGACGAGCCCCTGCTCCTTCTGGAGGATGACGAGGATTGCCTTGGCCGAGATCCCGCACGCGCTCTGCATCCGGTAGATGAGCTCGGAGACGCGCATCGACCCGCCCTGGATCGCGTTGCACACAAGCGCACCCGTGGATGTGGAGTATCGCGCGGCCCGGGAGGAGATCGAGACCGACAGGACGTTGATGCACCGGTCGCTCTGGCAGGTGCCGATTCGCTGGTCGAGGAAGGTCTGGATCTGTACGGAGGTCATGGCCGCGCCGTCGTAGAAGACCGCATCATCGATGAGGTTCGACGAGTCGAAGCCGTCCAGCGACATCCGCGGCATGACGGACCCCACAGTGTCGGTCACGGCCGCCGACGCGCCGGCATCCACCGACCTCGTCCCCATGGACGTCGCGCCGGGTGCCGTCGTGTTCGGGGACACTGCGGCGGATGCGGCGGGAGCCGCAACGAGGAGCCCGGAGAAGACGACCGCCAACGTGGCGACCGCGGCGACCAGCCGACGGGCCGCCCCGGGACGAGGCACGTAGTGCCGGGAATGGGGAACAGAATGCATATCTACCTCGGTCGGGCGGTCCTCGTGGCCACGATCCCCTTCCGATCGAGACGAACCCGCGGACGGATGCGGAAGACTCCCCGACTCGATCGGCCCGGGATTCATGGCGCTGCCGTTTAGTCTGTAGCATCGAGCGTCATCGACGTCTCGCCGCGCCGCGCCGCGTGTCCAGTGAGTCGCGGCTAGAATCGGTTGACCCGACCACACCCGATCGAGAGCACGACCATGTCATCATCCGCATCCCAGGAGATGCTTGTGTCTCCGGGGCGGAGCATCGGCATCGTAGACGTGCTCCGGCGCCGTTATCTCCTCTCGCTGATCGTCCGCAAAGAGGTGGGCATCCGGTATCGGGGTTCCGTCCTCGGATGGATGTGGTCTTACGTCAAGCCACTCGTGCAGTTCGTGGTGTTCTTCGTCGCCCTCGGCGTCTTCCTCGGGCTGAACAAGTCGATTGAGTTCTACCCGATCTACCTGCTCTCCGGTATCACGATCGTGACGTTCTTCAACGAGGCCTTTTCGAACGGTACGCGGTCGCTGGTCGACAACGCGGCCCTGATCAAGAAGATCTATCTGCCTCGCGAGATGTTTCCGATCGCGAGCGTCCTGGTCGCAATCGTGAACGCGGTTCCGCAGATCATCGTGATCGTGGCGATCGCTCTGGTCTTCGGATGGACGCCGAGCCTGCTCAGCATCGCGGCCGTCATCCTCGCCCTCGTGATCGTCGCGCTGCTCTCGACCGGTCTCGGGCTGTTGTTCGGCGCGATCAACGTGACGTTCCGCGACGCGCAGAGCTTCGTGGAGATCATCGCGATGATGTCCGTCTGGGCTTCACCGGTGATGTACCAGTGGCAGATGGTGCAGCGGGAGCTGCCGGAATGGCTCTTTGTCCTCTACCGCCTGAACCCCGTGACGCCGACAGTAGAGCTCTTCCACTACGGCCTATGGATGCCGCTTGAGCCCGCCGGTGCGGCACAGATCCCCGACCTATGGTTCTACAGCGGCATCGCTCTCGGCACCTCGCTTGCCATCCTCACCATCGGACAGTTCGTCTTCCACCGGTTGGAGGGCCGCTTTGCCCAGGATCTCTGAGTCGAGCGCCGTCCCGCGCATCGTGGTCGACGACATTCGCAAGGTCTTCACGCTCCGGCACACACACTCGATCAAGGAGACGTTCGTCGCGGCAGCGCGACGGAAGCCTCTGACGTCGCGCTTTCATGCTCTCGATGGTGTCTCGTTCGAGGTTCAGCAGGGCGAGGCCGTCGCGCTGCTCGGGTTCAACGGGTCCGGAAAATCGACCACGCTGAAGATGATCTCCGGCGTGCTGCGCCCGGACACCGGCGAGGTGCTGACACGCGGGCGCGTGGCGGGGCTGATCGAGGTCGGTGCAGGATTCCACCCGGACCTTTCGGGCCGTGAGAACATCTATCTAAACGCGGCCATCCTCGGGATGACCCGACAGGAGACGCAGGCACGGTTCGACGAGATCGTCGCCTTCAGTGAGATCGAGCAGTTTATCGACACCGAGGTGAAGCACTACTCCTCGGGGATGTTCCTCCGCCTGGCCTTCTCAGTCGCCATCCACACCGAGGTGGACATCCTCCTGATCGATGAGATCCTCTCGGTCGGAGACGAGCCGTTCCAGCAGAAGTGCCTGGCCCGCATCCGCGAGCTCCACGCCGCGGGCAAGACACTCGTCGTCGTTTCGCACGATCTCAATATGGTGTCGGACCTGTGCGAGCGCGGGATACTGCTCCGCGACGGCAAGGTCGCCTTTGACGGCCCCAGCCACGACGCCGTCGCGCTCATGCGCTCTTGAGAGAGTGTGCCGCAGGTCCTGCGAGCCAAGGTCCTGACGTGGACGTGCCAGGATGTGCCCATGCGCGGCATCATTTTGGCTGGTGGTTCGGGGACTCGGTTGCATCCGATCACGTTGGGGGTGTCGAAGCAGCTGATTCCGGTTTATGACAAGCCGATGGTGTATTACCCGTTGACGACGTTGATGCTCGCGGGTACGACGGAAATCCTCGTCATCACAACTCCGCACGATGCGCCGCATTTCCGGCGACTGCTGGGCGATGGGTCCCACCTCGGGATTTCGTTGTCGTTCGCTGTGCAGGCGTCGCCGGATGGGTTGGCGCAGGCGTTCACGATCGGCGCGGACCACATCGGCGACGACAAGGTCGCCCTCGTCCTCGGCGACAACTTGTTGTACGGACCCGGATTGGGCACGCAGCTGAAGCGGTACAGCGATGTTGATGGTGGTGCGGTGTTCGCGTATTGGGTGGCAGAGCCGTCCGCGTACGGGGTGGTGGAGTTCGACGATGCGGGCAGGGCGGTGTCGTTGGAGGAGAAGCCGGTGGCCCCGAAGTCGAATTATGCGGTGCCGGGGTTGTATTTCTACGACAACGATGTGGTGGAGATCGCACGGGGCCTGAAGCCCTCCCCGCGCGGTGAGTACGAGATCACGGACATCAACTCGGCGTATTTGGATGCGGGGAAGTTGCAGGTCGAGGTTCTCCCTCGGGGGACGGCGTGGTTGGACACGGGGACGTTTGATCAGATGCTCGACGCGGGCGAGTACGTGCGAACCATGGAACGGCGCACGGGGATGCGGATCGGTGTTCCCGAGGAAGTCGCGTGGCGGCAGGGGTTCCTGTCGGATGCGGAGTTGGAAGAGCGTGCGGTGAAGTTGGTGAAGTCCGGGTACGGGGCGTACCTGCTGGATATTTTGAAGAGGGGCAAGTAAACGCATGGTCCGGAAACTTCTCGTGACCGGTGGGGCCGGGTTCATCGGTTCGAACTTCGTCCACCACGTCCTCGCCCACACCGATGACCACGTCACCGTCCTCGACAAACTCACCTACGCCGGAAACCTCGCCTCCCTGGACGGGCTCCCCGAGGACCGGTTCCGGTTCGTCGAAGGCGACATCGCCGACCAGGGCCTGGTGGACACGTTGTTCGGTGAGGTCGATGCGGTCGTGCATTACGCCGCGGAGTCTCACAACGACAACAGCCTGAACGACCCGCGCCCGTTCCTGGACACGAACATCATCGGCACGTACACGCTTCTGGAAGCCGCACGGAAACACGACCGCAGGTTTCATCACATCTCCACCGACGAGGTCTACGGGGACCTGGAACTCGATGACCCGGCCCGGTTCACCGAGAACACCCCCTACAACCCGTCCTCCCCCTACTCGTCCACCAAGGCGGGCTCGGATCTGCTGGTGCGGGCGTGGGTGCGGTCGTTCGGCGTGATAGCCACGATCTCCAACTGCTCCAACAACTACGGCCCCTACCAGCACGTGGAAAAGTTCATCCCCCGCCAGATCACGAACGTGATCCGCGGGATCCGCCCCAAGCTCTACGGGGCCGGCGAAAACGTCCGCGACTGGATCCACGCCGACGACCACTCCTCCGCCGTCCTCACCATCCTCAACAACGGTGTCATCGGTGAGACGTACCTGATCGGCGCCGACGGGGAGAAGAACAACAAAGACGTCGTCGAACTCATCCTCACCACGATGGGACAGCCGCGTGATGCGTACGACCACGTCACCGACCGCCCCGGACACGACCTCCGCTACGCGATCGACTCCACCAAACTCCGCACAGAACTCGGCTGGACCCCGAAGTACCAAAACTTCGAACAAGGCATCACCAACACCATCACCTGGTACCAAAACAACGAACCCTGGTGGGCCCCCACCAAAGACGGCGTCGAAGCCTTCTACGCAACCAGGGGTCAGTAGACCATCATGGAGTTCGGCAAGCAGCTCGCGCAGACCGTTACCCCCATCCCCGGGTTGGTGGTGTTCGATCTGCCCGTGCACGGGGATTCGCGCGGCTGGTTCAAGGAGAACTGGCAGCGGGAGAAGATGGTCGCCGCAGGCCTTCCCGACTTCGGTCCCGTGCAGAACAACGTGTCCTTCAACGACGCCGCAGGCACCACCCGCGGAATCCACGCCGAACCGTGGGACAAATGGGTGTCCGTCGCCACCGGTCGGATCTTCGGCGCGTGGGTCGACCTACGCGAGGGCCCCACGTTCGGCGCCGTGTACACCACCGAACTCGACCCGTCCCGCGCGATCTACGTCCCCCGCGGTGTCGGCAACAGCTACCAGACCCTCGAACCCGACACCGCGTACACGTACCTCGTCAACGATCACTGGTCACCGAACGCGTCGTACTCGTTCCTGAACCTCGCCGACGAAACCGCCGGCATCACCTGGCCGATCCCGCTGGATCAAGTCGAGATCAGCGAGAAAGACAAAAACCACCCCCGCCTTGCGGGCGTCACCCCGATCCCCCGCAAAAAGACACTCGTCATCGGCGCGAACGGGCAACTCGGCACCGCCCTCCGCACCGAATACGGCAACGTGCCGTGGGTCGAGTACACCACCCGGAACACCCTCGACCTCACCGCACCCGGCCTCGGCTCCGCACGCCGGTGGCGGGACTACGACACCATCATCAACGCCGCCGCATACACCGCCGTCGACACCGCCGAAACCCCCACCGGACGCACCGCCGCGTGGGCCGCGAACGTCACCGGCCTCACCTCCCTCGCCGGCATCGCCACGACCTACGGCATCACCCTCGTCCACGTCTCCAGCGACTACGTCTTCGACGGCACCAAACCAGGCCCCTACACCGAAACCGACCCCCTCTCCCCCCTCGGCGTCTACGGGCAAACCAAAGCCGCCGGCGACGCCATCGCCGCCACCGTCCCCCGCCACTACATCATCCGCACCAGCTGGGTCATCGGCGACGGCAACAACTTCGTCCGCACCATGGCAGGCCTCGCCGAACGCGGCATCAACCCCAACGTCGTCAACGACCAGGTAGGCCGCCTCACCTTCACCACCGACATCGCCCGCGGCATCCACCACCTCCTCGACACCAGCGCTGAACACGGCACCTACAACCTCACCGGACACGGCGAACCCCACACCTGGTACGACATCGCCCGCGACGTCTACAACATCACCGGACACGACCCCGACCGCGTCACCGGCGTCACCACCCACGAATACTTCTCCGCAGCGACGACCCCCATCGCACCCCGACCACGCAACAGCGTGCTGTCAGCCGTCAAGGTAGAAAACGCCGGATTCCACGCTCAGGAGTACCTCGTCGCGGTCAGGGGCTATCTGACCAGGCGCTGAGGCGTCTGCGCCGAAACTCGCCTTCTCTCGAGATGTTGTCCAAGTCGACCACGCGGCGACCAGACTACAACTCCGCGTGCAGCGCCCAGACTCTCTCCGCGTGATCGCGCCATGAAAACGAACTGCCGCGGTCGGCGGCACGCACCGATGCGCGGCGTCGGTTCGCGTCGGTCGACAGCACTTCGGCGAGCGCTTCGCCCAGGCCTTCCGCCGGCGCGAGCGAGCCGCCGTCGAGCAGAATCTCCTGGTGGATCGGCGACGCGATCGCGACAACGGGAACCCCCAGGGCCATAGCGTCAACGACACGCCACGGGAACGCGGTCAACGCGGAGGGGGCCACGACGGCGAGGGCCGCACCGAAGACGGCGGCACGATCCGCGGGTGACAGCGAAGCCCGCGAGTGCACGACCTCGGCGCGAAGGCCCGCGGCCGCGGCGAGGTCCTCCACCCGCGACTCTCCGCCCTCGGCGATGTCGAGCACGACCACCGCATGCTCATCGCCCAACGACGCGATCGCGGCCAGGCCCGCGGCCAGCGCGGCATCATCGCAGCGACCAGCGGCGAGCACGATCAGCTCATCGGGCAGCATCAGCTCGCGACGACGACCGACCGCATCCGAGGGCACGGCGAACCCGAGCGGCGCGGCACCGGGAATCACGCGGATGCGAGAGTGCAGCTTCGGCGATGCCTCGGAGAGCCGCTCGGCAAGAGCGTGCGCGGGCACGATCACGGCATCCGCGTACTTCTCCGCACGCTTCACCATCGACCGATGCCACGCGACCGCGCCCCGCGGCATCGCGTCCGGCACCTCCCACGCGCACAGATCCCAGACCGTGATGACCGTCTGATCGTTGTCGTTCACACGGTCGTGCCGCACGAGGGGCGCCATCAGCGAGGGCGCGTGGATGAGCCCGCGATTCAGGCCCGGGGCGATCCCGAGCTGCCACGCAGCCGACAGCTTGGCGCGCGTGAGCGGCGCCTTCGTCACCTCGGCGACGGCCGCCGCATCCGGAACTGCTCCCTCCGACCCAGCCGGCACGATCGCCTCGACGACGCAGCCCCGGGGCGCGGTGGCCACGAGCGCGCGGGCGATCTGCGTTTCGGCCTCCGCCACGTCCGCGTCGACGACGTCGACGAGCTGGTCGAGCACCACGCGCAGAGAGACGGTCACCCTCCGAGACTAACGAGCACCCGTCCGCCGCCCCTGAGAGACACCGCAGAGGGACGAAATCACTCAGCCCGCGGGAGTCTCCGTCGCCGCGACCGGATGCAGCGTCTGCTGCACGAGCTCCTGCACGTACGCGTAGTCGGGGTTGCGATCGTCGATCCCCGTCGCGGGCGTCATCTCGACCGTGGTGACCGGCTGCTCTTTCGCCTTCATCGCGAGTTCGACGAAGTAGCCGAGCATCGACTGCGGAATATCGGTCTTGACCAGGTGCTGCCCGGCCGTTGCGACTTCCTGGAAGCGGGTCAGGACGTTCGCCGGCGTCGCCTGCGCGAGGATCGCCTCCTGCAGTTCGCGTTGGCGCCGCATCCGATCCCAGTCGTTCGTCGTGTACCGGGAGCGGGCGTACCACTGCGCGGTGTTGCCGTCCATGTGCTGCTCGCCGGCCTCGATCCAGCCGATGGCCCAGTCCTCGGCCGGCTGCCCCGCGTACGCCGGGCCGCCACCCTCGGGGAGCCGCTCGGTCACGGTGATGTTCACGCCTCCGAGGGCATCGACGAGCGCCGCGAAACCGTCCATGTCGATGAACGCGTAGTAAGGGATCTCGATGCCGAGAATGCCCTCGGCCGCGTCCTTCGTCGCCTCGACACCGGGCTCGGAGCCGTTGTCCACCGCATCCGGATACAGCTCGTTGCCGTCCTGGCACACCTCGACCTCGGTGCGGAGCTGGTTGATGCCGCTCCCCCAGCCGCAGGTTTTGCTGTCGTGGCTCTCATGACCGTCGGGGTACTTGTCTTGCATCGGACCCGGAGCGAAGGGGAAGTTCGGCATGTCGCGCGGGATGCCGAAGATGCTGACGGCGCCCGTGTCGGCGTTGATGGAGACCACGGAAATGCTGTCGAAGCGCATCGAATCGCGCCCCTCGCCGCTGTCGGCGCCGAGCAGGAGGATGTTGTAGTACCCGTCGACCGGCGGGATCGCGGGGCCGGACTGGGTGAAGACGGAGCTGAGCGTGTCGCGGACGGCCCCCGTCGCGTTCGACGCGTAGACGGCGCCGCCGGTGCTCAGCACCATGACGACGATCGCGACGATTCCGGTGCCGATCCGCGCCCAGGGCTCGATCTTCACGAACCGCACGAGACGCAGCGTGTCGATGGTGAGCACCGCCCAGAGCACGCCGTACAGCAGCAGCACGCCCTGTGCGATCAGAAGAGGCAGACTGCGGAGCGCGCTCAGCCACTCCGGAATCCACGTCGCGGCCGCGATCCCGATGATCGCGCTCGGCGACAGCAGCGCGATCGCGCCGCCGAGGATCACGACGACCCAGAGGAACAGCGTCGCACCGAGACCGATGCGACCGAGACGCCGATTACCGGCGAGAACCTGCGCCGACCCCGGAACGAGGATGTTCATCCCGACGAGCCACCACGCGCGGCGCGTCATGCCCGCGCGCGACGAGCTGTCGGGATAGCGGAGCGGATACGGGTTGACGACGCTCCGCGATGAAGCACCGGCACCGCGCGGACGAGCGGCGCTCGTCACGCTCACAGGGAATCCTTCAGACGCTGGTTCTTCTGCTCGACGACGTCTTCGAGCTCCCGCGCGTACGCTTCGATCCGATCCGCGAGCGCGGAGTCCGCGACCGCGAGGATGCGGGCGGCCAGCAGCCCCGCGTTCTTCGCGCCGCCGATCGACACGGTCGCCACCGGAATCCCCGCCGGCATCTGCACGATGCTGAGAAGCGAATCCAGTCCGTCGAGAGTTGCGAGCGGCACGGGCACACCGATGACCGGCAGCGGCGTCACCGACGCCAGCATCCCGGGGAGGTGCGCCGCGCCGCCGGCTCCGGCGACGATGACCTTGAGTCCGCGGGCGCGCGCATCACGGCCGTACCGGTGCAGCTTGTCGGGCGTGCGGTGGGCGGAAACGACCTCGACCTCGTGCGGCACGCCGAACTCGGTCAGCGCCTCGGAGGCCGCGCTCATGACGCGCCAATCGGAATCAGAACCCATCACGACGCCGACCAGAGGCGCGTCGGAGGAATGCAGTGGCCGGGTCACCCGTTCAGGGTAGGCCGCACTGCTGTGTGTTCGCGGCAACGGCGCGCACCCGCATCGATCCGCGCCCGCTTCGCGTTCAGTCGAGGAAGACGGATGCGGCGGCGCGCGCTTCGTACACGACGTCCTCGAGGTCGTCGCCGGTCACCGTGACATGCCCCACCTTGCGGCCCGGGCGCGGCGCTTTACCGTACGTGTGGATCTTCGCCCGCGGGTGCGCGGCCATCGCGTCGGCGAAGCGGTCATCGAGGGTTCCCTGCGACGGGCCGCCCAGCACGTTGATCATGACCGACCAGTCCGCACGCGCCGAAGGGTCGCCGAGCGGCAGGTCGAGCACGGCACGCAGGTGCTGCTCGAACTGGCTCGTGACGGCGCCATCCTGGGTCCAGTGGCCGCTGTTGTGCGGTCGCATCGCCAGTTCGTTGACCAGCACACGATCATCGACCGTCTCGAATAGCTCGACCGCCAGCATCCCGGTGACGCCGAGGCCCTCGGCGATCGCGATACCGATGCGCTCGGCCACCTGAGCGAGCCGGATGCCGGCGCGCGGGGCGGGTGCTACCACCTCGGCGCAGACGCCGCCCTGCTGCACCGTCTCGACCACGGGGTACGCGACGATCTCACCGGACGGGCGCCGCGCCACCTGCTGCGCGAGCTCGCGGGTGAACTCCACGAGCTCCTCGACGAGCAACGCACCGCCCCGCCCGTCTTCGGCGAGCGCGGCGAACCAGTCGTCGGCCTCGGTCGCGGCGTCGACGACCCGCACACCCTTGCCGTCGTAGCCGCCGCGCGGCGTCTTCACGACGGCGCGGCCGCCGTGGGCGTCGAGGAAGACCTGCAATTCGCCGGCGGATGTGACCGCGGCCCAGTCCGGCTGCGGCATCCCGAGTTCGGCGAGTCGCGCCCGCATGACGAGCTTGTCCTGTGCGAACTGCAGCGCGTCGGGCCCGGGGCGCACCGCGACGCCCTCGCTGACGAGCGCGCGCAGCACGTCCTGCGGCACGTGCTCGTGGTCGAACGTGATGACATCGACCTCACGGGCGAACGCCCGGACGGTGTCGAGGTCGCGGTAGTCGCCGACCTGGGTCGCGGCCAGGGATGCGGACATCCCCTCCTGCTCGGCCAGCACCCGGATCTCGAGTCCGAGTTCGACCGCCGGGGCGATCATCATCCGGGCGAGTTGTCCTCCGCCCACCACACCGACACGCACGGTCATGCGACTCCCTTTCGTCCCGGCCATTCTCCCCCACACCGCTTCGCCGTGTTCTCGGCGCCGCGTCGTGCCGGCCTAACGCCCGGGAAGCGGCGGCGCGGGCGGCAGCGACTGCCCGTCGCGATGGGCGAGGATCTGGTTCACCTCGACCTGGTCGACGAGCACCTCGTGCACGAGCGCGACGTGCGGGATGTTGCGGATGACGAGAGGGCGTTCCACCCCGTCGTCGAGGCTCAGCGAACCGGTCCGCCACATGCGTTGCAGAGTTCCGCGGCGTTCGGTGATCGCGTAACCGCGGACATGGGTGAGCTCACGCCCCCGACGTCGGAGGATTCCGGAGCGTTCGATCACGCGGCGCGTGGTGATGACGTACGTGTGCGACCACCAGACCAGAAACGGCAGCAGCACGAACAGGAAGACCACGACGCCCGCGGCGGTGAGCAGCATCCAGTCCTCGAAGGGCGACGGCAGGTTGCTGTAGAAGAAGCCGACCGCACCGGCCACGGCGATCAGGATCAGCGCCGACCAGGTGAGCCGGCGCGCATGATGCCGCGTGCGCACGATGCGGCGCTCGGGCGTCGGAACGCCGGGCGCGGGCGTGAGCGGTCGGGACAGGCCGAGACCGGTCGGCTGGATCATGCCCTCATTCTGACGTGCGTCACCGACACCGCGTCGCAGCACACGCACGGCGACGTCGATCGGTGCGTGTTCGTTGCCGCTCGGATGGGCCCCATCGGCCGAGGTCAGGGGGTAGGACGGACGTGGGTCACGTCGCCGGCGGCGACGGCAACCTCGGCGCCGTTGGTGACGACGACCAGCCGGCCCGCCTCGTCGAGGCGATCGGCGCGTCCCTCGAGCACGGTGTCGTCGGGCAACGACACCCGGACCCGCGCGTCGATGGTCGTGCACATCCGCGTGATCTCGTCTCGGATCCCGGATGCGGTGGCGTCTCCGCCTGCCGCGATCAGCTTCTGGAGCAGTTCGTCGAGCGCAGAAAGATAGTCGGCGAGCAGACGGTCATCGTCGGCGGCTCGCCCCAGCACCTCGAAGGACACGGCGGTGGACACCGGCAGGTCGGCCTGCGGCATCCGCGTGTTCACGCCCGCACCGATGACGATCGCATCCGGATGATTCGGCACGGCCTCGGCGAGGATACCGGAGATCTTGCCGCCGTCGGCCAGCACGTCGTTCGGCCATTTGAGTCCCACGTCGTGCGATTCCGGGAGCTGGGCGGCGACCGCCCGGGTCATCGCCGCACCCGCGATCAGCGGCACCCAACCGCGCGCCTGCGCCGGAATCCCGGGCACGCGCACGACGACCGACACGGCCAGCGCCGTGCCCGCGGGCGCCGTCCAGGTGCGGTCCAGGCGGCCTCGGCCATGCCGCTGATCGGTCGTGAGCATAGCGGAGAGGTGCGGCCATCCGGCGTCCTCCTGCAGGACCGCCGCGACCACATCCGCGTTCGTCGAATCGGTCGTCTCCACGACCTGCAGACGCGGACTGATGGCAGCGGCGAGCGGAAAGCCCTCGGCGGGGATCGACATGGCGCCCACCCTACGCGCGGCCGCATCCGGTGGTGTCGACTTGACACGCCGCGGTGCGCGGGGCGTAGTGCTCGCGCGGCGCGCCGCTCGCGGGGTTGTGCCACGCCGCGGGCCGCCGCGCCGCAGGCCGGGATGCGCCGCGCTGCGCGCCGGGATGCACCACGCCACCCGCCGAGATGAGGATGATCTGCCGAGGCGAGGGCGGATGCGGCGCAAAAGCCCTCGTCTCGGCAGAAACCCCTCCGCTCGGCGGGGCGCATCGCCTCGGTCCCCGACGGCGCGGAGGTCGTCCGCGCCCGGATCGCACCCCGCCCACTGGTCCTCCCCGGCGCCACCCTGCCGCATCGCGCCTGTGCAGAGAGTTTCCGGGTGGCCTGCACGACGCAGGCTGGGGCGATGTCGATTCGCGCGCGTCTGCATCCGCTCGGTTACATCCATCGCGGTGATCTCGTCGATGCGGGGTGGTCCGCCGAGCGCATCCGCCGCGCGGTGTCCGAGGAGGGCCTGCTGCTGATCCGCCGGAAGTGGGTCGTCGATCCGGATGCGGATGCCGCCATCCGCGCGGCGGCGTCACGGGGCGCGCGACTCACGTGCGTCAGCGCCGCGGCGGTCCGGAATGTGTGGGTATCGGATGAACCCTCCGGCCCGCACCTCTGGCTGCCGCCGCACGCGAGCGCGAGCGTCGAGGGCCTCCGCGTGCACCGCGCCCGGCCCATCGTTCCCGCCCATCCGCGCTCGCTGGTCGAGCCGATCGAGAACGTCCTGGCCGCGATCGCCGTGTGCCAGCCGCTCGATCACGCGCGAGCGGCGTGGGAATCCACCGTCGCGCGGGGCATCGCGACACCGGAGCATCTTGCGGCCGTCACCTGGCCCGGCACGCGGGCGCGTGCTCTCAGCGCCGAGGTCGAGGACCTCTCGGACTCCGGGGTGGAGACGATCGGCGTCGCACGGCTCCGACGCGCGGGGGTGCCCGTCCGCCAGCAGGTGCGGCTCGCCGGACACGATGTCGACGGTCTCGTCGGCACTCATCTGGTGCTGCAGTTCGACGGACTCTCCTTCCACCGGGCCGCCGAACGCCGTCGCGACCTCGCGCACGATCGCGCGCTCCGCCTGCTCGGCTGCACGGTCTTCCGATACGACTACTTCCAGACCATCCACGTCGCCGAGAAGATGGAGCGGGAGGTTCTCGAAGCGATGGCGCAGGGCCTGCATCTGGCGCCCCTGCGGGCGGCATCCGCATCCGGTCACGGCTCCCGGCGCCTCCTGGGATGAGGATGATCTGCCCAGATGAGGGCGGATGCGGCGCACGCACCCTCGTCTCGGCGGAATCCCCTCATCTCGGCCGCGACTCGTCGCGCGCCGCACCCCGCGCGCCGCGCACGCGCCACACCCCACGCTCCGCACCGCGCACCCGCTCCTCACACCACGCATCCGCATCCGGAGCCTCCTCAGATGAGGATGATCCGCCCAGATGAGGGCGGATGCGGCGCACGCACCCTCACCTCGGCGGAATCCCCTCACCTCGGCCGCGACTCGTCCCGCGCTGCACGCCCCGACCGACTCACGCACCCATCCCCCACCCCCACCGGCGCGGAGCATGCGCACAGCGGATCCGGCCAACCGCTGTGCCCACCCTCCAAGGCCGCCGGCATCCCCGCCGATAGGGTGGAACGCGTGACGGACACCCCCGACCTCTCGACCACCGCCGGCAAGATCGCGGATCTGCGCCAGCGCTACCAGGAAGCGGTTCTCGACGCCGAGGACGCCGCCCAGAAGAAGCAGCACGCGAAGAACAAGCTGACGGCGCGCGAGCGCATCGAGATGCTCGTCGATCACGGCAGCTTCGTCGAGATGGACGAGTACGTGCGTCACCGCACGACCGCGTTCGGGATGGACAAGTCCCGCCCCTACGGCGACTCCGTCGTCACGGGCGTCGGCACGATCCATGGCCGCACGGTCGCCGTGTACGCGCAGGACTTCTCCACCTTCGGTGGCTCGCTCGGCGAGGCCGCGGGCGACAAGATCATCAAGGTCATGGAGTTCGCCCTGCGCGGCGGCATGCCCTGCATCGGCATCCTCGACTCCGGCGGCGCCCGCATCCAGGAAGGCGTCGTCGCCCTCGGCAAGTACGGCGAGATCTTCCGGCTGAACACCGCCGCATCCGGGGTCATCCCGCAGATCTCGATCATCATGGGCCCCGCGGCCGGCGGCGCGGTGTACTCCCCCGCCCTCACCGACTTCGTCATCATGGTCGATAAGACCAGCCAGATGTTCGTCACCGGCCCCGACGTGATCAAGACCGTCACGGGCGAGGACGTCGGCATGGAAGAACTCGGCGGCGCCCACACCCACAACTCCCGCTCCGGGGTCGCGCACTACCTCGCCGACGACGAAGACGACGCGATCGACTACGTCCGTTCGCTGCTCGGGTACCTGCCCGACAACAACATGGCCGAGATCCCGACGTACGAGAGCGCGTTCGAGTTCGAGACGACGGATGCGGACCGCTTCCTCAACACCGTCATCCCCGACTCGGCCAACCAGCCCTACGACATCCGTCAGGTCATCGAGCACATCGTCGACGGCGGTGAGTTCCTCGAGGTCCAGCCGCTGTTCGCGCCGAACATCATGATCGGTTTCGGTCGCGTCGAGGGCCGTTCGGTCGGCATCATCGCGAACCAGCCGTCGCAGATGGCCGGCACGCTGAACATCGACGCGGGCGAGAAGGCCAGCCGCTTCGTGCGGTTCTGCGACGCCTTCTCCATCCCGATCGTCACGCTCGTCGACGTGCCCGGATACCTGCCGGGCACCGACCAGGAGTGGACGGGTGTCATCCGTCGCGGCGCGAAGCTGCTGTACGCGTACGCAGAGGCCACCGTGCCGCTCGTGACGGTCATCCTCCGCAAGGCCTACGGCGGCGCGTACATCGTGATGGGCTCCAAGCAGCTCGGCGCCGATGTGAACCTCGCGTGGCCGACCGCGGAGATCGCCGTGATGGGCGGTCAGGGCGCGGTCAACATCCTCTACCGGGGCGAACTCAAGCGCGCCGAAGAGGCCGGCGAAGACGTCGCCGCGGTCCGCACCAAGCTCGCGAACGAGTACACCTACAACGTCGCGTCGCCCTTCCTCGCAGCAGAGCGCGGCGAGCTCGACAGCATCATCGAGCCCGCGCAGACGCGTGTCGCGATCGCGAAGGCGCTGCGTTCGCTGCGCGGCAAGCGCGCCAGCCTGCCGCCCAAGAAGCACGGGAACATCCCCCTGTGACCGCTGAGACTGCCCCCGGTCTGAGGGTGGATGTTCGGCGCGGACACCCCACCGAGGAAGAACTCGCCGCGGTGATCGCCGTCGTCACGACCGGCTACGTGGAGGAGTCCGAAGACGCCCGCGCCGATGAGAGCCGCCGCTCGCGGTGGGAGATCTCGCAGCGCGGGCTCCGCTCCCCCCTGCGCCGGGATCTGGGCTGGGGCGGATTCTCCGGCTGAGCCCGGAAAATGTCCCCCAAAAGACCTACAGACGACGCGCGCACCGCTAGCGATACTTGAACCGCTGGAACGCGTTTTCGCGTTCGGTCGTTCCGCTGTCGACCAGGGTAGACAGACGGGACCGGCCTCGCAGACGGTTTTCGGGTAACCGTCTGCCCGGGGCGGGGGGCGTGCGTTTCGCCGCCTCCCGCTCCCCTCCCCTTCACCGCGACGATCGCGCGGGTCACGTTCTCGCGTGCGTGCCGCTCTCTCGCGTGCGTGCCACTTTCTCGAGCGCGTGCCGCCGCATCCGTTCATGCGCGCGGCCGCGACCGCACCCTCACCCGCAAGCGCGCTCAGCGAACGGGGTGTTCGATCTCGCGCCAGAGGTCGACGCTGTCTTCGTCCGACAGTCCGAGCGCCGACGCGGCCCGCCCCACGACCGTCACCGCGACGCGGTCGTCGGGGGACGTGCGGATGTAGAGCCGTTCCGAGCGGGCGCTCCGCAGCGTGTCGGCGAGCTCGCGTCGGATCTCGCCGAGCTGCCCGTCGTCGAGACCGTCCAGGCCGCCCTCGTCGAGCACCGTCACGAGCGCACCACGGCGCCGCGCCGCGTCCAGCGCCTCCCGCACGGCCTCGTCGAGAAGGCGCGGTCCGCGCAGCTCGTCGCGCAGCCGCCCCTCGGCGATCCGCGCCTCGGTGCGCTCCTCCGGGGTGAGCGATCCGCCGCTCGCGATCGTGCGGCCGAGAACGGGCCCGGCGACGGCGAGCGCCCGCTGCACCTGGATGCGGCGCTCCCGCTGCTGCCCGCTCTGTGCGGCGTGCACGGCGGATGCCTTGCGCTGCAGCTCGCTGAGCCGCTCGGTGTCGCGCGCCGCGCGATCCAGTGCGAAGGTGAAGAACTGCGCGCCCGCGACCCAGACGACCGACCCGACCAGACCGAGACCGAGCGCATCGCCCGGGCCGAGCAGGAACATCGACCGGCCGGCGAGCAGAGCCGTACCGCTCCACGCCGGCCACGGACGGCGGCGGACGACGAGGATCGTCATCGTCGCGCCGATGCCGCCGATGTACCAGGTCGCGTACTGCTCGGTCAGCGCTCCGCTGCCGACGCCGAGGCTCACCGCCGGCGGGAGGATCATCGCGACGACCAACGCCACCAGGCACACCCACACCGGCAGCCGTTCGTTTCCGCGCCCGACCGACACGCTGTTCGTGCGGGCCGCGGTGCGCCACGATAGTCCCCAGAAGATGCAGAGCCACGCGCTCACGAGGTAGACGACCATCGTCGTGTAGAGCAGGGGCAGATTGTCGACGGGCCCGGTGAGCCAGGCCGCGCGCGCGATCAGGAACGACGTGAAAGCGACGCCGAGCATCGAGATGACGAAACGGATGCTGATCATGCCGCCCCGCTTCGCCAGACCATCGTGATGCGGGTGCCGGTTTCGTCGGAGTCGACGACGGCTTCGCCACCGAACGCACTCACCCGGGCGAGGATCGACGCCCGGATGCCGAGCCGATCGGCGGGCACGCTGCGGATGTCGAAGCCGCCTCCGGCGTCTTGCACGGTGATGATGACGCCCTCGGGTGCCGGGCGTCCCTCGACGGTGACGGTCAGGTCGGCGGCGCCGGCGTGCTCGACGGCGTTCGCCAGCGCCTGGGTCGCCGCCAGCACGAGTGCGCGCGCCACACGTCCGGGCACGGTCGGGGTGTCCGGATGCATCTGCACCCGGATGTCTGCATCCGCCCGCATCTCGACCAGGACGTTCCGGATGCCGTCGACGATCGAGTCGGCCGGTACCGGCGCATCGCTGCCCTCGCCGACGTCGCGGTCGGTGTTGGCCAACCGGGTCAGCGCCTCGCGAGCCATCGACACGGCGAGGTCGCGTTCCCGGGGGGTCTCGGCCCGCTCCGCCGCGATGAGCGCCGCCAGCACGCTGTCGTGCATCAGCGCCGCGACCGCGACGCGCTCCCGCTCGGTGGCGTTCACCGCGGCGGCCTGCGCGTAGGACGACACGGCGCGCGCGCGTCGATCGTCGATCGTGGTCGCGGCGGTGCGGAACGTCCACCCGACCATCATCAGGACGCTCCCGAGGATGAGCGAGTAGGAGCTGTCGAGCACGACCGCGATCCACGCTTCGGGGACGAACTGCGCCTCGACCATCCGCACCAGGCAGTACAGCACCGGAATCGCGATGGTGACGACGAGGTGCACCCGGAACGGCATGACGATCACCGCGGCGACCGTGGCCACGTTCACGATGAAGTAGATCCACGGCTGGAAGGTGATGGCGGTCTGCGATCCGGCCGTCGCCATCGGCCAGAGCAGGAGCACGATCACGTACGCGGCGACGAAGATCGTGCCGAACGTTCTCACCGCCGTGCCGGAGAAGAACGAGATCACGGTGAGGACGAGGGGAACGAAGGTCAGAAGCTGTAGCGGCAGCAGCCAGCCCGGACGAACATCGGGCGCCCCGATCGAGGCGAAGAACCCCTGGGCCCCGAGGGCCAGGATTCCGATCGCCACGGACACCGCCATGACCCGTTCCACGCGCTCGCGTGTGAAGGATGCGATGCCCGGGATTCCCGCGTACTCGTCGACGGTCGGCGCCGCGGGGGCCTTAGCCGCCATTGGCGCCCACCGAGTACTCCTCGAGCAGGCCGTCTTCGAGCGCGCGGCGCAGCAGGTCCACCTTCGTGGGCGCGGGGCGCCCGACTTCGACGTACTTGATCCGGATGCGGGTGATGTTCTCTTTCGCGGTCGAGAACGCGATCCCGAGCCGCTCGCCGACGGCTTTCAGCGGCAGACCCGCGGCGTACAGCCGCAACACCTCGCGCTCGCGGATCGAGAGCTGCGCGTCGGCGAACGCGCGGTCACCTTCGATGGCGCTCGCCCACTCGACGGTGTTCAGCGCGTCGCCGGCCGCGACCGTCTCGATCGCCGAGACGACGTCGTGCACGGGTGAGGCCTTGCTGATGACGCCGGCCGCGCCCGCCTGGAGCGCCTCGCGAACGGCGGCGGGCCGGTCGGCGACGCTGTAGATGATGACCGCGCTGCCGTCGTCGACGAGGCGGTTGACGTTCTCGGAGACCGTCGTTCCGTCGCCGAGGGTCAGATCGAGCACGACGACATCCGCCGGGGCGCCGCCGTCCTCACGGCGCCACGCGAGGTAGGCGTCGACGGTGGCACCCGAGAAGATCACCTGGGTGGTGCCGGTGCGTGCGCACGCCGCCTCGACCCCGAGCCGGACGGACTCGTGGTCATCGACGAAAGCAACGCGCGTCATGCGCTCATGCTAACCGCGGCACCGACACCGGATGGCGAGGCGTCACCGGGTGAGGGCGACGACGGCTTCGATGTGATGCGAGTGCGGGAACAGATCGACGGCCCGCACCGTGGCGGCCTCGTAGCCCTCCTCGCGGAAAACCGCGAGGTCCCGGGCGAGCGCGACCGGGTCGCACGCGACGTAGACGATCGCGCGCGGAGCGAGCCTGGCGATCGCGCGCGTCGTCTGCGTTCCCGCACCCGACCGGGGCGGGTCGAGTACCACGACACCGCGCTGCAGCCGCTCCTGCTCCGCGGCGCTCGCGCCGCTCGCCAGCGCGTCGACCCAGCGCTCGACGCGGGCCGTCTCCGCACGCGCGCCGACCCATTCCGCGAGATTCTCCCCCGCGTGCTCGGTCGCCCGAGCGTCGGATTCGACCGTCGTGATGCGCGCGAGCGGGCCGACGACGCCACCGATGGCCGCGGCCAGCAGGCCGACACCGCCGTAGAGGTCGAGGTGCCAGCCGTCCGCATCCGCTCCGACCTCGCGCAACGCGTCGGTGACGAGATCGGTCAGGGTGCGGGGCGCGAGGCGATGCACCTGCCAGAATCCGCCGGCGTCCACGCGGAACTCCCGCTCGCCGACGATCTCGCGGACGACCTCCGGGGTCGCCCGGCGCGCCGGCCGAGCGTCGGGGCGCGGCAGCACGCGCACACGCCCGTCGGCGGGCTGGACGAGGTCGATCCGTCCCGGCCGACCGTGATCGAGGCGTGCGGCGGTATTCGCGATCGCAGCGGTCGCCAACGGATGCTCCGAGACCGGAACCACCCGATGGCTGCGCGCGCCGAACGGTCCGATGCGGCCGTCCGCATCCACGTGCAGGCTGACGCGCGTACGCCAGCCGGTGCCGTCCTCGGACTCCTCGTGCACGGCGCCCGCGGCGTCGGTCACCGGACGCGGCGGCTCGATCGTCGCCGGGAGGTCCAGTTTGCCGATCCGCGCGAGGGCATCCTCGACGACGCGGAGCTTGAGGGCGCGTTGCTCGTCCAGCGCGATGTGCCCGAAGTCGGCCCCGCCGGGACGATCGTCGGCCGGGTGGTCGAGGCCCGCCTGCGCCCACACGTGCGGCCGGCGGTGCGGCGACGCGTCGAGCACCTCGACGACCTCGCCACGCCAGAACGCGGGCTTGCGGGTATCGGTCAGACGCACCCGCACCCGCTCGCCGGGCATCGTGTCGGGCACGAACACGACACGCCCCTTCTCGCCGGGCTCGCCGTGGCGGCCGACGAAGACGCCGCCGTGGGCGACATCCGTGATCTCGAGGTCGATGACGTCACCGGTGTCCATACGTCGAGCCTGTCACATGCCGTGGCGGGCCGATCGCCGGGCGGACCGGGGCGCACTACCGTGGAGATCATGCCCCTTCGCGTGCTGCTCGCCTCCACGTCTCCCGCCAGGCTCATGCTGCTGCGCCAGGCCGGCATCGAACCCGAGACGCAGGCACCGGACGTCGACGAAGAGGCCGTCATCGCCGCCGTCGAGGCCGGAGAGGGGCGCACACTCGCCCCCGACGAGCACGTCCTGCTGCTCGCTCGCCGGAAAGCGGCCGCCGTCACCGCCGTCGTCGAAGCCGACGACCCCGCGTTCGACGGCATCGTCATCGGCGGCGACTCGATGTTCGAGATCGACGGCGAGATCCTGGGCAAGCCCTACACGCCGGAGGCGGCCACGGCCCGCTGGCACCAGATGCGCGGGCGCACCGGCGTGCTGCATTCCGGCCACAGCGTCGTGCGACTCTCTCCCGGACGACCCCCGCAGGAGGCGCACGCGGTGGCGGCCGCATCCGTCACCTTCGCCGCTGACGTCACCGACGGCGAGGTCGCGGCGTACGTCGCCACCGGAGAACCGCTGCTGGTCGCGGGCGCGTTCACGGTCGACAGCCTCGGCGGGGCCTTCATCACGCGGGTCGAGGGCGACCCCTCGACCGTCGTCGGCATGTCGCTGTCGACTCTCCGGCAGCTCTGCCGGCAACTCGACGTGACCTGGACCGACCTGTGGGACGTGTCGTAGGAACCCACCCACGGTTTGTCCGCCGTTTTGTGAGGTTCGGTCAAAAACAGTCGGGAAACGCTCGGTAGGCTGGCACCCATGCCTCGAATCGCCAAGGTCCTCATCGCGAATCGCGGCGAGATCGCCGTCCGCATCATCCGTGCCGCTCGCGACTCCGGCAAGGCGTCCGTCGCCGTCTACGCCGACCAGGATCGCGACGCCCTCCACGTCCGCCTCGCCGATGAGGCCTACGCACTCGAGGGCGCAACGAGCGCCGACACGTACCTCTCCATCGAGAAGATCCTCTCGATCGCCCGCCGTTCGGGGGCGGATGCAGTGCACCCCGGCTACGGCTTCCTTGCGGAGAACGCCGAGTTCGCCCGCGCGGTCATCGCAGCGGGGCTCATCTGGATCGGGCCGTCCCCCGACGCCATCGAGTCGCTCGGCGACAAGGTGACCGCCCGCCACGTGGCCGAGAAGGTCGGCGCGCCACTCGCCCCCGGCACGCCGGGGCCCGTGTCCGGTGCCGACGAAGTGGTCGCGTTCGCTCGGGAGTTCGGGCTGCCGATCGCCATCAAGGCGGCATACGGCGGCGGCGGGCGCGGCCTCAAGGTCGCGCGCGAACTCGACGAGGTCGAGGAACTGTTCGAATCCGCCACCCGCGAGGCGATCACCGCGTTCGGTCGCGGCGAGTGCTTCGTCGAGAAGTACCTCGACAAGCCCCGCCACGTCGAGACGCAGTGCCTAGCGGATGCGGCCGGCAACGTCGTCATCATCTCCACCCGCGACTGCTCTCTACAGCGTCGCCACCAGAAGCTCGTCGAGGAGGCGCCCGCGCCGTTCCTGACCGCAGAGCAGAACCGCATCCTCTACGAGTCGTCGAAGGCGATCCTCCGCGAGGTCGGATATCTCGGCGCCGGCACGTGCGAGTTCCTCATCGGCGCCGACGGCACGATCTCCTTCCTCGAGGTCAACACGCGACTGCAGGTGGAGCACACGGTCTCGGAGGAAGTCACCGGGATCGACCTCGTCCGCGAGCAGTTCCGCATCGCCGAGGGCGAGCTCATCGGATACGACGACCCGGCGCCGGTCGGCCACTCGATCGAGTTCCGGATCAACGGCGAAGACCCCGGCCGCGGCTTCCTGCCCCAGCCCGGCCCGATCAGCGTCTTCAAGACGTTCGGCGGTCCCGGCATCAGACTCGATTCGGGAGTGACCGCGGGCGATGCCGTCTCGGGCGCGTTCGACTCGCTGCTCGCGAAGCTCATCGTCACCGGTCGCGACCGCGACGAGGCGCTCGCTCGCGCCCGCCGCGCGCTCGACGAGTTCGAGGTCGCCGGGCTTCCGACCGTGATCCCCTTCCACCGCAAGGTCGTCCGCGACCCCGCCTTCACCGCGGAGAGCGGCGAATTCGGCGTCTTCACCCGCTGGATCGAGACCGAGTTCGACAACGACATCCCCGCGTGGGACGGCGAGTTGGGCGACCCGGCCCCGGCGGAGGCGCGCCACACGGTCGTCGTCGAGGTCGGTGGCAAGCGCCTCGAGGTGAGCCTGCCCGACCGCATCGCTGCGGCGCCCGCCGCATCCGGACGCCCCGCGATCGTGCCGCCCTCGCGCCGCTCGCACCAGACTTCGGTCGTCGCGGGAGCATCGGGCGACGCGGTCAAGGCTCCGATGCAGGCCACGATCGTGAAACTCGCCGTCGAGGACGGCCAGCAGGTCGTCAAGGGCGACCTCGTCGTCGTGCTCGAAGCCATGAAGATGGAGCAGCCGATCCAGGCCCACAAGGACGGCGTGGTCGGCGGGATCGACGCCGCCCCCGGCACGACCGTCTCCGCCGGCCACCGACTGCTCACGATCACCTAGGCGCGCCACTTTTCTGCTCCCGCGCCTCAGATCTGTGGCGCGGGAGCAGAAAAGTAGCGCGCGACAAGGGACTGCGGGAACGGGGGCGGGCCGCACCCGCCCGCGCGGGGTCAGTCCTCGTCTTCGCCGGAGCGCTCGACGACGTGCATCGCGCGCATCGCGTCGGTGATGCTGCCCGAGAGCGACGGGTACACCGCGAACACGCGAGAGACCTGGTCGACCGTCAGGCGGCGCTCGGCGGCGATCGCGATCGGGTAGATCATGTCGGATGCGCGGGGTCCGACGATCACGCCGCCCAGCACAGTGCCGCTGTTCTTCTGGGCGATGATCTTGACGAAGCCGTCCTTGATGCCCATCATCTTCGCGCGCGGGTTCGCGGCGAGCGGGA
This sequence comes from Microbacterium sp. cx-59, assembly GCF_020805625.1. Classification (NCBI taxonomy): domain Bacteria; kingdom Bacillati; phylum Actinomycetota; class Actinomycetes; order Micrococcales; family Microbacteriaceae; genus Microbacterium; species Microbacterium sp. cx-59. Next base: position 53,462 of record NZ_JAJHGO010000005.1, read on the forward strand.
GCTTGCGGACGACGCCGTTGACGGTGCCCTCCGCGATGTCCTTCTCCTGCCACCCGACGGTCGCGATCTCGGGCGCGGTGAAGATGTTGGCGGCGATACGGCGCTGGTCGAGCGGGATGACGACATCGCCGAGCGCGTGGAAGATCGCCGTGCGCCCCTGCATCGAGGCGACCGACGCGAGCGGCACGAACGTCGTGCAGTCCCCCGCGGCGTAGATGTTCGGCACGGAGGTGCGGGCGACCCGATTGACCCGGATGTGGCCGGACTCGGTCATCTCGATCCCGGCCTCTTCCAGCCCGATGCCGGCGGTGTTCGGTACCGACCCGACCGCCATCAGGCAGTGGCTGCCCTCGACGGTCCGCCCATCGGAAAGGGTCACGACGACACCCGAACCCGTGTTCACGACCCGGTCGGCGCGCGCCTTCGCGAGAAGCGTCATGCCGCCGCGGGCGAACACCTTCTCGAGCACCGCCGCCGCATCCGCATCCTCACCCGGGAGCACCTGGTCGCGGCTCGACACGAGGGTCACCTTCGCGCCGAGGTTCATGTACGCCGAAGCGAACTCGGCGCCGGTCACGCCCGAGCCGACCACGATGAGGTGCTCGGGGACCGTCTTCATGTCGTACAGCTGAGTCCACGTGAGGATGCGGCTGCCATCGGGCTTCGCCGTCGGAAGCTCACGCGGCGAGGCGCCGACCGAGACGACCAGGGTGTCGGCTTCGACGCGGTCGAAATCGGTGCCGCCGGGGCCCGTCGAGACGACGACAGCCCGCGGACCTTCCAGGCGCCCGTGCCCGGAGATGATGCGGACGCCGGCCTCGACGAGAGTGGCGCGCATGTCGTCGGACTGCTGGCGAGCGAGCGCGAGCGTGCGGCGGTTGACGGCCGCGAGGTTGATCGCGATGTGGGGCTGAAGGGGCGTGCCGTCGCCGTTCCGCGCGAACAGCTGCACGCCCAGGTCGCCGGCACCCGCGATCGACACCGCCGCATCCGCCGTCGCGATCAGCGTCTTGGATGGGACGACGTCGGTGATCACGGCCGAGCCGCCGATGCCGGAGCGCTCGACGACCGTCACCTCGGCCCCCAGCTGGGCGGCGGCGAGCGCGGCGTCGTATCCGCCGGGCCCTCCACCGATGATGGCGACGCTCTGCGAACTCTCGAAGCTGACGGACATGTGCTCATTGTCTCCCGCGCGCGCGGGCAGCGCGAAACCGCGCGCCCGAGTGGCCCCGCGGGGCGCGGATTCATAAGGTGGGGGGATGGCAGTTACCGGCACCCACCCCCTCGACGATCCCGCAGCCGACCCGTTCGAGGTCGCACGCCAAGCCGCGGACGACATCGCGCGCCTGACCGGCGTCGCCCAGCACGACATCGCGCTCACCCTCGGCAGCGGATGGGGTAAGGCCGCGGAGCTCATCGGCGAGACCGTCGCGACGATCCCGGCGACCGAGGTGACCGGCTTCAGCAAGCCCGCGCTCGAGGGACACGTCGGCACGCTCCGCAGCGTCCGCACGCCCGGCGGCAAGAACGTGCTCGTCATCGGCGCGCGCACCCACTACTACGAGGACCACGGCGTCCGCCGGGTCGTGCACAGCGTGCGAACCGCGGCCGCGACGGGCGTGAAGACGATGGTGCTCACCAACGGCGCCGGCGGCATCAAGCGCGAGTGGACGCCCGGGCAGCCGGTGCTCATCAGCGACCACATCAACCTGACCGCCGACTCGCCGCTCGAGGGCGCCACGTTCATCGACCTCACCGACCTCTACTCCACGCGCCTGCGCGAGCTGGCCCGCGGGATCGACCCGTCGCTCGACGAGGGTGTGTACGTGCAGTTCCGCGGTCCGCACTACGAGACTCCCGCCGAGGTGCAGATGGCGCGGATCATCGGCGGGCACATCGTCGGCATGTCGACCGCGCTCGAGGCGATCGCCGCGCGACAGGCCGGCATGGAGATCCTCGGGTTCTCGCTCATCACGAACCTCGCCGCCGGCATCCAGACCACGCCGCTCAGCCACGCCGAGGTGATCGAGGCGGGCCGCGAGGCGGAGCCCGTGATCTCTGCCCTGCTCGCTCGCGTGATCGGCGCGCTGTGAGCGCCCCGGACGCGGCGGGCGGTTTCGCCGCTGCGGCACGCGACTGGCTCGCGCAGGATCCCGATCCGGAGACCCGTGCAGAGCTCGAGGCCATCCTGGAGCGGGCGGATGCGGGCGACGCCGCCGCATCCGCCGAACTCGCGGACCGCTTCGACGGTCGACTCGAGTTCGGCACGGCCGGCCTCCGCGGCGAGCTCGGCGCCGGCCCGCAGCGGATGAACCGGGTGCTCGTCGCGCAGGCCGCCGCGGGACTCGCGGGCTACCTGCGGGAACACGCCCCGGCCGGCCGGACGCCGACCGTGGTCGTCGGCTACGACGGGCGCAAGAACTCCGACGTCTTCGCGCGCGACTCCGCCGAGATCTTCGCCGGCGCCGACTTCGATGCCGTGCTGCTGCCGCGTCTTCTGCCGACGCCCGTGCTGGCCTTCGCCGTGCGCGCCCTCGGCGCCGACGCCGGCGTCATGGTCACGGCGAGCCACAATCCGCCGAACGACAACGGGTACAAGGTGTACCTCGGCGGCGCCGACGACGGCTCGCAGATCGTTCCGCCCGCCGACGGCGAGATCGCCGCGCACATCGCGCGGGTCGCTGCATCTGCTCCCGTCAGCGAACTGCCGCGGTCCCTCGCCTACCGCACGGTGCCCGAGTCCGTCGTGGACGCCTACGTCGAGGCGACCTCCGCCGTCGCCCCCGCGGTCGCCGGCGCCGAGGGGCTCCGCTGGGTCTACACCGCCCTGCACGGCGTCGGAGCGGAGACGCTCGGACGCATCGTGTCGACCGCGGGGTACCCGGCCCCCATCGTGGTCGCCGAGCAGATCCAGCCCGATGCCGCGTTCCCGACGGTGGCCTTCCCGAACCCCGAGGAGCCGGGCGCGATGGACCTCGCGTTCGAGACCGCGCGGCGCGAGAACGCCGAACTGATCATCGCGAACGACCCCGACGCCGACCGCTTGGCGGTCGCGATCCCGGATGCGGACGCCGACGGCGGATGGCGACGCCTGACCGGCAACCAGGTCGGGCTGCTGCTCGGCTGGCGCGCTGCGCGGCTGGTCGCTGCATCCGATGCCACCGAAGGCGCAGCGCTCGCGTGCTCGCTGGTCTCCTCCCCCGGCCTCGAGGCCGTGGCGACGCACTACGGGCTCGACTTTCACGCCACCCTGACGGGCTTCAAGTGGATCTCGCGCGCCCCCGGCCTCGCCTACGGGTTCGAAGAAGCCCTCGGCTACCTCGTGAATCCCGGAACCGTGCGCGACAAGGACGGGATCTCGGCCGCGGTCGCGATCCTCGGCCTCGTCGCCGAGGCGCGCGCCGACGGCCGCACGCTCTCCGATCTGCTGACCGAGTTCGACGAGACCTTCGGGTACTACGCGAGCGATCAGATCTCGGTGCGGGTCGACGATGTCTCGACGATCGCCCGGATCATGGCTGCGCTGCGGGCGCAGCATCCGGCCCGGATCGGCGAGACCAAGGTCACCCGCGTCGACGACCTGCTCGAGGGATCCGGCGACCTGCCGCCCGGCGATGTGCTGCGGTACGCGGTCAAGGGCGGCGGGCGCCTGATCGTGCGCCCCTCCGGTACCGAACCGAAACTCAAGCTGTACCTCGACGTGCGGGGCGACTCCGCGGATGCTGCCCGCACCCGCCTGGACGCGCTGTCCTCCGGCGCACGAGCGCTTCTCGACAGCCTGTCGTGAGCGAGGGGTTCGCCGCGACGCCGGCGCTCGAGAACGACATCGTTCGCCTCGAGCCGCTGGCGCTCTCGCACGCCGCCGACCTTGCGGAAGCGGTCGCGGTCGATGACCTGTGGCGCACCTGGTACACCCGCATCCCCGCGCCCGACGCGGTGCCGGCCGAGATCGAACGGCGGCTCGCCGCGCAGCGGAGCGGGACCATGGCGCCGTGGGCGATCGTGCCGGTGTCGACCGGTCGCGCCGTGGGGATGACCACGTACATGAACATCGACGCCCCCAACCGGCGTCTGGAGATCGGCTCGACCTGGATCGGTGCGGCGGCGCAGAGCACCGGGGTCAACCCGGCGGCGAAGCTGCTGCTGCTCACGCGCGCGTTCGAGGACCTCGACTGCATCGCGGTGGAGTTCCGCACACACTGGCACAACCACCAGTCGCGTGCCGCGATCGCCCGTCTCGGCGCGAAGCAGGACGGGGTGCTCCGCAACCATTCCGTGTGGGCGGACGGATCGCTGCGCGACACGGTCGTGTTCTCGATCATCGACCGCGAGTGGCCCGCGGCCCGCACGGCCCTCGAGCAGCGCCTCCGCCGCCGCGCCTGACCCCGCGCAGCCCGCGCCGCGCTCCCCGCGCTCGCGCTCCCCGCGCCTCGTTCGGGGCGCATTCCTGAGGGTTTGGGGCGCATTCGTGCGGTTGGGGCGCGAAAATCGTGCCCCAACCGCAGGATCGTGCCCCGAACGCCTGGTCGGCTTGGAGCGGAGCGTGCACGGGGGCAGTGAGCCGACGGCTCCTCCCCAGGGGCGACGCTGGCATCCGTTGTACGGATGCGGCGACGAAGCGAACTCCGCGTCACGTCGGGCCTCGATACTCGACGGATGAGCCCGGCCTGGACGGTGGAACTCTTTCGCCGCGACGATCTCGCGGACGTCGGCATCGGGGCCGTTCCGCTGCGGCGCTTGCTCGCCGCGAACGAACTGACCGTCGTGCGCCCCGGCGTCTATCTGCGCCAGAATGCGGCATCCGCCTTCACCGCCGAGGACCGCATCATCGTGCGTGCCCGGGCCGTCGCACTGGTGTCGCACCGGCCGCCCGTCTTCTCCCATCTGACGGCAGCGGCACTGCACGGCCTCCCTGTCTATGGCGTGCGCGATCGAAACGTGCACACGATCGTTCCGGACAGCAGGCCGCGAGCACCCCAGGGCGTGGTGCGTCATCGCGGCGCTCTCGATGAGGGCGACATCGTCGAGCGGGTCGGGCTTCGATGCACGAGTCTCGTCCGGACCGTTGCAGACGTCGCCCGGACCTCTGAGCGCGAGACGTCCGTCTGCGTCGCGGATGCTGCGCTCCGGCTCGTGGCGATGTCGCGCACCTACGACGCAGACCGCGCCCAAGAGCTCCGGGCCGCCGCCGCCGGGATCGCCCGAGGCTCGGCGCATGGCATCTGGCGCGCGGAGCGCGTGCTGGAGTTCGCCGACGGGCGCGCGCAGCTCCCGGGAGAGAGCATCAGCCGCATCCGCCTCGCACAACTCGGGTTCGCTCGTCCCGATCTCCAGGTGCGCGTCGCGGGTCCGCACGGCCAGTACTTCTTCGTTGATTTCGGACTCGACGACGTGCACGCCCTCGGCGAGTTCGACGGACTCGGAAAGTACACCAACCCCGACGTGCGCAGCGGACGCGACCTCGAGCGCACGCTCCTGGAGGAAAAGGCCCGCGAGGACTGGATCAGGGGCACGACCGGTCGCCCACTCGCTCGGTGGGGGTGGGACCACATCGGCAGTGCTCAATCGCTCGGCACGCGCCTCGCCGCTTTCGGCCTCGTCCCGCCACGCTCCCGCTGACCCGTTCGCAGCCCATTCCCCCGTGTCTGGGGCACATTCCTTGCCGTTTGGGGCACATTCGCGCGGTTGGGGCGCGAAAATCGTGCCCCAACCGCAGGATCGTGCCCCAAACCGGAACGAAGATCGGCGCTCAGCCCGACCGCGCTCCCCGCGCAGCCCGAACGCGCAGCGCGCCCGCGCTCAGCCGTCGATGACGGCGACGAGCTCGTCGAGGAACGACGAGAAGTCCGTGCCGCGGCGCACGATCCGCTGCACGCTGTCGCGCTCGCTGAAGACCTCGACGAACTGTTCGAACACCGTCTGGAAGGCTTCGCGGTCGGTCTCGGAGAACGCCGCCAGCGCGACCACCTGCACGCGCCCGTCGCCCCACGGGATCGTGTGCTCGGCGATCCCGATCGCGATCGCGGTGCGTTCGGCCGTCATGCCGATCGCGTGCGGCACGGCGAGCGAGTCCGTGAAGGCGGTCGACGACAGGCGCTCCCGCTCGATCGTGCGATCGAGGTAGTCGACGTCGATCACGCCCTGCGCGACGAGCGTGCTGCCCAGGTGCCGGATGACGGATTCCTCACCGCCGGCGCCGTCGATCCCGCGGACGAACGCGCTCGGATCGAAATACCGCTCGAGTTCCGCCCGCAAACGGGCGAGTCGGCGGCCGCGGCGGATGCGGGCGGCGACGGTCTGCACGCGCTCGACGTCGGCGGGGGTCAGGAAGGGCTGGATGTGCACGAACCGGTCGCTCGCGATCGGGGGGTCGATCGTGGTGAGCACCAGGTCGGTGTCGATCGCCTCCCAGTCGGGATCGACTCGCGTCTCGACCTCGACGACCTCGATCGCGCGACCGAGGGAACGATCGACGCTCGATCGCAGCAACTCGTGCAGCTCGTAGTAGCCGGGGCACACGATCGTCGCGGTCAGCAGGTCGTCCGCGCGCCGGCTGCGCTCGAGTTCGCCGCCCACGTGCATCGCGATATAGGCGATCTCATCGTCGAGGAGCGGGATGTCGAGCCGCTCGTGCAGGCGATTCGCGATGTACACGGCGACCTCGAAGATCATCGGGTACGTCGACTTGAGCGAGCGGGTGAGGGGGTTCCGCGACCACGCCTGTTCGCGGGCGCGCAGGCGCAGATTCTGCACGTGCAGGGCGAGACGCAGCACGAAGTCCGGGTCGACGATGTCGACGAGGAACTCGGATGCGGCATCCGCCACGATGTCTCGCACCGCCAGCTCGACCTCGGGATCCAGGGGCGTCCGGCCCTCCTCGGCGCCCGGCGCCACCACCCGGGTGAGCACGAGGGTCGCCAGATGCTGCCGGTCGCCGGTGCCCAGATGCACACCGAGGTGCTGCTGCGTCAACCGGTCGATGACGTCGGCGACGGCCTGCACGGCGGGTGTCGCGGGCGTCGCCGTCTCCTCCAGGGGGCGCCCGGCGGTCACGCGGTCGGCGGCGATGGCGATGTGCACGATGACGTCGGAGATCCCGAACTCGTTCACGAAGTAGCCGAGGCCGGTCAGCGCCGAGACGAGCGCGGCTTTGAACGGACCGAACGCGAGCGGCCCCACCGACTCCTCACCGAGCGTGCGGCGCAGACTCGCGAGGTCGAACGCTCCCGCATCCATCTCGTCGTGGGCCAGGCTGCTCAGCAGGCGGCGCTGCGCGACCTCGGTGCCCACCAGGCGCGCGCGGGCCGCCGAGCGCTCGAGCGTCAGTTCGGTGCTGCCGAGCAGCCCGCGTACCCGCGACAGATCGGATTCGAGCGTCGCCGGACTGACGAACAGCGCATCGGCCGTCTCGTATACGTCGATGCCGTCGGGCGCGCTCAGCAGGGTGCGCACGATCGTGTGCAGGCGGTCGCGGGGGGTGCCCGCATCCGCTCCGTGGGAACGCAGAGCCAGCGTCGCCTCCGCGGCCGCGCGGTAACCGAGCGGCCCGGACTCGACAGCGCCCGCCACTCGGGCGTTGATCGCCGTCACGTACGAGCGGATGCTGCGCGGTGTCACTCCGAGCGCGTCCGCGAGGGTCGCCGCAGTGACCCAATCGCGCTCGCGCACGAGGACCGCGAGGACACGGTCCTGTCTTGCTCGAGTCACGGGTCGCCTTTCTCTGCCGACGAGACCCGCCGACACTCTCATTCCATCACGTTGCGCCTGATTGCGTCCGAGCGTGCGCGCCGGTTTCCGCACCCCGCGGAAGAACCTCTGGTTGCCCTGCTCCCAGCGAGTTTCCAGGATGGGTAAGAAGGAGGCGGGTCGATGAGGATCCTTGTGGTGTGCGGCGCAGGCGCGTCCAGCACGTTTGTGGCGCAGCGGCTACGGCGGGCGGCGCTCGATTCCGGACTCCACTACGACGCTGCACCGGTCAGTCGGTCCGCTCTTGCGGCCAGGCTCGGTGAGGCGGAGATCGTTCTGATCGGCCCGCACCTGACCGACGCGATTGACGACATCCGAACGGATGCGGCGGCGTACAGCGTGCCCGTGATCTTGCTCCCCGAAGACATCTTCACGGACCGCGACGGGGCCCGTACCCTGCGTCTCGTCACGGAAGCCGCCGGTGGCGTTCGCGCCGCCGAGGTTCCGGACGCCCTCACCGACCGAGCACGAAAGGCCCCCTGACACCCATGGCACTCGCAACCCGAACCGTGCGGATCGGATCGTCCCACGGTCTGCACGCTCGCCCCGCCAAGATGTTCGCGCAGGCGGCGAAGGACGCTGGCGTCCCCGTCACGATCGCGAAGGACGCCGGAGCACCGATCAACGCCGCCAGCATCCTCGGCGTGATCTCGCTCGGCGTCGACTACGGCGACTATGTGACCCTCACCGTCGACGGTGGTGACGCCGAGGAGATCCTGGATCGCCTCGCGGACCTGCTGTCGACTGACCACGATTCGGAGTGAACGTAACAATGAGCACCATCCCCGGAGTCGGTATCGGACTCGGCGTCGCCCAGGGCCCTGTCGCCCGCATGGCCGCGCCTCTGCCCGCTCCCGCCAACGATCCCTCGACCCTCACCGTCGAGGAGGAGACTTCCCGCGTGCGCGACGCCGTGCACGCGGTCGCGCGCGAACTCGAGGAGCGCGGTGCGCAGGCTGGTGGAGCCGCGCAGGACGTTCTGGAAGCCCAGGCCATGATGGCCGAGGACCCGTCGCTCGAATCCGAGGTCGACTCGCGGCTCGCGAAGGGCGTGACCGCCGAGTGGGCCGTGCACGACGCATTCGCGAGCTTCCGCGACACGCTGACGGCCGTCGGCGGCTACCTGGGTGAGCGCGCGGCCGACCTCGACGACGTAGCGCAGCGGGTCATCGCCCGTCTCCGCGGCGTTCCCGCACCCGGCGTTCCCGAGCCCGGTCACCCGTTCGTACTGGTGGCGACCGACCTCGCGCCCGCCGACACCGCGCTCCTCGACCTGGATATGGTGCTCGCGCTCATCACGAGCGAGGGCGGCCCGACCTCGCACACGGCGATCCTCGCCCGCGAGAAGGGCATCGTCGCGATCGTCGGCGCCGCCGGCGCGAAGGACCTCGTCGACGACGGCGTCGTGATCGTGGATGCGGCATCCGGAGTCGTCACGATCGATCCGACCGAGGAAGAACTGCAGCGCGCCCGCAACCGCGCCGACGCTCGGGCGAACGCCGCATCCGCTCCCCTCACCCCGGGAGCCCTGGCCGACGGCACCAAGGTGCCGCTGCTGGCGAACCTCGGCAAGCCCGAGGGCGCGGCAGAGGCGATCGAGCTCGGCGCCGAGGGCGTCGGACTCTTCCGCACCGAGTTCCTGTTCCTCAGCGCGACGAATGCCCCCACCGTCGCCCAGCAGCGCGAGTCGTATCGTCAGCTGCTCGCCGGATTCCGCGGCAAGAAGGTCGTCGTCCGGGCACTCGACGCCGGCGCCGACAAGCCGCTGGCGTTCCTCAACGACGCGCACGAGGAGAACCCGGCGCTCGGTCTCCGCGGTCTTCGCGCCCTGCGCGCCAACGAGGACATCCTCCGCGAGCAGCTGACGGCACTCGCGGAAGCGGATGCGGACGTCCGCGCGAGCGGCGAGCCAGCCGACCTCTGGGTCATGGCACCCATGGTGTCGACCGTCGAGGAGACGACCTACTTCGTCACGATCGCGCGCGAGTACGGCATCAAGACCGCCGGCGTGATGGTCGAGGTCCCCTCTTCCGCGCTGCTGGCCGATCGTGTGCTGCGCGAGGCGGACTTCGCCTCGATCGGCACCAACGACCTCACCCAGTACACGCTCGCGGCGGACCGCCTGCTCGGCTCCGTCGCGTCGTTCCAGGACCCGTGGCACCCCGCGGTCCTCAGCCTCATCCGCACCACCGGCCGTGCCGGCGCGGAACTCGGCAAGCCCGTCGGCATCTGCGGTGAAGCCGCCGCCGACCCGCTGCTCGCCGTGGTCCTCGTCGGACTCGGCGCGACGACCCTGTCGATGGCGCCCACCGCCCTCGCGGACGTCCGCGCCACCCTTTTGCAGTACACGCTCGACGATGCACGTCGCATCGCCGAGGCCGCCCTTGCCGCAAACGATGCCGCATCCGCCCGAACCGCAGCCCGTGAGGCCGCGACCGCCCAGAAGGAGACACAGCAATGACGACGACGTCTACACCGAGTAAGGCAGGGGGTGCACGGGTCGCGGTTCAGCGATTCGGCACGTTCTTGTCCGGCATGATCATGCCGAACATCGCCGCGTTCATCGCATGGGGTTTCATCACCATGCTCTTCATCCCCGCCGGCTTCTTCGGCGCCAACAGCCCCTTCGGCTGGCACTGGTACCCCGTCTCGGAGATCATCGGCGGCGGCGGCGACTCCAGCGTCATCGGCTGGAACGGCGCCATGACGGCCCTGGCCGCCGGTGACGGCGGAAACATCTCCGCCTACGTCGGCCTCGTCGGTGCGATGGTCACCTACCTGCTGCCGCTCCTCATCGCGAACACCGCCGGCCGCATGGTCTACGGCGAGCGCGGTGGCGTCGTCGCCACGATCGCCGTGATGGGTGTCATCGTCGGCACCGACATCCCGATGTTCCTCGGCGCGATGATCATGGGCCCGATCGCCGCCATCCTCACCAAGTGGATGGACCGCATCTGGGACGGCAAGATCAAGCCCGGCTTCGAGATGCTCGTCAACAACTTCTCGGCCGGCATCCTCGGCATGTTCCTCGCGATCATCGGCTTCTTCGTGTTCGGCCCGGTCATGCTCGGCATCAGCACCGTCCTCGGTGCGGCGGTCGACTGGCTCGTGTCGGTGAACCTGCTTCCGATCGTCTCGATCATCGTGGAGCCCGCCAAGGTGCTCTTCCTGAACAACGCGATCAACCACGGCGTCTTCACCCCGCTCGGAATCGAGCAGGCCACCGAGGCCGGCAAGTCGATCCTGTTCCTCATCGAGGCCAACCCCGGCCCGGGCCTCGGCCTCCTCCTCGCCTTCACCTTCTTCGGAGTCGGCGCAGCGAAGGCCTCTGCTCCGGGCGCGGCCATCATCCAGTTCTTCGGTGGCATCCACGAGATCTACTTCCCGTACGCCCTGTCGAAGCCGACCACCATCCTCGCCCTCATCGCGGGTGGCGCGGCCGGTGTCACGACCAACATGGTTCTCGGCGGCGGTCTCGCCTTCCCCGCGGCTCCCGGCAGCATCATCGCCGTGACCGCCGCGGCCATCGGACCGGGCGTCGGCAACCTCGTCGTCGTCTACCTCTCGGTGCTCATCGCCGCGGCCGTGACGTTCGTCATCACCGCGATCATCCTGCGGGCCTCGCGCAAGCGCGACCTGCTCGCCGAGGGCGACACGTTCGGCGCCGCGATCGCGCAGACCGAGGCGAACAAGGGCAAGTCCTCTGCCGCCATGGATGCGCTGCGCACCTCGACAGCGGGCGGTGACCGCGCCGTGGTGCGCGACGCCGAGGCCGAGGCCGACGTGCTCGAGACCCGCGCCGAGAGCGGCGGCCACGCCGACGGCGGCGTGCTCACCACGAAGCGCGTCACGAACATCGTGTTCGCGTGCGACGCGGGCATGGGCTCGTCCGCCATGGGCGCCAGCGTGCTCCGCAACAAGATCAAGAAGGCAGGCGTGGAGGGCATCACGGTCACGAACAAGGCGATCGCGAACCTCGACGGCTCGGCCGACTTGGTCATCACGCAGAACCAGCTGACGGACCGTGCCCGCGGCACGGCTCCCGGCGCGGTGCACGTCTCGGTCGACAACTTCATGAACTCCCCGAAGTACGACGAGGTCGTCAACCTCGTCATCGACCAGCAGAAGGACGGCTCGCAGAGCTGACCTTCCGGATGCGGGCCGCGTCACGCGCGCGGCCCGCATCCTTCTCCATGTCCCACTCTTTGCGCATCGTGTCCCACTTTGTGCCGCTCAGACCCGGTCTGAACGGCAGAAAGTGGGACATGGCTCCCGGGCGGGGCACACCAACCGAAAGGAAGCATCATGGCAGTTCTCAGCATCGGGCAGGTTCGTATTCACCCGGGCAGCGTCAGCCGGGAGGAGGCGACCCGCGAGGCCGCCGACATCCTGCAGTCCGTGGGGGCCGTGACCGACGCCTACTACGACGCGATGCTGCAGCGTGAGGAGACGGTGTCCACCTACATGGGCAACGAACTCGCCATCCCGCACGGCACCAACGAGACCAAGGACGCCATCCTCGACTCCGCGCTCTCGGTCGTCCGCTACGACGGCGGCGTCGACTGGAGCGGCGAGCACGTCACGTTCGTCATCGGCATCGCCGGCAAGGGCGACGAGCACCTCGACATCCTGTCGCAGATCGCCATCCTGTTCTCCGACGAGGACGACGTCGCGCGCCTGAAGGCCGCATCGACTCCGGAGGAGCTGTACACCCTGCTCGCGACGGTGAACCAGTGAAAGCCGTTCACTTCGGCGCGGGCAACATCGGCCGCGGCTTCGTGGGGCTCCTGCTCCACGAGGGCGGGTACGAGGTCGTGTTCTCCGACGTCTCCGCCGGTCTCGTCGACGCGATCAACGCGGTCGACTCCTACACGGTCCACGAAGTCGGCGACGGCGGCGTGGACATCGAGGTCACCGGGTTCCGTGCGCTGAACAGCGCCGCGGATCCGCAGGCGGTCATCGATGAGATCGCGACGGCGGATGTGGTGACGACGGCCGTCGGACCCAACATCCTGCGCTTCGTCGCACCGCTGCTGAACGCCGGACTCGCGGCGCGCGACGCGTCACGCGCTCCCCTGCAGGTGATGGCGTGCGAGAACGCGATCCGCGCGACCGATCAGCTGCGGGCGCACATGGCCGAGCAGGCCGGCGCCGACTGGGACGCCCTCGCCGCCCGCGCGGTCTTCGCCAACACCGCCGTCGACCGCATCGTTCCCGGTCAGCCCGCGGATGCGGGTGTCGACGTGTTCGTCGAGCCGTTCTACGAGTGGGCGATCGAGCAGGGTCCGTTCGCGGGCGAGCTGCCGACCATCCCCGGGGCGCATTTCGTCGACGACCTCGCACCGTACATCGAGCGGAAGCTGTTCACGGTCAACACGGGCCACGCGACGACGGCGTACTACGGCGCGCGCGCGGGAATCGATCGGATCTCGGACGTCCTGGCCGATCCGGAGATCGCGGCCGCCGTGTCGGCGACACTCGCCGAGACCTCGGCCGTGCTGATTGCCACGCACGGCTTCGCGCCCGACGAGCTCGCCCGTTACCGCGAGACCATCCTCGGCCGTTTCCGCAACCCGGGGCTTCCCGACACCGTCGGTCGTGTCGGACGGCAGCCGCTGCGCAAGCTCTCCCGCCACGAGCGATTCATCGGTCCTGCAGCCGAGGCTGCCGAGCGCGGCCTGCCGGTCGACGCCCTGGTCGCCACGATCGGTGCGGCGCTCGAGTTCTCGTCGCCCGAGGACCCGGAGGCTGTGGAGCTCCAGCGCCGCCTGGTCGAGACCGACACCGACGTGCTCGTCGGCGAGGTCACCGGGCTCGAGCCGCAGCATCCGCTCTATCCCCGTGTGCGCGACGCGTTCGCCGCACGCCGCACCGCGCTCCGCTGAGCCCGCCCTCCCGACTCTCGGCGGGGAGGACCCGAACCTCCCCGTCGAGGAGCCACCCCGCGGGCCCGTCGGGTTCGCGGGTCCGTGGGGTCGCGGGCCCGCGGATCCGTGGGGTTCGCGGGCCCGTCGGGTTCGCGGGTCGGTGGGGTTACGGGGTCCGTTGTCGACTGTCGCGGCCGTTGCGCGGGGCGGTTTGTGCTCACGTGTCGCAATCCGCGTCCGGGCGCGGCAATTCGCGACATGTGAACCCAGGCCAGACCGGCTCACGCTTCGCGATCGATGCTCACGTGTCGCAATCCGCACCGCGGCGCGGCAGATTGCGACACGTGAACCCAGGCCAAACCGGCTCACGTGTCGCAATCCACGCCACAGCCCGGCAATTCGCGACACGTGAACCCGGACCAAGCCAGCCCACGCGCGATTCCCGCTCACGTGTCGCAATCCACGCCGCGGCGCGGCAGGTTGCGACACGTGAACCCGGGTCGGGCTGACTCACGCCTCGCGATCAACGCTCACGTGGCGCAATCCACGCCACAGACCGACAATTCGCGACACGCGAACCCGGACCAAGCCAGCCCACGCGGACACCTGAAGCCGGGGTGGACGGGCTCGCGAGATCGTAGGCTCGAGGGGTGACGGACACCACCGCGCCCCAAGACGACGACCGCACGCGGGCGCGCCCGCGGCGACGGATGCGGCGCATCCTCGCGTGGGTGTTCGGATCCGTGGGCGCCGTGCTGCTCGCCGCGGTCGTCGGCATCCTCATCTGGAGCCAGGTGGGCGTCATGGGGGCGGAGCCGGAGCCACTGGCGGCCGTGCGGGCAGACCCCGGCATCGTCGTGACCGACGACTCCGCGGCCATCGTGCTGTCCCCCGCTGCCGGTGCGGGCGAGACCGGACTCGTCTACATCCCGGGTGCGAAGGTCGACCCCTGGGCGTACGCGTCGAAGCTGTCCGGACTCGTCACCGAGCGGGGGATGACGGTCGTGATCACGAAACCGTGGCTGAACCTCGCGTTCTTCGACCTGCGCGGGCTTGACTCGTTCACGGGCCTCTCCCCCGATACAGCGACCTGGATCGTCGGCGGGCATTCGCTGGGCGGAGTCCGTGCCTGCCAATTGGCCACGGATGCCGACGCGCTCGCGCTCTTCGGCTCGTACTGCGCCAATGACCTCTCCGCATCCGGTCTGCCGGTGCTCAGCATCGCCGGCAGCGAGGACGGCCTATCCACCCCGGAGAAGATCGCCGACGCCCGCGATCAGCTCCCCACCGACGCCGAGCTGATCGAGATCCCCGGCGCCGGGCACTCTTCGTTCGGCGACTACGGCCTGCAGCCCGGCGACGGCACCCCGACAATTCCGGATGCGGACATGCGCGCCGACATCACCTCGCTCGTGGGCGACTTCGCCGCATCCGTCGGCTGACCCCCGCCGCGCCCTCTTACTCGCCCTCGTTCACCGGGGCCCTCGCCGCGATGGCGCCTGTTTCCTGCTCTGGCGCCAGAAACTACTGAAGCCCCGACAGGAAACAGGCGCCATCACGGTCACGAGCGGCGAGGGCGTCGCTCCGCGCCCGTCGCGCGCTAGTTCGCTGCACCCGCGCCACAGATCGCTGGCGCGCGAGCAGAAAACTAGCGCGCGACGGGGGTAGGAGCACACACCCCGGAGCGGCCCGCAACCCGGAGCGGCCCGCACACCCCGGAGCGGCCCGCAACCCGGAGCGGCCCGCACACCCCGGAGCGGCCCGCAACCCGGAGCGGCCTACGAAACCCGCGCGGGGGTCAGTGGTCGAAGCCCTCGCCGATGAGCTCGATGAGCTCTTCGCGCTCCTCCACCGGGAGGAATGCGGCCGCGGCCGCGTTGAGCTGGAACGTCTCGATGTCTTCCAGGCCGTACTCGAACGTCTCGGCGAGCAGCGCCAACTCGCGCGTGAGCGACGTGCGGCTCATCGTGCGGTTGTCGACGTTCACGGTGACGGCGAAACCGAGCTGGTAGAGCAGGTCGAACGGGTGGTCCCCGAGCTCTTGACCCCACGCCGCGATCGCGCCGGTCTGCAGGTTCGACGACGGCGACAGCTCGAGCGGGATCTCGCGGTCGCGCACCCAGCGAGCCAGGTCGCCGAACACGACCTCGACCATGTCGCCGGCGCGCGAGACGACCTCGAGGTCTTCGGCGATGCGCACACCGTGGCCGAGCCGCAGCGCACGGCCGTCGATGAGCGCCGAGCGGATGCTGTCGAGCCCCGCCGCCTCACCCGCGTGCACCGTGACCGGGAAGAACTCGGAGGCCAGATAGTCGAAGGCCGCGCGGTGGCGCGACGGCGCGAAGCCGTCCTCGGGCCCGGCGATGTCGAAACCGACCGCACCGCGCTCGCGGAAGGCGACGGCGAGCTTGGCGATCTCCAGCGAGCGGTCCGTGTGGCGCATGGCCGTCAGGAGCTGACCGACGCGGATGTCGTGACCGGCGTCGGCCGCCGCATCCTCGCCCTCCTCGAGCCCGTCCTGCACGGCTTCCACGACCTCGTCGAGCGAGAGCCCGCCGCCGAGGTGCTGCTCGGGCGCCCAGCGCACCTCGCCGTAGATCACGCCGTCCTCGGCGAGGTCCTCGACGAACTCGCGAGCGACCCGGGTGAGGCCCTCGCGCGTCTGCATGACCGCGGTCGTCAGATCGAACGTCTTCAGATACTCGACGAGCGACCCGGAGTCACTCTTGTCGGCGAACCAGTCGGCGAGATCGTCGGCGTCGGATTCGGGCACGTCGACGCCGGCGTCGGATGCCAGCTCGATGATGGTCTCGGGGCGCAGGGCACCGTCGAGGTGGTCGTGCAGCGAGACCTTCGGCAGGCCGCGTAGCGACACGCCTTCCACCAGGGCGTCTGCGTGCTGATCGATGGGCATCGGGGGCTCCTCGGCGTGGGGGGGTGCGGTGGTGGACGGGTCAGGCGGTGATGCGTTCGAGGACGCGGGCGGATGCGGCCGGTGCCACCCCGCCGATCTCCCAGGCCCCCTCGAGGGCACCGAGGGCACGAGCGAATCGGTCGCCATCATCCGCCGACAGGGTGAACAGCGGCTGTCCGGCGGTGATCCGGTCGCCCGGCTTCACGTGCAGGTCGATGCCGGCCGCGTGCACGACCGGGTCCTGCGGACGGGCGCGGCCGGCGCCGAGGCGCCATGCGGCGATGCCGAACGGCAGCGCCTCCATCCGCGTGATGACGCCGGATTCGGTGGCCGTGACGGTGTGGGTTTCGCGCGCGACCGGCAGCTCGGCATCCGGGTCGCCGTCCTGGGCGATGATCATGCGACGCCAGGCGTCCATCGCACGTCCGTCGCGGAGCGCGGCTTCGACGTCGGCGTCCGGCTGGCCCGCCAGCGCGAGCATCTCGCGGGCGAGCGCGACGGTCAGCTCCACCACGTCGGCGGGCCCTCCGCCGGCGAGCACCTCGACCGACTCGCGAACCTCGTTCGCGTTGCCGATCGCGAGCCCCAGGGGCGTGTTCATGTCGGTGAGCAGCGCGGTCGTCGCCACACCCGAGTCGGTGCCCAGGGCGACCATCGTGCGCGCGAGTTCGCGGGCCCGCTCGACGTCCTGCATGAACGCCCCCGAGCCGAACTTCACGTCGAGAACGAGCGCGGCCGTTCCCTCGGCGATCTTCTTCGACATGATGCTCGACGCGATGAGCGGGATGGCTTCGACCGTGCCGGTCACATCACGAAGCGCGTACAGCCGCTTGTCGGCGGGCGCGAGCCCGGAGCCGGCGGCGCAGATGACCGCACCGACCGAGGCGAGCTGGGCGAACATCTCATCGTTCGTCAGGGCGGCGCGCCACCCCGGAATCGACTCGAGCTTGTCGAGGGTGCCGCCGGTGTGACCGAGCCCCCGGCCCGACAGCTGCGGCACGGCGACCCCGAAGGCCGCGACGAGGGGCGCGAGCGGGAGGGTGATCTTGTCGCCGACTCCGCCCGTGGAGTGCTTGTCGACCGTCGTCTTGCCGAGACCGGCGAAGCTCATCCGCTCGCCCGAGGCGATCATCGCGTCGGTCATCACACGGATCTCATCGCGCTCCATGCCGTTGAGCAGCACGGCCATCGCGAACGCGGCCATCTGCGCGTCGGTGACGTACTCGCGCGTGTACGCGTCGATCATCCAGCGCAGCGCGTCGTCGGGGACGGCCCCGCCGTCGCGCTTGGCGCGGATGACGTCGACGGCGTCGAACGGTTCGACCACGCTCACCGGCGGTACTCCTCGAGGTCGCGGGGTCCGAAGGCGTCGGGCAGCACCTCGTCGATCGTGCGGATGCCCGACACGGTCTCCAGCAGCATCCCGGGAAGGGCGAATTCGTACAGCAGCTGACGGCAGCGACCGCACGGCATGATGGTCTCGCCGGCGCCGTTCACGCAGACGAACGCGACCAGCTCACCGCCGCCGGTCATGTTGAGTTCGGACACGAGGCCGCACTCCGCGCAGAGTCCCACGCCGTAGGAGGCGTTCTCGACGTTGCATCCCGAGACGATCCGACCGTCCGACACCAGTGCCGCCGCGCCCACCTTGTACCGCGAGTACGGCGCGTAGGCGCGTTGCATCGCCTCATTCGCCACGGTACGAAGCTGGTCCCAGTCGATGTCAGTCACGGTCGCCTTTCAGTTGTCGAACAGAGTCAGGGTGCGGCGAACCGCATCCGAGGGTGTCACCCCTTGATATACGGCTTGCCGGATGCGGCGGGTCCGCGCACCTTGCCGACGAGCCCCGCCACGGCGAAGATCGTCACGACGTACGGCAGCATCAGCATGAACTCGCTCGGCACCGGCGAACCGATGACGCCGAGCGTGTTCTGCAGGTTGGACGCGAAGCCGAACAGCAGCGCCGCGAGGGTCGCCTTCAGCGGGTCCCACTGGCCGAAGATGACGGCCGCAAGCGCGATGAATCCGGCGCCCGCGGTCATCTCCTTGTTGAACGCACCGACCGAGCCGAGCGTGAAGAAGGCGCCACCCATGCCGGCGATCGCCCCGCCCAGCGAGACGTTCCAGAACCGCGTGCGGGCGATGTTGATGCCGACGGTGTCGGCGGCCTGCGGGTGCTCACCGACGGCGCGGAGGCGCAGCCCCCACTTCGTGTGGAAGAGACCGAAGTAGACCGCCGCGACCAGCACGTACATCAGGTACACGATGATCGTCTGGCGGAAGAACATCGGCCCGATCAGCGGGATGTCGCTGAGCACGGGGATCGGGATGCGTTCGAACCGCGGCGGGGTGTTGAGGGTCGCCGCGTTCGGGGCCAGCAATTGCGAGAACAGGAAGCTCGTCAGGCCGGTGACCAGCACGTTCAGCACGACACCGACGATGACCTGGTCGACGAAGTACTTGATCGCGAACGCCGCCAGCACGAACGAGACGAGCACACCGGCGACGCCAGCGGCCACGAGTCCGAGGAGCGGTTGCCCGGTCGCCGTCGCCACGACGGCGGATGTGAAGGCCCCGGCGAGCAGCTGACCCTCGATCGCGATGTTCACGACGCCGACGCGCTCACTGATGACGCCCGCGAGCGCACCGTAGATGAGCGGCACGGAGAGGCTGATGCCACCGGCGAGGAGGCCTGCGAGCGGGATGACATTCGTGCGCGCGCCGGAACCCGCCCAGGTGAGGAAGCCCACCATGAAAAGCACCGCGAACACGACCATGAGCCAGAGCGGAACCCGGCGGCGCTTCCACACCAGATACGCGGATGCGGCCGTCACGACGACGAGGCCGATCGTGCAGATCACGCCCGTCAGACCCGCGTCGAGGGTGATGTCGGCGAGCTGGATCGCGTCGCCGTCGGAGGTGATGCGGAACACGGTCTCCTGACCGTGCCCGACCAGGAGGAACAGGATGGCGCCGAGCACCGTCAGCGCGGCGAAGGCGATCGGGGCCTTCCAGCTGACGACGACGGTGCGCGCCAGGGGCGCGTCGGGGACGACGTGCTCGGGGACGGCGGTCGTGGTCACTTGGCCGTCACCTCCTCACCGGTGCGGAGTTTCTTCGAGACGATCGGACGGGGGCGGCGGGGGCCGCTTCCCGGGGCGGGCAGGCGGAAGATCGCCCGCACGAGCGGCGGCGCCGCGATGAAGAGCACGATGAGCGACTGCACGACGAGAACGATGTCGACGGGGATGCCCTCCGCCGCCTGCATGGAGAACCCGCCGGCCTTGAACGCACCGAACAGGATGCCGGCCACCAGCACGCCGACCGGGGTCGAACGGCCCAGCAGGGCGACCGTGATCGCGTCGAAGCCGATGCCCGCGTCGATACCGCTGGAGAAGCCGGTCGTCACGGTGCCGAGCACCTGGCTGACACCGGCGAGACCGATGAGCGCGCCGGAGATGAGCATTGCGTAGACGTACATGCGGGGCACCTTGATGCCCGCGACGCGCGCCGCGTTCGGGTTCTCACCGACGGCGCGGAACTGGAAGCCGAGCGCCGAGCGGTTGAGGATCCACCACACGACCGCGACCGAGAGGAGCGCCAGGATGAAGCCGAAGTGCAGGTTGTATCCCGGGCCGAGGAGGTCGGGGAAGATCGCGGTCTCCTTGATGGCGGGCGTCTTCGGGTTGCTGGACCCGGGTGCCTGTAGGAGGCCGGGGGTGCGCAGCATCCAGGTGATCAGGTAGAGCGCGACGAAGTTCAGCATGATCGTGACGATCACCTCGTGCGCTCCGGTGCGCGCCTTTAGGAGACCCGCGATGCCCGCCCAGGCGGCGCCCGCGACGAGACCGGCGAGGAGCGCGACGATCATGTGGATGCCCCACGGCAGGTCGAAGCCGAAGCCGACCCAGCCGGCCGCGGCCGACGCGACGAGCATCTGCCCGCGGCCGCCGATGTTGAACATTCCCACGCGGAACGCGAGCGCGACACCGAGCCCCGCCGCGATCAGCGGGGTCGCGAAGGTGAGCGTCTCGGTCAGCGGCCGGATGCCGGTGAGGAAGTCGGGGCGGTTGAAGTTGTAGATCGCGCCCTGGAACAGCGCGACGTAGGCGCCGGAGACCGCATCCCAGATCGCGAACAGCATGTCGCCCGGACGCGCGAAGAAGTAGCCCGCGGTCTCTTCGACGCGCGAGTCGGTCGCAGCGATCATGATGGCGCCGACGACGAGCGCGATGACGACCGCGAGAACGGAGATGATCGCGTTGCCGGTCGCGATCTCGTGCAACGCGCGCGTCCAGCGGCTGGACCCCTCGTCGTCCGCCGGGGGTGTCGCGGCGGAGCGGCGTGTGGCCGTCTCACCGCTCACGGCGCCCGGCGTCTCGAGCGCGACGTCGGGGTCGGTGGTGTTCGATGGGTCGCTCATGCGGCGGCTCCCCCTGTGGTCGTGGCGTCGACGCCGGTCGGGATCTCGCCGGCCATCATGAGTCCGAGCACGTCGCGCGGGGTGTCTCCCGGCACCACGCCGACGACCTTGCCCCGGTACATGACCATGATGCGGTCGGCGAGGGCGGTGACCTCGTCGAGTTCGGTCGAGACGACGATGACGGGAACGCCCGCATCCCGCGTCTCGATGATGCGCTTGTGGATGAATTCGATCGATCCGACGTCGACACCGCGGGTCGGCTGAGCCGCGACGAAGAGGCGCAGCTCGCGGCTGAGCTCGCGTGCGAGGACGACCTTCTGCTGGTTGCCGCCGGAGAGACGACCGACCTTGGTCTCGATCGAGGGCGTCCGCACATCGAACTCCGCGACCTTCTGGGTTGCGAAGTCCGTCAGGGCTCCCACCTGAACGGCGCCGCCGCGGACGAAGGGCGCTCCGTCGGAGCGGTCGAGCATGAGGTTCTCGGCGATCGAGAACTCGCCGACGAGGCCGTCCTCCTTGCGGTCCTCCGGAACGAAACCGACGCCCGCGTCGAGGATCCCGCGGACCGAACGTCCGGCGAGCTCGTTGCCGTCGAGCACGACCGACCCGCGCACGTTCGGCTGCAGGCCCAGCAGCGCTTCGGTGAGCTCGGTCTGACCGTTGCCCTGCACGCCCGCGACCGCGAGCACTTCGCCGTGGCGCACATCGAAGCTCACGTCGTTGACGACGAGCTGACCGATCGGGTCGATGACGGTGAGGCCCTCGACCACGAGCGCGCGACCGCCGAGCATCGGCGCGGACTTCTGCACCGTGAGCTCGACAGCGCGGCCCACCATGAGCGAGGCGAGTTCGGCGTTGGATGCGGTGGGCGCCGCCTCGCCGACGACCTTGCCGAGGCGGATGACCGTGATGCGATCGGCGACCTCGCGCACCTCGCGCAGCTTGTGCGTGATGAACACGATCGAGGTGCCCGACTCCTTGAGCTGCTGCATGATCGCCATCAGCTCGTCGGTCTCCTGCGGAGTGAGCACCGCGGTGGGCTCGTCGAAGACGAGCACCCGGGCGTCACGAGAGAGCGCCTTGATGATCTCGACCCGCTGCTGAACGCCGACGGGCAGGTCTTCCACCAGAGCGTCAGGGTCGACGTCGAAGCCGAACCGCTCCGAGATCTCCCGCACCTTCGCGCGCGCCGACTGGAGGTCGAGGCGACCGCCGAACTTCGTCTGCTCGTGGCCGAGCACGACGTTCTCGGCGACCGTGAAGACGGGGATCAGCATGAAGTGCTGGTGCACCATCCCAATCCCGGCCCGCATGGCATCACCCGGTCCGGCGAAGTGCTGCACCGCGTCGTCGAGGAGGATCTCCCCGCCGTCGGCCTGATACAGGCCGTACAGCACGTTCATCAGCGTGGATTTGCCGGCGCCGTTCTCACCCAGAAGACAGTGGATCTCTCCGGCCTCGACAGTGAGGTCGATGTGGTCATTGGCCACGAGAGACCCGAATGTCTTCGTGATGCCGCGAAGTTCGAGCTTCATGAAATCGATCCTAGTTTGCGCTCTGCGGGCCGCCGCGCTGCGCCGCCCATTCGTCGATCTCGGCGTGCAGCACCCTGCGGCGGTCGTCCGTGATGAAGGCGGAGTCGACGGCGTTCCGGGCGAGCGTCTCGAGCTGGTCGTCCGTGAGTGCGAGTTCACCCCGGATGCTGTCGACGTTGTCGTCGATGTAGCCGCCGAAGTACGCCGGGTCATCGGAGTTCACAGAAACGCGGAGCCCGCGGGCGAGCATGCCCGGAAGCGGGTGCACCGCCATCCGGTCCACCACCCGCAACCGCACGTTGGAGAGCGGGCAGACGGTCAGCGGAATGCGTTCGCGCACCATCCGGTCCACGAGCGCGTCGTCTTCGAGGCTGCGGTTGCCGTGGTCGACCCGTTCGACCTGCAGCAGGTCGAGCGCCTCGACAACGTACTCCGGCGGCCCCTCTTCTCCCGCGTGCGCGACGAGTCGGAGGCCCGCGCGGCGCGCGGTTTCGTAGACGCCGGCGAACAGGCGCGGCGGGTAGCCGACCTCGGTGGAATCGAGGCCGATGCCGTCGATCCGCGCACCGGTACGGAGGAGGTGGTCCAGCAGCTCCTGGGCCTCCTCGGGCGGGTGGTTGCGGACGAACGCGACGAGCAGCATGGTGCTGATGCCGTAGCGCGCTTCCGATTCGTCGAGCGCGTCACGGATGCCGCCGAGCACGACCTCGACCGGGATGCCGCGGGCCGTGTGCACCTGCACGTCGACGGAGACCTCGGCGTGCCGGACTCCGGCCTGCTGCGCCCGACGCAGGTATGCGTCGGTCATGTCGCGGAAGTCCTCGCGCTCGCGCAGCACCTCGAGGTTGGTGTAGTAGAGGTCGAGGAAGGACTGCAGGTCGGTGAACTCGTACCGCGAGCGCAGATCCTCCACCGATTCCCACGGCAGCGAGACACCGTTCTTCGCGGCGGTCCGCATGATGAAGTCGGGTTCGAGCGTTCCCTCGAGGTGCAGATGCAGCTCGACGAGCGGCAGCGTGGTCATGTGCGGTCCTTTCCCAACCATGCAGAGGGGGAGGCCGGCAGCCGCCGACCTCCCCCGAGCTGTGTGTCTTACTGAGCCAGGTACGACTCGACGGTCAGCGAACCGTCGATGATCGAGGCCTTGAGCGCGTCGACCTCGGTGACGAGCTCGGCCGGGACCTTGGACTCCCAGTCGTGGAACGGCGCGATTCCGACGCCGTCGTTCTCGAGCGTGCCGACGAACGGCGCGTTGTCGAACTCGTCGTTACCGGCCGCGACGATCGCGTCGTAGACACCCACGTCGATGCCCTTGAGCACCGAGGTGAGCAGCAGCGGACCGACCGAGGGGTCGGTCTCGTAGACGTCGGCGTCGACACCGATCAGAGCGATGTCCTTGCCCGAGTCCTGGATGGCGGCAGCGGCCGACTGGTAGATCGGACCACCGACGGGGAGGATGATGTCGGCGTTCTGGTCGATGAGACCCTGTGCGATCTGGCGCGCGGTGTCGTTGGCCTCGAAGCCACCGGTGAACGAGCCGTCCTGCGACGCGCGGTCCCAGCCGATGACCTGGACGTCAGCCGACTTGGTCTCGTTGTAGTACTCGACACCCTGTGCGAAACCGTCCATGAAGACGGAGACGGTCGGGAAGTTCATGCCGCCGAAGGTACCCACGACGCCCGTCTGGGTGACGCCCGCCGACAGGTAACCCACGAGGAACGCGGCCTGAGCGGTGTCGAAGATGAGCGGCTTGATGTTCTCGGCGTCGGTCTCGCCGTCGCCATCCGTGTCCACCACGTCATCGATCGAGACGAACTCGACATCGGGGTTCGCCAGCGCGGCCTCGGATGCGGCGCTCGCGAGGGCGAAGCCGACCGTGACGATCGTGCTGCAGCCCTGGTCGACCAGGCCCTGCACGTTGGACGCGTAGTCGGTCTCAGTCGCGGACTCGACGGCCTTCGCCTCGACGCCGAGCTCGTCGGCCGCCTTGTTGAGTCCTTCGTAGCCGAGCTGGTTGAACGACTTGTCCTCGAAGCCACCGAAATCGGAGACCATGCAGGGCAGGTAGTCGGATGCTGCGGCGCCGCCGCCGGAGCTGCTCGAGGTTGCGGGTGCCGAGCCACAGCCGGCGAGCAGCGCGGCAGTGCCGGCGATCGCGAGGCCACTCAGCAGGGCCTTGGTCATCGTCTTCTTCACGAGTCCTCCATCAAGAGACGTGGTGCACCCCGGCGAGTCCGGGGTGGATGAGGTCACGTTACCCAATGAGTCGGCGGCGAACCGTACGCGGCGACAGGCCGCAACGCAATGGTTACAAACGGGCTTCACAGCCACCGGACGGGCGGCTCATCGGGTGCGGATCAGAGGACGTCGCCGCGGCCGGTCAGCTTGAGCGCGTCGACGACCTGCTTCACGCGCTGTGCGTGCTCCGTCGTCGTCACGAGCAGCGCATCGGGGGTGTCGACCACCACGATGTCCTGCACACCGATCAGACTGATCACGCGCTGGGTCTGCGAGACCACGATTCCGCTCGCGGCATCCGAGAGGATGCGGGCGTTCTCGCCGAGGATCGCGAGGTCGTTCTTCCGACCGTTGGAGATGAGCTTGGTGAGGCTCGCGAAGTCACCCACGTCGTCCCAGTCGAAGTGACCGGGCACGACCGCGAGCCGGCCCTTCGCCGCCGCGGGCTCGGCCACGGCGTAATCGATCGCGATCTTCTTCAGTGTCGGCCAGATCCGGTCGACCGCGGGGCCGCGGCGTTCCCGGTCGTCCCACGCGTCGGCGAGCTCGACGAGGCCCGCGTGGAGCTCCGGCTCGTTCGCTTCGATCTCGGCCAGCAGCACGTCGGCGCGGGTGATGAACATGCCGGCGTTCCACGAGTAGGCCCGGTCGGCGAAGTAGGACCGCGCGGTCTCGAGATCGGGCTTCTCCACGAAGCGTTCGACGAGCGCCGCTTCCGGAGCGCCGTCGATGGGGAGCTCATCGGCACGCTTGATGTAGCCGAATCCGGTGGATGCCTCCGACGGCTGGATGCCGATCGTGCAGATGTAGCCGGCCCGGGCCACCTCCACCGCCTGACGGACGGCGAAATCGAACACCCGCGCCCCGCGGATGACGTGGTCGGCGGCGAACGAGCCGATCACCACGTCGGGTTCGCGGCGCACCAGGATCGCGGCGGCGAGGCCGATCGCGGCCGTCGAGTCGCGCGGCTCCGACTCGAGGAACACGTTGACGTCGGCGATGCCGGGCAGCTGCTCCTCCACGGCAGCGCGATGCGCGCGACCCGTCACGACCGCGATGCGGTCATGACCGGCGAGCGGCTCGAGCCGGTCCCAGGTGTCGCGCAGCAGCGTCTGACCCGAGCCGGTGAGATCGTGCAGGAACTTGGGCGCGTCGGCGCGGGAGAGCGGCCACAGTCGGCTGCCGATCCCGCCGGCAGGAATCACGGCATAGAAATCGTCGATAGGAGTCGCCATGCGGCCAGAGTAGCGGGCCGCCGCATCCGCTCGATTATCTCGACGTCGAGATAGTTAGGTTCGCCTTCCAGGCGCAACCGCATCCGGCCGGATAAAATGGCGGACAGCGCCCGAGTGACGCGAGGGGCCAACGTCCCGAGGGGCCATCGATGACCTCACACCGTGTTCGATCAGGGAGGACGACCGTGTCTGCACCAGCGCGGGTCATACCAACTGTGGCTCAGACCACGTCCAAGGTTCCTCGCGGCACGCTCTACCGCGGCAACGAGGGCATGTGGTCGTGGGTTCTGCACCGGATCACCGGTGTCTCGATCTTCTTCTTCCTTCTTGTGCACATCCTGGACACGGCGCTGATCCGCGTCTCCCCCGAGGCGTACAACGCGGTCATCGGCACCTACAAGAACCCGATCATGGGCCTCGGCGAAGTGGTGCTCGTCGCCGCCATCGCGTACCACGCGTACAACGGGCTCCGCATCATCCTGGTCGACTTCTGGTCCAAGGGCGCCCGCTACCAGCGCCAGCTCTGGTGGATCGTCCTCGGTGTCTGGGCGGTCACGATGCTCGGCTTCGCCCCGCGCCACCTCATCAACGTCTTCTCCTCGATCGGAGGCGGTCACTGATGAGCACCGCGATCGCCGACCCCCGCACCCCCTACGCCGCCCCGCGGCGGAAGGGCCCCAACCTCGAGAAGTGGGGCTGGGTCTACATGCGCGTTTCGGGCATGGTCCTGGTGGTGCTGATCTTCGGGCACCTCTTCGTGAACCTGCTGACCGGCGACGGCATCCACCAGATCGACTTCGCGTTCGTCGCGGGAAAGCTCGCCTCGCCGTTCTGGCAGTGGTGGGACTTCCTGATGCTGACGCTCGCGATGATCCACGGCGCGAACGGGATGCGCACGATCGTCAACGACTACGTCACCCACAACGGCGTGCGCCGCACGCTCGTCTGGGCGATCTGGATCGTGTCGATCTTCCTCATCGTGCTGGGCACCCTCGTCGTCTTCACCTTCGACCCGTGCCTGGGTGTGACTCCCGACAGCTCGCTGTGGGAGATCTGCCAGTAATTCCGCCGCATCCCGCCCAACGACACGTTGCGCGCCGGTAACGACGCGTGAGAACAGACAAAGAGGCATCGCCGTGAGCGCACATTCGACCGAGGACACCGTCATCAAGGACGGCGTCTACTACCACCAGTTCGACGTCGTCATCGTGGGCGCCGGCGGCGCGGGCATGCGTGCCGCGATCGAGGCGGGCCCCGGAGCGAAGACGGCCGTCATCTCGAAGCTGTACCCCACCCGCTCGCACACGGGCGCCGCGCAAGGCGGCATGGCGGCAGCGCTCGCCAACGTCGAAGAGGACTCGTGGGAGTGGCACACCTTCGACACCGTCAAGGGCGGCGACTACCTCGTCGATCAGGATGCGGCCGAGATCCTCGCGAAAGAAGCCATCGACGCGGTCATCGACCTCGAGAACATGGGCCTGCCGTTCAACCGCACGCCGGAGGGCAAGATCGACCAGCGCCGCTTCGGCGGCCACACGGCCGACCACGGCAAGACGCCCGTACGCCGCGCCTGTTACGCCGCGGACCGCACCGGCCACATGATCCTGCAGACGTTGTTCCAGAACTGCGTGCGGCTCGGCATCAACTTCTTCAACGAGTTCTACGTGCTCGACCTGATCACGGTCGAAGACGGCGACACCACGAAGGTCGCGGGCGTCGTCGCCTACGAGCTCGCCACCGGCGACCTGCACGTCTTCCAGGCGAAGGCCATCATCTTCGCCACCGGCGGCTTCGGCAAGATCTTTAAGACCACCTCGAACGCCCACACCCTCACCGGTGACGGCGTCGGCATCATCTGGCGCAAGCGCCTGCCGTTGGAAGACATGGAGTTCTTCCAGTTCCACCCCACCGGCCTCGCCGGTCTCGGCATCCTGCTCACCGAGGGTGCCCGAGGCGAAGGAGCGATCCTTCGCAACGCATCGGGTGAACGCTTCATGGAGCGCTACGCCCCCACGATCAAAGACCTCGCCCCGCGTGACATCGTCAGCCGGTGCATGGTGCAGGAGGTCGCCGAGGGCCGCGGCGCCGGTCCGCACAAGGACTACGTGCTGCTGGACTGCACGCACCTCGGCGCGGAGGTGCTGGAGACGAAGCTCCCCGACATCACCGAGTTCGCCCGCACCTACCTGGGCGTCGACCCGGTCGTCGAACCCGTTCCCGTGATGCCGACCGCGCACTACGCGATGGGCGGCATCCCGACCAATAACGACGCCGAGGTCCTGAGCAACAACACGACCGTGGTTCCCGGCCTGTACGCCGCGGGCGAGTGCGCGTGCGTGTCGGTGCACGGCTCGAACCGCCTCGGCACGAACTCGCTGCTCGACATCAACGTGTTCGGCAAGCGCGCCGGCAAGAACGCCGTGAAATACGTGCAGACCGCCGAGTTCGTGCCGCTGCCGGAAGACCCCGCCGCCGAGGTCCGCGAGCTCATCGAGGGCCTGCGCAACAACCCCGGCACCGAGCGGATCGCCGTTCTTCGCAAGACCCTGCAGGACGAGATGGACCGCAAGGCCCAGGTCTTCCGCACCGACGAGTCGCTCGGCGAGGTCATGCTCGTCATCGAGGAGTTGCGCGACCGCTACCGCAACATCCACGTCGACGACAAGGGCAAGCGATACAACACCGATCTGCTCGAAGCCGTCGAGCTCGGCTTCCTGCTCGACATCGCCGAGGTCGTCGTGGTCGCCGCCCGCAACCGCAAGGAGAGCCGCGGCGGGCACATGCGCGACGACTACCCGAAGCGCGACGACGAGAACTACATGCAGCACACGATGTCGTATCTCTCCGGAGACGCCGCATCCTCGCACCCGGAAGACCACATCCGCCTGGACTGGAAGCCGGTCGTCATCACCCGCTACCAGCCAATGGAGAGGAAGTACTGACCATGGCCGCCACCGCGATCGCCGAAACCACGGCACAGAGCACGGACGTGCAGGAGATCAACGACTCCGGCATTCAGGCGTTCCTCGTCACCTTCATCGTGCGCCGGTTCAACCCCGAGCTCGACGACGAACCGCGCTGGGTGGACTACGACGTCGAGGTCTTCTCGACCGATCGTGTGCTGGACGCCCTGCACAAGATCAAGTGGGAGGTCGACGGCACGCTCGCCTTCCGCCGCTCCTGCGCCCACGGTATCTGCGGCTCCGACGCGATGCGCATCAACGGCCGCAACCGCCTCGCGTGCAAGACCCTCATCAAGGACCTCGACATCTCGAAGCCCATCTACGTGGAAGCCATCAAGGGCCTTCCGCTGGAGAAGGACCTCATCGTCGACATGGACCCGTTCTTCGCGTCGTTCCGCGAGGTGCAGCCGTTCCTGATCTCGAAGTCGAAGCCCGAACCGGGCAAGGAGCGCGTGCAGACCATCGCCGAGCGCGAGCGGTTCGATGACACCACGAAGTGCATCCTGTGCGCGGCGTGCACCTCGTCCTGCCCCGTGTTCTGGACCGACGGCCAGTACTTCGGCCCGGCCGCGATCGTGAACGCGCACCGCTTCATCTTCGACTCCCGCGACGACGCCGGCGACGCCCGCCTCGACATCCTCAACGACAAGGAAGGCGTGTGGCGCTGCCGCACGACCTTCAACTGCACCGAGGCGTGCCCCCGCGGCATCCAGGTGACCCAGGCGATCGCCGAGGTCAAGCAGGCAGTCCTGCGCGGTTGAGTCACCGACGACGAGCGGGGGATGCGGCGAAAGCGGCATCCCCCGCTCGCTACTCTGTGAGCGTGAGTGACAGACCGAACCCGGATGCGGCGCACCCGCTGCCGGCGACCGATCCGTCGCTCCGTGAACGCTGGGACGCGCGTCAGGCGGAGCTCCGTGAGCGTTTCGATGAGCCGATCGAACGCGCGTCGCGCCTGACGCAGCGCACCCTCGCCTGGCTGCCGATCCGGGTCTGGCGCCACTTCCTCCAGCACAACGGTTTTCTCCTGGCGGCCGGGATCAGCTATCAGTCGCTGTTCACGATCTTCGCCGCGATCTATCTGGCGTTCGCGGTCGTGGGAGTCTGGCTCGGCGGCGACGCGCAGGCGGTCGGGCAGCTGATCGACCTCATCAACAGCTACATCCCGAACCTCATCAGCGAACACGGTCTCGTGAAGCCGGGTCAGGTGCAGGAGATCGCCGACAGCTCGGCGAGCCTGCTCACCGTGACCGGTGGCATCGCGCTGATCGTCATCGTCTGGACGGCGATCGGGTTCGTGACCTACGCCCGCCGCGCCGTGCGCGACACCTTCGGGCTGCCGTACGACAGCCGCAGTTACGTACTGCTGAAGGCGCGCGATCTGATCGCCGCGCTCGCATTCGGCGTCGCGCTCGTCGCGGGCTCCGTTCTCGTGCAGATGACGACGTGGGCTCTCGATCTGGTCTTCTCCCTGTTCGGATGGACCTCGGACTCCACCGCTTCGAACATCTCGGTGCGCGTGCTGACGCTGGTCGTCGCTTTTGCGATCAACGCCCTGGCTCTCGCCCTGCTGTTCCGTTTCCTCACCGGGACGTCGCTCCGCTGGCGACGCATCTGGCCGGGTTCGCTGCTCGGCGGCGGTGCGCTGGCCCTGCTGCAGGTCGGCGCCGGACTCCTCCTCGTGTACACGCCGAGCAATCCGCTGCTCGCCACGTTCGCGATCTTCATCGGCTTCCTGCTGTGGTTCCGGATCAACGGCATTGTGATCCTGGTGGCCGCCGCCTGGATCGCGGTCGAGACGTCCGACCGCGACCTGCCACTGGTGCAGATCTCGCCCGAGGAGCGCGAGCGACGGGAACGCCACGCGCTCCGCATCGCCGCAGGCGTGCATCTCCGCGATGCTCGCGCGGAACTCGCGTCCGCGTCGTGGTGGCGCCGCCCCGCGGCACGGCGCGCCGTCCGCCGCGCGATCGCCGAGCTTCGGGCGCTCGATGCGCCGCCGCGTCCGGACGCCGATCAGCTGCGATTGCGGGACGTGCTGAGCTGACATGGGGGGCCGCGGGGGTCGTCTCGGGCGACGCGGGGCTGTGTCGGGGCTCCTCTCGGGCGACGCGGGGCTGTGTCGGGGCTCCTCTCGGGCGACGCGGGGCCGTGTCGGGGGCGGCGGATACGCTGGAGAGCGTGTCTCGAACGGTTCGCATCGCCTCTGTCAATGTCAACGGCATCCGTGCCGCCGTCCGGAACGGGATGGCCGGCTGGCTCGATTCCGCCGGAGTCGACGTCCTCACCCTGCAAGAGGTGCGCGCCGAGCGCGTCCATCTTGAGGACGCCCTGCCGGGGTGGCACCTCGTGCACGACGAGTCGCTCACGAAAGGGCGTTCGGGCGTCGCCGTCGCGAGCCGACTGCCCATCGTCGACTCGCGCATCGACCTGGGCGATGACGACGTCGATTCGCGCGGCCGCTGGATCGAGGCGGACTTCGAAGTCGACGGCGAGCGGCTCACCGTCGTCAGCGCCTACGTGCACTCGGGCGAAGTGGGTACCCCCCGCCAAGAGGCCAAGTACGGGTTCCTCGATGCGATGAGCGCGCGACTGCCGCAGCTCTCCGACAGCGACGCGCTCGCCCTCGTCACGGGAGACCTGAACGTCGGCCACCGCGAGCTCGACATCAAGAACTGGAAGGGCAACGTCAAGAAGGCAGGGTTCCTCCCCGCCGAGCGCGCCTACTTCGACCGGTTCCTGGGCGACGCCGGCGCATCCGTCACCGGAGTCGACGGCTCGGTCGGTCGGGGGATCGGCTGGGTCGACATCGGCCGACGCGCCGCCGGCGAGGTCGACGGCCCGTACACCTGGTGGTCGAACCGCGGCCAGGCGTTCGACAACGACACCGGATGGCGGATCGACTACCACCTGGCCTCCCCCGCCCTCGCTGCACGGGTCAGCGACTATCGGGTCGCTCGTGCCGCCGCCTACGCGGAGCGATGGAGTGACCACGCCCCGGTCATCGCGGACTACCGCATCGGGCGCTGACCGACCGCGCCGGGCGCCGGGTGGCGAGGCGCGGGTTCGGCGCGGGCGCGGGGCAGGCGCCGTGCGCGGGCGGGGTGCCGCACGGCTCGGGGCGGGCGCCGCATCCGTCCCGCATAGAATCGACCGTGTGAGCAAAGCGCGCCTGTACTCCGGAATGCAGCCTTCCGCCGATTCCCTTCAGATCGGCAACTACATCGGTGCGCTGATGCAGTGGCGGGATCTCCAGGAGTCCTACGACGCGTTCTTCTCGGTCGTCGACCTGCACGCGCTGACCCAGCCGAACGACCCCGCAGAGCTTCGGGAGAAGACGCGCCGGACCGCGGCGCAGTACATCGCGGCGGGCATCGAGCCGGCGAAGTCGACGCTCTACGTGCAGTCGCACGTGCCCGCGCACGCGGAGCTTGCCTGGATCCTGTCGACGATCACGGGCTTCGGCGAGGCCGGGCGGATGACGCAGTTCAAAGACAAGTCGCAGCGGTACGGCACCGATGCCACGAACGTCGGCCTGTTCACCTACCCGGTGCTGATGGCCTCCGACATCCTGCTGTACCAGACCAACATCGTGCCCGTCGGCGACGATCAGAAGCAGCATGTCGAACTCACCCGCGACCTCGCCGAGCGCTTCAACTCGCGCTATGGGAAGACGTTCGAGGTACCGATGCCGGTGATCCAGCAGGACACGGCGCGCATCTACGACCTGCAAAACCCGACCGCGAAGATGTCGAAGTCCGCCGAGTCCGACGCGGGCGTTTTGTGGCTGCTCGACGACCCGGCCAAGAGCGCGAAGAAGATCATGCGCGCGGTGACGGATTCGGAGGGCGTGGTGCGATTCGACCGCGAGCTGAAGCCCGGCGTCTCGAACCTGCTCGTCATCTACGCGGCTCTCACGGGCCGGCAGATCCCCTCGATCGAGGACGAGTACGCGGGCCGCGGGTACGGCGACTTCAAGAAGGGTCTTGCCGAGGTGGTCGTGAACGAGTTCGGGCCGGTGCGCGAGCGCGCGCTCGGGTTGCTCGACGACCCGGCCGAGCTCGACCGTGTGCTGGCCGTGAACGCGGAGCGCGCCGCATCCGTCGCGAACAAGACTCTCGGCGATGTGTACGACCGGATCGGGCTGCTCCGCCGCGGCTGAGCACCGCTCGGGCGCCACCGCCGCCCGATAACTCCTCCAGATCACGCCGTTGCGGGTCGCAGAGCGGCCGTGCGGCCCGTTCTGGAGGAGTTTGCGCGGCGTCGACGCGGCGGACCCGCGGACAGCAGCCCGGCGATGGCCGCGCGAACGTCGGCGGGGTTCCCGAAGATGTCCTCCGCGATGGGGCGCAGGGTGACGTAGCCGCGCGCGGCCGACGCGCTGTCGCGGCGGCGGTCGTTGCGGTGCTGGGTCCAGTCGCTGTGGAACGCGCGACTGTCGCACTCGATGATGAGCCAGCCATCGACGAGCAGATCGACCCTGCCTACACCGGGAATCCACGCCTGTACGTCGACGCGAACCCCCATCGCTCGAAGCATCAACCGCACGAGCGTTTCGGGTCCGGATTCGCTCCGCGGGTCGAGGAGACGCCGGAGCGTCCGGAACCGACCCGGCAGCCGGGCGAACACCTCGTTGATCCCCGCCTCGTCGACGACCCCGAGATGCCACGCGCTATCGAGCGTGGCGACCGCCGCGCGCGGAGCGAGGCAGCGGCATGCCTGGGCCAACGCCTCGATCGGGTCGACGATCAGATCGGAGCTGGCGGTGGCCGTCGTCCGCCAGTGCGCGTGGACGTTCGTGCCCCGATGGGGAAGCCGGCTGGACCCACGCTCGATCTGGATGTGGAGGCGACCATCGTCGGGGACGAAGACCCCGAGAAGGCGCAGCAGCGACGTGCAATCGAGCCGCCCGCCGAGGCGGGCGGCATCGACGATCTCTGCGGGGAGGCTCGCATCGACATAGCGACCCCGCCGCACTCGCACCACCTCACCATCGCGACACAGCCGTGCGATCGACGAATCGGTGTAGCCGCCGGAACGGAGATCCGCCCGAGTCGAATACACGCACGGGGTGGCGAAGAACGCTGACATCCTCCCAGCGTGCGCAGTCCGGGCTGCTGCATCCCGCGCGAAGCGCCCTGTCGGCACAACTTCCGGGGTGACTCGCCCTGTGGAGGACGACTTCCGCCGCCGTGCCGCCGCCCTCGCGACGCCAACTCCTCCATTTCGGTGCGTTTACCCGGTCCGCGGGCCCGCGGTGTCGAGTATGGAGGAGTTAGCAGACTGCACTCGCCGTGCCGCAGATCTCTCAGGGAACGTGCGGGAGTTCCTGGCCGGCGAAGCGGATGTGCTCCTCCGCCAGTCGCGCAGCGGCGTCGGGATCACGCCGGCTGATCGCTTCGAACAGCTCGACGTGCTGCGCGTGCAGCCGGGCTGCGAGGCCCGACCAGTCCGCGTGGTCGGCGAGCGCGTCCAGGATGCGGGCGCTCAGCGACTCCCGGATGGCGACGGTCATCGAGGCCACCAGACGGTTCTCGCCCGCCTCGGCGATCGCGACGTGGAACGCCGTATCGGCGTCGTTGAACTCGGCGAGCGACAGCCCGGGGACGGCGCCCCGGTCGAGGGCGGCCCGGATGGGGGCTAGGGCGGCCGCATCCGCGTTCCGCGCCGCGAACGACGCGGACGACCGCTCGAGCGTCACGCGCGCATCGACCACGTCGGCCAGCGGGTAGTTCGCGAGCGCGACGTGCAGGCGCAGGAAACGGGTGAGCGCGGCGTCGGGGAGTGCGGCGATGAACGTGCCGGCCTCGGCGCCGGAGCCGACCCTCGACCGCAGCACGCCCTGCCCCTCGAGCACGCGCACGGCTTCGCGAACTCCCGCCCGGCTCACTTCGAGCCGGGAGGCGAGTTCACGCTCGGGAGGCAGCGGATCGCCGACCGTCAGTCCGCCGGTCATGATCTGGTCTTCGATCGCCTGAATCACGAGCTCGTGCGCGCGACTGCGCGTGACGGGAGCCCAGGCCGGGTTGCGTACGTCGGTCACGTCGTCCTCCTCCGCGCGACGGCCCGGATTGACTCAGCCACGGCGCATCCCTACTCTAGCAGAGAGGTCTGACCACC
Organism: Microbacterium sp. cx-59; assembly: GCF_020805625.1. Taxonomy (NCBI): domain Bacteria; kingdom Bacillati; phylum Actinomycetota; class Actinomycetes; order Micrococcales; family Microbacteriaceae; genus Microbacterium; species Microbacterium sp. cx-59. Next base: position 88,503 of record NZ_JAJHGO010000005.1, read on the forward strand.
TACCCGCGCGGTGCGCCGTGCAATCCCCCTCTCGAAGGACGCCAATGAGTGCCATCCGCCGGCAGCTGCCGAACCCCGCCGAACTCCTCGAACTGATGCAGTTCAAGAAGCCCGATCTGAACGGCAAGCGCCGTCGCCTCACCTCGGCGCTCACGATCGAGGATCTGCAGCGGATCGCCAAGCGCCGCACCCCGACCGCGGCCTTCGACTACACGGATGGCGCCGCCGACGGCGAGATCTCGCTCTCGCGTGCCCGCCAGGCTTTCCAGGACATCGAGTTCCACCCGTCGATCCTGCGCGACGTGTCGCACGTCGACACCTCCACGACCGTCTTCGGCGGCCCGTCCGCGCTGCCGTTCGGAATCGCGCCGACCGGCTTCACGCGCCTCATGCAGACCGAGGGCGAGATCGCCGGTGCGGGGGCGGCCGGTGCGGCCGGCATCCCCTTCACCCTGTCGACGCTCGGCACGACCTCGATCGAAGACGTGAAGGCCGCGAATCCCGCGGGCCGCAACTGGTTCCAGCTGTACGTGATGCGCCAGCGCGAGATCTCGTACGCGCTAGTCGAGCGCGCCGCGAAGGCGGGATTCGACACGCTGTTCTTCACCGTCGACACCCCGGTCGCCGGTGCACGGCTGCGCGACAAGCGCAACGGGTTCTCGATCCCGCCGCAGCTGAGCGTCGGCACCATCCTCGACGCGCTCCCCCGCCCCTGGTGGTGGATCGACTTCCTCACGACCCCGAAGCTCGAGTTCGCGTCGCTGTCGACGACGGGCGGCACGGTCGGCGAGTTGCTCGACTCCGCCATGGACCCCTCGATCTCGTTCGAGGATCTCGACATCATCCGCTCGATGTGGCCGGGCAAGATCGTCGTGAAGGGCGTGCAGAACGTCGAGGATTCCCGGAAACTCGTCGATCTCGGCGTCGACGGCATCGTGCTCTCGAACCACGGCGGACGCCAGCTCGACCGCGCGCCCGTGCCGTTCCACCTGCTGCCGGAGGTCGTCCGCGAGGTCGGAGCAGACACCGAGATCACGATCGACACGGGCATCATGAACGGCGCCGACATCGTGGCATCCATCGCCATGGGGGCGAAGTTCACCCTCATCGGCCGCGCCTACCTTTACGGCCTGATGGCCGGCGGACGCGAGGGCGTGGACCGCACGATCGAGATCCTCACCGAGCAGATCGTTCGCACGATGAAGCTGCTGCAGGTGTCGGAACTGGCCGAACTCACGCCGTCGCACGTCACGCAGTTGCAGCGCCTCGCGCCGCGCACGATGTCGGGAAGCCCGATCACGGTCTGATCTGCTACGGGGCCGGATGCGGAGCGCGCCCGGCCGGTAGGGTGCCGGAATGGAACCGGTCACACTCCGCACCGCCCGTCTCGAGCTGTTCGCGCCGACGATCGACGACGTCGACGCGATCCATGCGGCGTGCCAGGATGCGGAGATCCAGCGCTACACGACCGTGCCCTCGCCGTACCCGCGCTCACTGGCCGAGGCGTTCGTCGACCGGGTCGCGGCGGAGTGGGCGGTCGGTGTGCATTTCACCTGGGGCGTCCACCGCGACGGTGCCCTGGTCGGCACGATCGGCATCTACCGCGTCGACGGGACGGGTGCCGGCGAGCTCGGCTACTGGACGGCCCCGGCGGCGCGAGGCGACGGCGTCGTGCGGGAGGCGGCGCGTGCGGTGATCGACTGGGGGTTCTCTCCCGACGGACTCCGCCTCGCCCGGATCGAATGGCGGGCCGTCGTCGGCAACATCGGTTCGGCCCGCGCCGCGCGGGCTCTCGGGTTCCGGTACGAGGGGATGTCGCGTTCGGTCCTGCGCAACGGAACGGGCGTCCGGAGCGACGGCTGGATCGCCGGCCTCCTCGCGGACGATGACCGCACGCCGCAGTCGTGGCCGGTCCTCGACTGAGTCGGGCCGGTGTCGGCGGCACGTGACAGGATGACTCCATGCCGGAGATGCCGGAGGTCGAAGGTCTCGTCGCGTTCCTGAACGGCCGCCTCCCCGGGCGGCAGATCACGAAGGCGCAGATCGTCGCGATCTCGGCTCTGAAGACCTACGACCCCCCGATCGAGAGCCTCATCGGTGCGACGGTGCGGGCGGTGCAGCGTCACGGCAAGTTCCTCGACGTCGACGTGTTCGGGGTGGACGCTGACGCGCATCTCGTGTTCCACCTGGCGAAGGCGGGGTGGTTGCGCTGGTACGACACGATGCCGGCGACCGTCGTGAAGCCCGGTCGAACACCGATCGCGCTGCGCGTGGGGTTCGACGACGGCTCCGGTTTCGATCTCACCGAGGCCGGCACCAAGAAGTCGCTCGCGGTGTACGTGGCGCGCTCCCCCGCGGATGTGCCGGGAATCGCGCGGCTGGGACCCGATCCGCTGGCGCCCGGTTTCACGCGCGACACGCTCGCGGGCCTGCTTGCCGGGCGGCGCACGCAGATCAAGGGCGTCCTCCGCGATCAGTCGATCGTCGCGGGCATCGGCAACGCCTACTCCGACGAGATCCTGCACGTCGCGCGGCTGTCTCCGTACGCGCTGGCCGCGACGCTCTCGAACGGCGACATCGACACGCTGTACGCGGCGACCGTCGAGACGCTGACGGATGCGGTGGCGACCGCATCCGGAAAACCTCCGGCCGACCTCAAGGACGCCAAGCGCCGCGGGATGCGCGTGCACGGGCGGCGCGGTGAGGCGTGCCCGGTGTGCGGCGACGTGGTGCGTTCGGTCTTCTTCGCCGACAATTCGCTCGAGTACTGCGCGACCTGCCAGACCGGGGGCAAGATCCTGGCGGATCGCCGCCTCTCGCGGCTCCTCAAGTAACGCCCCCGGCCCGAGCCCTGCTGCGTCCCGGCACCGCGTAGCGTGAGGTCCCCGGCGGCGCTGGCATCGGGACTGGCAGGAGGCCGCCGCAGGCGGCCGGGGGGATGCGCCGCCGGGAACCTCCCGCGTGGCGAAGCACGACTGCGAGCGTCAGCCCCTCAGCCGGTCGTGCCCCTCAGCCGGTCGTGCCCATGAGGATGCGGGCGTCGTCGTCGACCCAGTCGAACGAGCGGCGGACGGCCTTTCGCCACATCCGGATGCGGCGGTCGCGTTCCTCGCCGTCCATCTGCGGCTCCCACCGTTCGCCCTCGCGCCAGTGGCTGCGGAGTTCGTCCAGGTCGGTCCAGACTCCGGTGGCGAGGCCTGCGGCATAGGCCGCGCCGAGCGCGGTGGTCTCGATGACCTCGGGGCGCACGACGGGGACGCCCAGGATGTCGGCCTGGAACTGCATGAGCAGGCCGTTCTTGGTCATTCCGCCGTCGACGCGGAGTTCTTCGAGGGCGTGGCCGGTGTCGGCCTCGACCGCGCCGATCACGTCGAGCGTCTGGAATGCGGTGGCCTCGAGAGCGGCGCGAGCGATGTGCGCACGGTTGACGTAGCGGGTGAGCCCGACGAGTGCGCCGCGCGCATCCGGGCGCCAGTACGGCGCGAACAGTCCGGAGAATGCGGGCACGAAGTAGGCGCCGCCGTTGTCGGGGACGGATGCGGCGAGCCGCTCGATCTCGTTGGATTCGCTGAACATGCCGAGGTTGTCGCGGAGCCACTGCACGAGCGACCCGGTGACGGCGATGGATCCTTCCATGGCGTACTGCGCCGGCTCGTCGCCGATCCGGTACGCGACGGTGGTGATCAGGCCGTGCGGCGAGCGGACGATGCGTTCGCCCGTGCCGACGAGGAGGAAGTTGCCGGTGCCGTAGGTGTTCTTCGATTCGCCCGGAAGGAAGGCGGCCTGACCGAACGTCGCGGCCTGCTGGTCGCCCAGGATGCCGGCAATCGGGGTTCCGCGAAGCGCCGCCACCGCGGAGATCTCCCCGACGACGGCCGAGGACGACACGATCTCCGGAAGCATCGTCCGCGGGATGCCGAACACATCGAGCATGCGCTCGGACCACTCGAGCGCTTCGAGGTCCATGAGGAGCGTGCGGCTGGCGTTGGTGACGTCGGTCAGGTGCCGGTCGCCGTTCGTGAGCTTCCAGACGAGCCAGCTGTCGGCGGTGCCGAACAGGAGGTGTCCGGCGTCCGCATCCGCGCGCGCACCGGGCACCTGGTCGAGGATCCAAGCGACCTTGGATGCAGAGAAGTAGGTGGCGAGCGGCAGGCCGGTGATGTCGGCGAAGCGGTCGTAGTCCGCGTGCGCGTCGACGAGGCGGTCGATCGCCGGCTGCGTGCGCGTGTCCTGCCAGACGATCGCGTTGTGGACGGGTTCACCGGTGCGGCGGTCCCACACGATGGCGGTTTCGCGCTGGTTCGTGATTCCGAGGGCCGCGATCTCGTCCGATCCCAGGCCCGACTCGGCGAGCGCGGTCTCGAGCACCCAGACCGCGTTGGTCCAGATCTCGTTCGCATCGTGCTCGACCCAGCCGGCGCGCGGCATGATCTGCGCGTGCTCGCGCTGCGCGCTCGCCACGATGCGACCGGCCGCGTCGAAGACGATCGCTCGGGTGGAAGTGGTGCCCTGGTCGAGGGCGATCACATGGTCGGCCACGTCGCCGTTTCCTCTCCGGGCGCGCCGGTGCGCGACCCGTGCTCGATTATGCCGTGCGGGGTGCGGTCGCTCAGGACTCGGCGTGCGCCGTGCCCGCGTCCGCGGATGCGGGCTCCGCATCCGTTTCGTCGGAGCGTGCCGACACCGGATGCGGCTCCGCCCGGCGTACCGCGGCGATCCCGGCCTGCACCTCGTGCGCCACGCGCGGGGCGTCCCAGCCCAGCGCCGGTGCCACCGCATCCGCGATCTGCGCGGCGGCGGAGACGGCCTCGCCCGTGAACGCGAGGCTCGTGCGACGAAGAAGCAGGTCGGCGAGGTGCACGACGTTCTCGGCGCGGGCGAGGTGGCGCAGTTCGGCGGTCGAGTAGGTCGGTGCGGCCGAGAGGGGTGCGTCGTCCGCATCCGCCACGATCGCGGTGATCACCTCGGTCGCGCGCGTTCCGTACCGGTCCAGCAGCACGGCGACACGCTCGGCCGGAAGACCCTGGGCGTTGTCGTTCACCCAACGTGCGCGCCGGCGATCGGTCGTCGGGTAGCCGATGCCACCGCCGATCTGCACACCGGCGGTGCTCTGCCGGCGGTCGGCGCCGAGGGCCTCGAGCACTCGGTCAGAGAGGTTCTCGGCGAGCGCGCGGAACGTCGTCCACTTGCCTCCGACGAGGCTGAGTACGGGCACGCGGCCATCCGAACCCGTGAGCGGGGAGGACTCGACCCGGTAGTCGCGCGACACGAACCCGGGGGCGAGATCGCCGTGACCCGGGAGCGGACGCACACCCGAGAACCGGTAGACGATCTGCTCGCGGTCCACCTCGATGCGAGGGAAGACGTGGCCGATCAGCTCGAAGAAGTAGTCGACTTCGGCGTCGGTGCAGATGATCTCGTCACGCATGTCGTGCTCGAGGTCGGTCGTGCCCACCAGCACCCGGCCTTTCAGCGGGTAGATGAGCACGATGCGGCCGTCGCTGTGCTCGAAGAAGATCTCCCGCCCGCCGGTCGCTGCGAGCAGCGCCGGGTTGTCGAGCACGATGTGCGACCCCTTCGTGCCGCCCATGTAGTGGGTCGGCGCGCCGAGATCCGCGTTCGTGAGGTCGGTCCACGGGCCCGACGCGTTCACGACGACGGATGCGGTGAACTCGACCTGCGCGCCGGTCTCCGCATCCTGCAGCAGCACCGCCCCGTCCCGCGCTTCGACCGCGGCGACGTAGTTCGCCGCGCGAGCGCGGTCACGGCCGGCGGTGACGCCGTCCTGCAGCACGTCGAGCGCGAGCCGTTCGGGATCGTGCAGCGAGGCGTCCCAGTACGAGGCGGTGTAGCGCGTGGACGGGTTCAGCTCGGGAAGGATGCGGCGGGACTGCGTGCGCCCGTGGAACGCGTGCCGCGCGACCTGTCCGCCGCCGCGAGAGAAGGAGTCGTAGATGACGAGCCCGATCTTGATGAGCACCGCACCGCGCTCCTTCGGGCGTCCGGCGCCGTGGCGCAGGAATCGGAACGGGGCGGAGAGGATGCCCGAGAACGTCGATGAGATCGGGATCGTCGTCTGCAGGGGACGCACGTAGTGCGGCGCGATCTGCAGCAGACCGTTGCGCTCGACGACCGCTTCGTGCACGAGACGGAACTCGCCGTTCTCGAGGTACCGGATGCCGCCGTGGATCATGTGGGAGCTGGCCGCAGACGCACCGCTGACGAAATCGTCGCGTTCGACGAGGGCGACGTCGATCCCCTGCATCGCCAGGTCGCGGAAGGTCGCGAGACCGTTGATACCGCCGCCGACGATCAGCACCTCGGCGTGGGGACGATCGACCAACTGCTGCCAGGACCGTCGAGGGGCCGCATCCGTCGTCATGATTCCTCCGCATCGCGGCGTCGGGCGCGCCACTGCACCCATCGTGCCAGCCGCACACATCGTTGCAGTCGCGATGCACGAACGTGCAGACTGGATCGATGTCCGATGAACTCCGCCGCCATGACGAGCGCGCTCTCGCGGCCGCGACCGCGCATTACCTGCACGGCGAGACGATGGAATCGATCGGCGCGCGCCTGGGGATGTCGAGGTCGACGGTGTCACGCCTGCTCAAGCACGCCCGCGAGACGGGGCTCGTCGAGATCCGCGTGCGCTCACCGCGCGATGCCCCCGAAGGCCTCGCCGACACGCTGCGCCTCCGGTACGGCGTCACCACGCACACGGCCCTCGTGCGGGAGGACGCGAGCGAGGTGGAGCGGCTCGACATCGTCGCCGCCACCGCGGCCGACGTGCTGGCCACGCACATCGGGTCGCACATGACCGTCGGGCTCGCCTGGGGGTCGACGATCGCTGCGGTGAGCCGTCGACTCGTCCCGAAGCCGACGACCGGCACGCGCTTCGTGCAGCTCAACGGTTCGGGCGACACGCGCACGACGGGGCTCGGCTACGCGAGCGAGCTGCTCCGCCGGTTCGGGCGCGCTTTCACTGCGCAGGTGCAGCAGTTCCCGGTTCCCGCGTTCTTCGACGATCCCGCGACCAAGACCGCGCTCTGGCGCGAGCGCAGCATGCACCGGATCCTCGACGCACAGGCATCCATGGATGCCGTCGTCTTCTCGGTCGGCGCGAGCGGATCGTCGGTGCCGAGCCACGTATACGCAGGCGGCTATCTCGAACCCGCCGACCTCGCCGAGCTCGACCGGGAACGCGTCGTCGGCGACGTCGCGACCGTGTTCTATCGAGCCGATGGCTCGAGCGCCGACATCGCGCTGAACGCTCGCGCCTCCGGCCCGGCCCTCGCCGATCTCGCACGAGTGCCCCGGCGCATCTGCATCGTCTCGGGCGACGGCAAGCTCGACAGCGTGCGGGGCGCGCTCGCGGCGGGCCTGGTGACCGATCTCGTGATCGACGAACCCTCCGCGCGGGCTCTCGCCGGGTAGCGTCGCGGCGCCGGAGGCGCATGCACCCTGCGGTAACTCCTCCACATCGGGCCCCGGGCAGCGCCCCGGCCGCCCGACACCCACGATCTGGAGGAGTTATGCGCGCGGCACCCGGCTGCGGCCGTGCGCGTGCGCGGCTGCAGGAGCGACGGGTGCATCCCGCCCGAGGGGCGCGGGGCGGGCCGAATCTCGCCCGCTGCGCAGGGGACCCGCGATAACTCCTCCACTTCAGGCCCCGTGCAGCGCCTCGGCCGCCCGACACCCACGATCTGGAGGAGTTATGCGCGCGGCGCCGGTTGCGGCGGTGCGCGTGCGCGACTGCAGGAGCGACGGGTGCAGCCCCGCCCGAAGGGCGCGGGGCCGGCCGAATCTCGCCCGTCGCGCACGTGCACCCGCGATAACTCCTCCACATCGGGCCCCGGCAGCGCCCCGACCGCCCGACACCCACGATCTGGAGGAGTTGTGCGCGCGCGGCCCCGGCGCCCCCGCGGTCGGCACCGCGCACCTACGGCCGCTGCCGGCCCCCGGCAGCTGGCACCCCCGCCTACTACCCCGGAGCCTGTGCCCCTCCCCGAGCCCCCGCACGCGGGCACCGGGACGCGCGTTCTGTGACCGCGCGAGGCGGGGAATGATTCCGCGTCCGAGGGGTTGAGTACACTCGGAGCAAACGTGCTCCGGGGTCGGTGTGAATCCGAACCGGCGGTAACAGTCCGCGAGCGTTTCCCCCCTTCAGGGCGGGGAAAGGTTGATCCGGTGTAATTCCGGAACCGACGGTGATGCGACATTCATGTCGCTAGTCCGGATGGGAGGCAGCACGCGTGACCGCTGTAGGCGGCGCGCGCCGTTCGCCGACCGCGGAGCCTGCGAGCGGAGAAACGAATGACGGTCAGCGACACCGAACGCCGTGCCATGGCGCACGCGCTCGAGATCGCCCGGCGCGGCCCGACGGGTGTCAACCCGCAGGTGGGCGCCGTGATCCTGGGGCCGGATGGCGACGTCCTCGCCGAGGGGTGGCACCACGGCGCCGGCACCCCGCACGCGGAGGTCGACGCGCTCTCGCATCTCGCCCCGGGCGCGGCCCGCGGGGCCACCGCGGTCGTCACGCTGGAACCCTGCAACCACACGGGACGCACGGGCCCCTGCGCCGTCGCGCTCCTCGAGGCGGGCATCGCGCGCGTCGTGTACGCCCTGCCCGACCCCACGCCGGTCGCGAGCGGCGGCGCGGATCGCCTGCGCGCGGGCGGCGTCTCGGTCAAGTCCGGCGTGCTGGCCGATGACGCCCGCGACCTGCTGTCGTCCTGGACCACGATGCAGATGCTCGGCCGCCCGCACGTGACCGTCAAATGGGCGCAGAGCCTCGACGGACGCGCGGCCGCCGCGGACGGCACCAGCCAGTGGATCACCGGCCCCGACGCCCGGACCGACGTGCACCGTCGCCGTGCGGATGCGGATGCGATCGTGGTGGGTACCGGAACGGTGCTCGCCGATGACCCGGCGCTCACCGCCCGCCGGCCCGACGGCTCACTGTACGAGCACCAGCCGCTCCCCGTCGTGCTGGGCGACCGCGCCGTGCCGGACGACGCGGCGCTGCGGCAGCATCCGCGGGGCTTCCTGCACCGCTCCGGCGCGAACCTCTTCGGCGAGCACGCGGGCGATGAGGCCTCGGACTCGCTCCTGATCGAGCTGCGCGAACTCGGGGTGCAGCGTGTCTTCGTCGAGGGCGGCCCCACCATCGCGAGCGCCTTCATCCGGGCGGGACTCGCCGACGAGATCCTCGTCTACATCGCCCCCACTCTGATCGGTTACGGCCCCGACGGGACCGACCATCCGGCGGTGCGGATGCTGGGTGTCGACACGATCGACCAGCAGCATCGCCTGCAGATGACCGATCTCCACCGCCTCGGCGACGACCTTCTGATCATCGCGCGCCCCTCATCCACCCCGCTCGAAGGAGTTCGCTGATGTTCACCGGAATCATCGAAGAGATCGGTACGGTCACCGCCGTCGAGCCGTCGGGTGACGGCGTGCGTCTGACCGTGCAGGCTCCGCTGGCCGTGTCCGACGCGGGTCACGGCGACTCCATCGCTGTCTCCGGCGTGTGCTTGACCGTCATCGATCAGGGCCCGGACTGGTTCACGGCCGACGTGATGCGCCAGACGCTCGATATGACCTCCGTCGCGGGTGTCGCCGGCGGCACGCGCGTCAACATCGAACGGGCCACCGGGGTGCACGCCCGCCTCGGCGGACACATCGTGCAGGGCCACGTCGACGGAACGGGCCGCGTGCTGAAGATACGCCCCGGCGCGCAGTGGCAGGTCATCCGCGTCAGCGTGCCCGCCGAGCTCGCCCCTCTCGTCGTCGACAAGGGGTCGATCGCTCTCGACGGCGTATCGCTCACGGTGAGCGCGGTGAGCGATGCGGATGCCGCCGAGCAGTGGCTCGAAGTGTCCCTCATCCCCGAAACGCTCGCGGCGACGACCCTCGGCGCCCGCGCGGAGGGCGACGCCGTCAACCTCGAGACCGACATCCTCGCGCGCCACGTGCAGCGCCTTCTCGCTTTCTCCCCCGCTCCCCACATCCCCCTCGAAGGAGGCTCACGATGAGCCTTTCCCCCATCCCCGTCGCCCTCGACGCGCTCCGCGCCGGCAAGCCCGTCATCGTCGCCGACGACGAGAATCGCGAGAACGAGGGAGACGTCATCCTCTCCGCTCAGCTCGCGACTCCCGAGTGGATCGCCTGGACGGTGCGCCACTCGAGCGGGTTCATCTGCGCGCCGATGCCCGCCGAATGGGCGGACCGGCTCGACCTCCCCCCGATGGTCGAGGTCAACCAGGACGCCCGCGGCACCGCCTACACCGTCAGCGTCGATGCCTCCTCCGGTGTCACCACGGGCATCAGCGCCGCCGATCGGGCACGCACGCTGAACGTGCTGGCCGACACCGCATCCGTGCCGACGAGTCTCATCCGCCCCGGCCACGTGCTGCCGCTCCGCGCGGTGGAGGGCGGCGTCCGCGAACGCAGCGGCCACACCGAAGCCGCCGTCGATCTCATGCGCCTCGCCGGCCTCGAGCCCGTCGGTGCGATCGCCGAGATCGTCGCCGAGGACGGCAGCATGATGCGTCTTCCCGGCCTGATCGAGCTCGGCGCCCGCGACGACATCCCGGTCATCACGATCGAGCAACTGATCGCCTACCTGCAGGACACCGAACCGATCGACGCCGTGGTGGCGGCCTCGCACCGACGGCGCGTGAGCCTGCGCGCCGAGGCGACCGTGCCGACCTCGCACGGCGAGTTCCGCTTCCTCGCGTACAAGGACCGGATCACCGGCACCGACCACATCGCGGTCGTCTCCGGCGAGCTCGACGACGCTCCGCTGGTGCGGGTGCACTCGGAGTGCTTGACGGGTGAAGCGTTCGGCTCCCTCAAGTGCGAGTGCGGACCGCAGCTCGACGCCGCTCTGGATCGCATCGATCGCGACGGCGGCATCGTCGTCTACATGCGCGGTCACGAGGGCCGCGGGATCGGCCTCATCAACAAGCTGCGGGCGTACAGCCTGCAGGAGCGCGGCTTCGACACCGTCGACGCGAACCTCGCGCTGGGCCTGCCGGCCGATGCCCGCGACTACGCCGCGGCCGCGGGGATCCTCGCGGACCTCGGCGTCGAACGGGTGCGCCTGCTGACGAACAACACCGACAAGGTCAACCAGCTCGTCGCCCTGGGGCTCGACGTCGTCGAGCAAGTTCCGCTGCTGGTCGGCGTCGGACCGAACAACCACCAGTACCTCGCGACCAAGCGCGACCGGATGGGGCACATCATCCCGGATGCCGACCTCACCGATGCCCTGGAACAGATGAAAGAGAGCACAGGCCAATGAGCGGACACGGAGCACCCCGGACCGAGATCGTCGACGCGAGCGGACTGCGCGTCGTCGTCGTCGCGGGCACCTGGCACGACGTCATCACCGACGGCCTGATCGCGGGCGCGGAGCGGGTCCTGACCGCATCCGGAGCCGAATACCGCGTCGTGCGCGTACCCGGATCGTTCGAGTTGCCGGTCGCCGCCAAGGCGGCCCTGGAGGCGGGCGCGGATGCGGTCGTCGCGCTCGGCGTGATCATCCGCGGCGGGACCCCGCACTTCGAGTTCGTGTCGTCGGCCGCGACCGACGGACTGACCCGGGTGGCTCTCGACACGGGCAAACCGGTCGGCTTCGGCGTGCTCACGCTCGACACCGAGCAGCAGGGCATCGACCGGGCCGGGCTTCCCGGCTCGACGGAGGACAAGGGCGAGGAAGCCGCGGACGCCGCCGTCCGCACGGCGTTGCTGCTGCGCGAGCTGCGCGGCTGAGGCGGCGACCCCCGGCGGTCGACACCACGGCCGCGCCGCGCCGCGGGCGGTCCGGGGCGGCGCTGGCATCGGGTCTGGCGGGAGGCCGCCGCAGGCTGCCGGGGGCATGCGCCGCCCCGGACCTTCCGCGGAGCCGCCATACCCCGCCGCCGATGCCGACCAGGCGGGCGGCATCGCGGCAGCGCCGCCGATCTCGCCGACGAGAGGCGTAGAATCGAGGATCGTGCCTCGGCGACTCGTCGGCGCACACGGTGATCTGGCTTCCACCCGGCGCACACCCCGCGCCGCGGCTCGCCCACCTCGACGCATCGCAGAACGAACGTCTCTCCGCCGCATCTTCGACAGGGCTTCTTCGTGACCACCTCTGCACCCCCCACCTCGACCGCACCCGCCAACCCGCGCTCTCGCGTCATCACCGCGAGCCTCATCGGCACGACGATCGAGTTCTACGACTTCTACGCGTACGCCACCGCGGCCGTGCTCGTGTTCCCGATTCTGTTCTTCCCGACGGGCAACGACACCACCGCGCTGCTGCTCTCGTTCAGCGTCTTCGGCGCGGCGATGATCGCGCGCCCCATCGGCGCAGTCGTCTTCGGGCACTTCGGCGACCGGTTCGGCCGCAAGGCGACCCTCGTCGCGTCGCTGCTCACGATGGGTGTCGCGACCTTCCTCATCGGCTGCCTCCCCACTTTCAACGAGATCGGCGTCTGGGCCGCGGTGCTGCTGCTGGTCATGCGGCTCGCGCAGGGCTTCGCGCTCGGCGGCGAGTGGTCCGGTGCCGCACTCGTCGCGACCGAGAACGCGCCGAAGGGAAAGCGCGCCTGGTACGGCACGTTCCCCCAGCTCGGCGCCCCTATCGGCTTCATCATCGCCAACACGGTCTTCCTGATCATCAACTTCGCGCTCCCCCACCCCGACGGCACCGCGCAGCGATCCGCGGAGTTCCTGGCGTGGGGATGGCGCGTGCCGTTCCTCTTCTCGGCCGTCATGGTCATCGTCGGCCTGTGGGTGCGTCTGCGTCTGGTCGAGTCCGAGTCGTTCGTGAAGGCCGAGGAGAAGGGCGCCATCCGCAAGTTCCCGCTCGGCGTCGTGATCCGCCGGCACTGGAAGTCGCTCATCCTCGGCACGTTCATCATGCTGGCGACCTACGTGCTCTTCTACCTGATGACGAACTTCACGCTCTCGTACGGCACGAAGTCCGGCGACCTGAGCGCCGCATCCGCCACCGCCCAGGCAGCCGCGGAAGCCGCCGGCAAGCCGTTCGACCCGACGGCGTTCGCCGCGCAGTTCTACCCCGGTCTCGGCTTCGGCTACACCGACTTCGTGATCATGCAGATCATCGGTGTGATCTTCTTCGGTGTCTTCACGCTGCTGTCCGGACCGATCGCCGACGCGATCGGTCGCCGGCGCCTGCTGCTGTGGGTCACCGGACTGATCATCGTGTTCGGTCTCACCTTCTCGGTGTTCCTGCTGCCGCACTCCGACCCGAAGTTCACCGGTGCGCTCACGCAGGCGTTCCTCGTTCTCGGCTTCATGCTCATGGGCGCGACGTTCGGTCCGATGGGGGCGTTGCTGCCCGAACTCTTCCCGACGAACGTGCGGTACACGGGTTCGGCGATCTCCTACAACGTCTCGTCGATCCTCGGTGCGGCCGTCGCTCCGATCATCGCGCTGTGGCTGTGGGAACTCGGCGACGGCAACCCGTGGCTCGTCGGCATCTACCTCTCGACCATGGGCGTGCTCACCTTCATCGCCCTGCTGCTGTCGAAGGAGACGAAAGACATCGACTACGACGAGAACATCGGCGTGACCGCCGCACGCTAGACCGCGATGTGGATCGGCCGGCCGATGCCGGCCGATCCACTCTCGAACGGCGCGCAGACCGGCCGGCACCAACCTTCAGTGTTACGTAAGGTAGGGTGACGCGCATGGAAATACTGCGCCACGTCGTGCTCCTCGTCCACCTCGTCGGATTCGCCGTCCTGTTCGGCGCATGGGCCGTCGAGGCCGTGGGCCGCCGCATCCGACTCACGCGCCTGATGACCTACGGGATGCTGATCGCCGGTATCGCGGGTCTCGCCCTCGCCGCGCCGTGGGGCATCGACCACGACCTGAACTACGTCAAGATCGGCGTCAAGCTGGTCATCCTCCTCGCCATCGGCGCGGTGCTCGGCATCGGGACCGCGCGCCAGCGCCGCACCGGCGCGACACCGGCACCCCTCTTCTGGGCGGTCGGCATCCTCACTCTCGCGAACGCGGCGATCGCCGTTCTATGGCGATGACCGCGCGCCTCTGAGGGCCCGGAGCGAAGTACGGTCGAAGGTACGCAATCCCCACGCAGGAACGAGGCACCCCCATGTCCGGCACGGCTTCCGAACCCCGCCGCCGCGGCCGCCGCGCGGATCCGAAAGACGGACCCCGGGCGAGCCTGAAACAACTGCTTCCGTACGTGTTCGAGCACCGCGGCGTGGTCGTGTTCATCGTCGTGCTCAGCATCGTCGGGGCGGCCCTCACCCTCGGCCAGCCCCTCCTCGTGGGACAGGTCATCCAGCGCGTGCAGGCCGAGCAGGGCCTCGGCATGCTCGTGTGGGCGATCGTCGGCCTGGTCGTCGGAAGCTCGATCATCTCCGGCTACCAGCACTACCTGCTCCAGCGCACCGGCACCGCGGTCGTCTACTCGAGCCGTCGACAGCTGATCGCCCGCATCCTGCACCTGCCCATCAGCGAGTTCGACTCCCGCCGCACCGGCGACCTGGTGTCGCGCGTCGGCACCGACACGACTCTCCTCTACGCCGTTCTCACCCAGGGTCTCGCCGACTCGGTCGGCAACGCGCTGCTGTTCGTCGGCGCGATCATCGCGATGGGCTTCATCGACCCGCTGCTCCTCGCGGCGATCGTGGTGGTCATCGGGGTGTCCGTTGTGGGTGTCGTCTCGCTCAGCAGCCGCATCCGTCAGGCAACCCAGCAGCAACAGCAGAAGGTCGGTGAGCTGGCCTCCGGCATCGAACGCGCGATCGGCTCGATCCGGACCGTCCGCGCCGCCGGTGCGACCGAGCGCGAGACGTCCGCGGTGACCACCGTGGCAACCGAGGTCTACGGCGTCGGCGTGCGGATCGCCAAGGTGTCCGCGCTCGTCGTGCCGATCGCGGGGATCGCCCTCCAAGTGTCACTCCTGGTCGTGCTCGGCCTCGGCGGCTACCGCGTCGCCGCCGGCGACATCACGGTCGGCGACCTCGTCACCTTCGTGATGTTCCTCTTCCTCCTGGTCGCCCCGCTCGGCTCGTTCTTCGGCGCGATCAGCTCGGTCAACCAGGCGCTCGGCGCGCTCGGCCGCATCCAGGAAGTGCTGGAACTGCCGACCGAGACGGCGGATGATGCGGCGACGGCGGCTGCCGCGACCGCATCCGGTGTCCGCGGCGACGCCGATGCCGCGATCGAGTTCCGCGACGTGCACTTCCGCTACCCCGAGCACGTCGTGCAGGCCCGCCGGAAGGCCGAGGACGAGGCGCGCGCGGTGCTCGAACAGGCGCGCGTGGACACGAGCGCCGTGGCCGTCGTCGACCAGGGCGTCGCCGCGGCCGGCGTGGCGGAAACCGTGACCGGCACCGACGACGGCGGTGTCCTCCACGGGGTGTCGTTCACCGTGCCGCGCGGCTCGCGTGTCGCGCTCGTCGGGCCGTCCGGTGCCGGCAAGAGCACGACACTCGCGCTGATCGAGCGGTTCTACGACCCGACGTCGGGCGCCATCCTGCTCGGCGGAGAAGACATCCGCACGCTCGAGCGCGATGCGCTCCGCGCCCAGCTCGGGTACGTGGAACAGGATGCGCCGACGCTCGCCGGCACGATCGCCGAGAACCTGCGGCTCGCGTCACCCGACGCGAGCGACGAGGAATGCGCGCGAGTCCTTCGCGCCGTCAACCTCGGCGACGTGCTCGAGCGGAACCCGCTCGGGATCGACGCACCGGTGGGCGAGGCCGGCGTCATGCTCTCGGGCGGCGAGCGTCAGCGGCTCGCGATCGCGCGGGCACTGCTCGCGGCGCCCCCGATCCTGCTGCTCGACGAGTCGACGTCATCGCTCGACGGACTGAACGAGCAGCGCATGCGCGAGGCCATCGACGCGGTGGCGACCGGACGCACCCTCATCGTCATCGCGCACCGCCTGTCGACCGTCGTCGACAGCGACCTGATCGTCGTTCTCGAGGACGGGGTCGTGGTCGGTCAGGGAACGCACTCCGAACTCGTCGCCACCGTGCCGCTCTACCGCGACCTCGCGAAGCACCAGCTGCTCGTCTGACGCTGCGGCTTTCGCCATCCCCCGCACTCACGTCCCCCACCGCGCTCACGTCGCCCGCGCTCACGTCCGCCGCGCGCACGTGGCGCAATCCGCGGGTCGCGGCGGCAGATCGCGACACGTGAGCGGGGAACCAGCGCGACTGACACCGCGACCGACACATGCATGTCCCAGGACCGGCGCGGCGGGCCCCGGCCCGACCTATCGCGACTCGTGAGGCGCGTGCGTCGCTCACGTGGCGCAATCCGCGGGTCGTGGCGACAGATTGCGACTCGTGAGCGGGGTACTCGGCGCTCCCGTGTCGCAATCGGCGAGTCGCGGCGGCGGAATGCGCCACGTGAGCCCGGAACCGGCGCGGGCGCGCACCGGCGCGGGCGCGCACCAGCGCGGGCGCGCGAGGCCGGGCGCACGGCGCTCAGCCGACTGGCACGCTCGGCGCCCGGGAGCACCGGCGCTCAGCCGACCGGCACGCCCGGGCGCCCGGGCGCCCGGGCGCTCAGGCGACGTCGGCGCGCTCCAGGCGGTAGCGCAGCGACGCGAGTTCGGCGCGGAGCGCAGAGGGGACACGGTCGCCGAAGGTGTCGTAGAACTCCTCCGTGAGCGTCGCCTCGGTCAGCCACGACTGCGGGTTGACGGCGAAGAGCTCGGCGAGGTCCGCATCCGGCACCTCGATGCCGTCGAGGTTCAGATCGCTCGTACGCGGCAGACGCCCGATGGGGCTGTCGATCGCGGGCACCCGGCCCTCGACGCGGCGGATGATCCAGTCCACGACGCGGGCATTGTCACCGAATCCGGGCCACAGGAACCGCCCGTCGGCGCCCTTGCGGAACCAGTTCACCTGGAAGATCCGCGGCGCCCGGTCAAATCGGAGCTTCTGGCCGATCGACACCCAGTGCCCGAAGTAGTCGGCCATGTTGTAGCCGCAGAACGGCAGCATCGCGAACGGGTCGCGGCGCAGCTCGCCGACGGTGCCTTCGGCGGCCGCGGTGCGTTCCGACGAGATCGTCGACCCGAGGAAGACGCCGTGCGTCCAGTCCGTCGCCTCGAGGACGAGGGGCACATTGGTCGCGCGTCGCCCGCCGAACAGGATCGCGTCCAGCGGCACGCCCTCGGGCGCCTCCCAGTCCTCGGCGATCTGCGGGCACTGCCCGGCCGAAACGGTGAAGCGCGAGTTCGGGTGGGCGGCGGGGCGACCGGATGCGGGAGTCCACGCGTTCCCCTCCCAGTCGGTGAGCTCCGCCGGGGCCTCGTCGGTGAGCCCTTCCCACCAGACGTCGCCGTCGGGGCGGAGCGCGACGTTCGTGAAGATCGTGTTGCCCCAGAGCGTCTCGACGGCGGTCACGTTCGTCGACTCGCCCGTTCCGGGGGCGACACCGAAGAACCCGGCCTCGGGGTTGATGGCCCAGAGCCGACCGTCGTCGCCGGGGCGGAGCCAGGCGATGTCATCACCGAGCGTCTCGACGCGCCACCCCGGGATCGTCGGGCGCAGCATCGCGAGGTTCGTTTTGCCGCACGCCGAGGGGAACGCCGCCGCGACGTGGTACGCCTTGCCCTCGGGGCTGATGACCCGGATGAGGAGCATGTGCTCGGCCAGCCATCCTTCGTCGCGCCCGATGACCGAGGCGATGCGCAGGGCGAAGCACTTCTTCGCGAGGATCGCATTGCCGCCGTACCCAGAGCCGTACGACCAGACCTCGAGGGTGTCGGGGAAGTGCACGATGTACTTGTCGTCGTTGCAGGGCCACGCTGCATCCGCCTCGCCGGGTGCCAGCGGGGCGCCGACCGAGTGCACGGTCTTCACCCACGGGGCTCCCGCGGCGATCTCGGCGATCACGTCGTCACCGACCCGCGTCATGATCCCGATCGATGTGACGGCGTACGCCGAGTCGGTGACTTGCACACCGATGTGCGAGAGGGGGCCGCCGACCGCGCCCATCGAGAACGGCACGACGTACATCGTGCGGC
The DNA here is from genome assembly GCF_020805625.1 of Microbacterium sp. cx-59. Classification (NCBI taxonomy): domain Bacteria; kingdom Bacillati; phylum Actinomycetota; class Actinomycetes; order Micrococcales; family Microbacteriaceae; genus Microbacterium; species Microbacterium sp. cx-59. The sequence continues at coordinate 106,540 of NZ_JAJHGO010000005.1, forward strand.
CGCGCATCGACCCCGCGAAGACGCGGGTCATCGTGTCGCGCATCTCGGCCGGGGCCGCCCAGTTGTTGGTGGGGCCGGCGTCTTCTTCCCGCTCGGAAGCGATGAAGGTCCGCCCCTCGGTGCGTGCCACGTCGCTCGGGTGCGAACGGGCCAGGTACGAACCGGGGCGCCATTCCGGGTTCAGCTTGATCAGCTTGCCCTCGTCGACCATCTCGCGAAGCAGCGTGTCGTTCTCACCGCGCGTGCCGTCGACCCAGTGGATGCGGTCGGGCTGGGTGAGGGCGGCGATCTCGTCGACCCACGCGGTGAGGGCTGCCATGCCCGCGCCCTCGGCGGCCGGACGGCGGCCGTACGCACGGGGGGCGGCGGTGCCGTGGGGTGCGGTGCGGATGAAGGTCTCGGCAAGTGCCACGATGACTCCCTGAAGGTGGGCGGATCGCGTTCAGAACGCGGGTTCTCACCCAGATTGCCGCCTTCACGGCGACTCTTACCCGCCGTCCAGGTCGAAAGAGTCAGCATTCTTTCGCTATATTCAAAGAGTGACTTCGTCCACGATCGAGCTCGCCACGCTCGGCCACCGCATCCGTCACTACCGCACCTCGGCCGGACTCACGCTCGACGAGCTGGGCGCTGCGGTGGGCGTCGCCGGCAGCCACCTGAGCCTCATCGAGAACGGCAAGCGCGAACCCAAGCTCTCGCTGCTGCAGCAGATCGCGGGGGCGACCGGGGCGCAGCTGGCCGATCTCCTCTCCAGCGACCCGCCCAACCGCCGCGCCGCCCTCGAGATCGAACTCGACCGCGCCCAGTCGACGCACGAGTTCCGCCGACTGGGTCTCCCCGGCATCCGGGTGACGAAGAGCCTCAGCGACGAGACGATCGAGACCGTGCTGGGGCTGCACCGCGAGCTGCAGCGCCGGGAGCGCGAGGCGATCGCGACCCCCGAAGAGGCGCGACGGGCCAACACCGAACTGCGCCTCCGGATGCGGGAACGCAACAACTACTTGCCCGAGATCGAGAAGCTCGCCGAGAAGCAGCTGAAAGCCGCGGGTCACGGCGGCGGTGCGCTGACGCATCGCACCGTGAGCGTCATGGCCGAGCAACTCGGCTTCGAGCTCATCTACGCGAGCGACCTGCCGCATTCGACCAGGTCGATCACCGACATCGAGAACGGGCGCATCTACCTTCCGCCCGCGTCGATCCCCGGCGGCCACGGACTGCGCTCCATGGCGCTGCAGGCGATGGCGCACCGCCTGCTCGGGCACCGCCCGCCCAGCGATTACGCCGCCTTCCTGCAGCAGCGCCTCGAGATCAACTACTACGCCGCCTGCTGCCTCATGCCCCTGACCGCGTCGGTCGCCTTCCTGCAGCAGGCGAAGAAGGACCGGAATCTCGCGGTCGAGGACTTCCGCGACGCGTTCGGCGTCACACACGAAGCAGCCGGGATGCGGATGACGAACCTCCTCACCGAGCACATCGGCATCCCCTTGCACTTCCTCCGCGTCGACGGCGACGGCTCGATCTCCCGCGTCTTCGAGAACGACGACCTGCCCCTTCCGATGGACGTCACGGGGGCGGTCGAAGGACAGATCGTGTGCCGGAAGTTCTCGGCGCGGTCGGCGTTCGCCGAGCAGAACCGCACGACGGAGCACTACCAGTACACCGACACTCCGTCCGGCACCTTCTGGTGCTCGACCCAGACCGGCAGCACCGCGGCGGGCGAGTTCTCGATCACCGTCGGCGTCCCGTTCGATGACGCGAAGTGGTTCCGCGGGCGCGAAACAGCGCAGCGCGCGGTCTCGACCTGTCCCGACGAGGCGTGCTGCCGCCGGCCCGACAGCGCCGCGGCCGATCGCTGGACCGGCAAGGCGTGGCCGAGCGCACGCGTGCACATGCAGATGTTCACGCCGTTGCCCCGGGGCGCGTTCCCCGGGGTCGACGACAACGAGGTCTACGCGTTCCTCGACCGCCACGCCTGAGTCGTGGGCGGCCGCGGATCACGCGCCCGGCGTCGGGTTCCCCACCGCCCAGAGCGGCTGCGGCAGCGTGCCGTCGAGCACCCACTCCCCCACCCAACGGTTCTTGAACAGCACCGGGTTGTGGCTCGAGACCGTGCGCGCGTTCCGCCAGTGGCGGTCGAGAGAAGCCCCGCGGGACGTGGCCGAGGCGCCGAGCGCGTCGAACAAGCGCGACGAGATCTTCGGCACGGCCGCGGTCGCGAAGGACTGCGCCTGCGCTGCGCGCACCTCGGCGAGGCCGTGGATGCGGCGTCGACGATCCGCCGCCTCCTCACCCGGGGAATCGCGTTCGGCGAGCGCCGCACCGTAGGAGTCCTCGAGCGCATCGGCCACCGCGAGAACGACCGACTCGACGGCGAAGGCGGATGCCGCGAGCTCGCCGAGCAACGCCTGGATCTGCGGGTCGCTGCGGGCCTGGTCTGCCGAACCGTGACTGTACACGCGCGTGCGGGCGCGCACCGCGTCGGCGGCGTCGGACACCGCGGCGTGCGCCGTGCCGGCGAGCACCGTGAGCAGCACGAACTGGTAGAGCACGGTCTGGTAGCCGAATCGCTCGGGCACCGGCAGCACGTCCCCGGCCTCGACGACGGCGCCGTCGAACACGATGGTTCCGGTTCCCGTCAGCCGCTGGCCGAATCCGTCCCAGTCGTCGAGCACCGTGACGCCGGGCTGGTCGAGGCGCACGAGCGCCGAGACGTCGACGCCGTCGCTCAGCCGGTGCGCGACCGCATCCGTCCATTCCGCGAAGATGCTGCCCGTCGTGTAGAACTTGCGACCCCGGATGCGGAGCACGCCATCGGCGTCGGCGACGAGTTCGGTGCTGGCGCGCGCGATGCTCGACCCGCCCGCCTCGCTCCACGCATTGCCCGTGATCTCGCCCGCCGCGATGCGCGGGAGCCAGCGCTCCGCGAACGCGCGATCGCCCGTCGTCAGCGCCTGCTCGACGAGCGCGAAGTGCCCGCGGAGGATCTGAGGCAGGTTGCTGTCGGCCGCGGAGATCGCGATCAGCAGCCGCCCGAACGTCGGCCAGTCGAGGCCGGCGCCGCCGTCGGCGATCGGGAGTCGTGCCCGTCCGAGCCCCGCGTCGCGCAGCAGCCCCAGCTCTTTCACCGGAAGCTCGCGCTCGACGTCGCGCGCGCCGGCCCCCGCAGCGATCTTCTCGACCGCGGGGCGGAACGCGGCGACGACGTCGGCGGGAAGACGCGCCCAGAGCTGGTCTGCGTAGTCGGTCGCGCTCATGTGTACAGCGAGATCGGCTGGACGGCGCCGGTCAGGAAATGCGCGCCGACCTCGAGCTTCTTGTAGTCGACCGGGTCGTGCAGCGAGTGCGTGCGGATGTTGCGCCAGTGCAGGTCGAGACCGATCCGGTTCGCGGTAGAACTCGTCCCGGTCGCCTCGAACACGCGCTGGGCGACGTCGACGGCGGTATCGCTGGAGACGACCTTGAGCTGCGCCACCTCGATCTCGATCCCCGCGCGGTCGTCGGCGGTGACCTCCTCACCTCGCTCGATGATCTCGTCGAAGCGCCGGTTGACGCGGTCGGCGAGTGCCTCGACCGCGGCGACCCGCGAGACCAGTTCGCCGTACAAGCGCTGGACGAAGGGGTCCTCGCGGTAGGTCTCCGCCGCGCTCAGGAACCAGGCGTTGGGGCGCGCCCGCGTGAGCTCACGTGCCTGCGCGAGCGCACCCTGGGCGATCCCGAGGTACAGATTGCCGAACACGAGCTGGATGCCGGGGGTGACGAAACTCTGGATCGGTTCGTCCGTGCCGTATCCGAGCACCTGATCCGGGTCGACGCGCACGTCGGTGTACCGCACGGTGTTGCTCGCCGACAGGCGCTGGCCGAGGTTGTCCCAGTCATCGACGAGCTCGACACCCGGGTGCCCGTAGGGCAACACGAGGAAGGCGAATTCGCCGTGCCGCGCCCCGCCCTCGACGACGGCGTTGATGAGCAGCGCGTCGCCCACCCCGGATCCGGTCGAGTACCGCTTGAAGCCGTTCAGGCGGTATCCGTCGCCGTCGACCGAGAGGGTCAGTTGCGGGTCGACCGGGTTCACCGAGTCGCCCCAGATCCACCGGCCCGCCGTCGACGCCCGGTACCAGCGCTCGCGTTCGGCCGGAGCACCGACCAGGGCGATGTTGGCCGAGTTGATGTAGTGGTAGCCGAGCAGCTGGGCGATCGACCCGTCGGTCCGCGCGATCGTCCGCACGGCGCGTAGAGCCGACTCCCAGTGGCCGCCGCCGCCGCCGAACTCGACGGGGTCGAGAAGCGTGGTCAGGCCCGCCTCGCGGAGCAGCTCGGCCTCGGCGAACGGCTGCGCGTTGGCGCGGTCGCGGGCGAGGGCGTCCTGTCCGAGCTGGTCGGCGACGCGGAGGGCGACGGCGTCCCACCGGGCGAGCTCGTCACGGTCGGCGGTGCCGCTCCACGGGGTGCGGGTTTCGGCGATGGCCATGTGTGCGCTCCTTCGAGTGTGCGTGCTCAGACGGATTCGGGCTGACGGGCGGCGGCACCGTCGGCGGCGCTGCGACGCCCGCGATAGGCACCGCGGTAGGCGTGGGCGGGGTGCCACGACGGAACGACCGCGCTTCCGCTGATCCGCTCGCGGAGCGTGCCGCCTTCGTACTCGTCCCAGACCCGGCCGCGGCGGCGAAGCTCGGGGATGAGGTATTCGACGATGTCTTCGAACGTGCCGGGCGTCACGACGTAGGCGAGGTTGAACCCGTCGATGCCGCCCACCTCCACCCACCGCTCCAGCTCGTCGGCGACGGTGGCCGCGCTCCCGACGATGACCGGGCCGATACCGCCGATGCCGACGTACTCGGCGATGTCCCGAGGGGTCCAGGTGCGTGACGGGTCGGCCTTCGTGAAGATCGAGAGCGCGGAGCGGGCCGCATCCGTGTCGACGTACTGGAGGGGTTCGTCGGGGTCGAGCGCCGAGAGATCGACTCCCGACCATCCGCCGTAGAGTGCCAGCGCCCCCTCCACGGAGACGTAGCGACGGTAGTCGGCGTGCTTCGCCTGTGCTTCTTCGTCGGTCTCCGCGACGATCACGGTCGCGAGCGTGAGGATCTTGACGCTCTCGCGCGGACGACCGATCTCCTCGGCCTTGCGGCGGATGCTGTCGGTGACCGTGCGGGTTAGTTCGGGCACGAGACCGTTGATGAACACGGCCTCGCCGTGCCGCGCGGCGAACTCCTGCCCGCGGGGGGAGGCACCCGCCTGGAAGATCACGGGGGTCCGCTGGGGCGAGGGTTCCGCGAGGTGGATGCCGGGGACGTCGAAGAACCGGCCGTGGTGCTCGATCGGGTGCACGAGCTCGGGATCGGTGAACACCCCGGCCTCGCGATCGCGGACCGCGGCGCCGTCCTCCCAGGATCCCTCCCAGAGCTTGTAGGTGACGTCGAGGAACTCGTCGGCGATCTCGTAGCGGTCATCGTGCGGGATCTGCTCCCCGAGCCCGAGGTTGCGCGCCGCGCTGTTCAGGTACGACGTGACGACGTTCCACCCCACGCGGCCGTCGGTGAAGTGATCGAGGGTCGAGAGCGTGCGCGCAAGCGCGTACGGCTGGGCGTAGGTCGAGGCGATCGTCACCCCGAAGCCGAGGTGCGAGGTGGCCGCGGCCATGACCGGGATCTGCAGCAGCGGGTCGCCGACAGGAATCTGCGCCGCGTCGCGCAGAGCGGGGGCGGCGGAATCGCGGTAGACGTCGTAGACGCCCACCACGTCGGCAAGGAACACGGCATCGAACGTGCCGCGCTCGAGCAGACGGGCGAGATCTGCCCAGTAGTCCAGTCGGTTGTACCGGTCGGCACGGTTGTCGGGGTGACGCCAGAGTCCGGGGGCCTGGTGCGTGACGCAGCTCATTTCGAACGCGTTGAGGATGATGCGAGACACCATCACCGTTCCTTCCTGCGCTCGGGGGCGCACGACTCGGAAAGCTAGCAGCGCACGAGGGGCCGCCCGGTGCCGCTCCGACACACACGGTCACGGTGGCCCGGTTCATTGCGTTCCGCGTCGTCACGTGACCCCGTTTTACGACGGCGCGCTCGTCGCCCGCCGCGGCTCCGGAGAATTCCTCCGTGCGGACCACAGCCCCGCGCGTCCCGACTGCCCACTGGAGGCCCCCATGTCCGCTACCCCTCGCCGCGCGCGCTCCTGGCGCCCCATCCTCGTTCCGGCTGCGCTGGCGGTTGCCGCGCTGACGCTCGCCTCGTGCGCCGGCGGTTCCGCATCCGCCTCCGGAGAGGGCGATGTCGACGAACTCACCGTGCTCCTCATCTCTTCTCACGAGGGAGCGTCGAAGCTCCTCGCCGAGGAGTACGAGGCGAAGACGGGCGTGAAGATCAACCCGGTCATCGTTCCGTACGACGAGATCGGCAACACCCTCGCCCTCGACCAGCAGTCCGGCGCGAACACGATCGACGTCGCGGCGCCCTGGTACGTGTCGATCGGCGACCTCGCCGACGCCGGCGCGATTCAGGACCTGACCGACTGGATCGCCGACACCCCGAGCATCGACGAGGCGGACTTCATCCCCTCGATCTACGACCCGTACACGCTCGTCGACGGTCGGCGCTACGGTCTCCCGTTCGACGGCGACACGCACGTGCTGTTCTACAACAAGGAGATCCTCGCCCGGAACGGGTTCGACGCCCCGCCGACCACGTGGGACGAATACAACGAGCAGTCCCGCACCATCACCGCGAACGAGAGCGCCGACGGCGTCTACGGCAACGTGATCTTCGGGCAGAAGTCCCCCCTCATCCTCGGTGCGAGCTTCGCGAACCGCCTCGCCGGCTTCGGCGGCGAGTTCGTGGATGCGGACGGCGCACCGACGATCAACACTCCGGAGGCGGTCGCGGCGGCGCAGTCGCTCGCGGACTCCATCGCTTCGGCGTACCCCACTCCCGCCGAGACCGCGTTCGGCGAGGGAAACTCCGCCTGGTACGCCGGTAAGGCGGCGTTCATCGAGAACTGGACCGACCTCGGCGTCGGCTCGCAGATCAACCCCGACTCCACCGTCGCCGACAAGTGGGGCGTCACGTTCCTGCCCGTGGGCGGCGACAACACGCAGCCGCGCGCGTCGCTGGTCGCCGGCTTCACCTGGGTCATCGCGGCCAACACCGAGAAGACCGAGCAGGCGAAGGACTTCATCGAGTGGGCATCCTCGAGCGAGGTCAACGAGGAGCTGCTGGTGGCCGATCCGCAGACCGGCATCGACCCGAACCGCCTGTCGTCGCTGGAGAGCGAAGCGTACGGCGACGCGTACCCGGCGCTGCAGGAGGCGAACCGTGCGACGCTGAACGGCACGCTCGCCTGGCCGACCGGGAAGAACGCGACGCAGGCCGCGGAGGTGCTGACCGACGAGCTCGCGAAGCTCATCGCCGGCGAGGCGACGGCGCAGGAGGCCCTCGACGCCACCCAGGCCGAATGGGAAGAGCTTCTTGGCTGAGTTCGTTCCCGTCGCGCGCCCGCGCCGCGGCTCCGGATGGTTCCGGGGCCCGGCATGGGCGCACCGTCTGTTCGTGGGGCCGAGCGTTCTCGCGCTGCTCGTGCTCGGCGTCTACCCGCTGATCTTCATCGTCGGCGCGGCCGTGACGGAGTCCTCGCTCGGCAAGCCCTTCCAGGAGTGGGTGGGGACCGAGACGTTCGAGTCCGTCCTCGCGGATGCCGACACGATCGCCTCGCTCGGCCGCACGGTCGTCTACGCACTCGGGGTCTCGGTCGCGAGCCTGCTCCTCGGCGTCATCACCGCTCTCGCCCTGCACAGCGCGGTGCGCAGCGGCTCGCTCGTTCGCACGCTCCTGCTCCTGCCGCTCATCACTCCCCCGGTGATCGTCGGCACCCTGTGGAAGCTCATCTACAACCCGGGCGGCGGGCTGCTCGCGACCGTGCTGGGGTTCTTCGGAGCGCCGCGCGATGCGATCGCGCCTCTGTCGTCGACGACCTGGGCGCTGCCGGGCATCGCCGTCGCGGATGTGTGGGAGTGGGCGCCGCTGATCGCGCTGCTCGTGTTCACCGCGCTCCTGGCGCAGGACCCGCACACCCTCGAGGCCGCGCGCCTCGATGGCGCGCACGGTCTCGGTCTGCTCCGATACATCACCCTCCCGGCCGTCGGCGGCGTCATCGCCGCGGCGTTCTTCATCCGGCTCGTGCTGGCATTCAAGGTGTTCGATCTCGTGTTCATGATGACCTCCGGCGGACCGGGTCAATCCACCACCACCACGTCGTACCTGATCTACCAGGCGGCGCTCCGGGAGTTCGATCTCAGCAAGGCGGCGGTGATCACCCTGCTGCTCGCGGTCGTCGTCACGGTGATCACGGTGCCGGTCGCGCTGATCGCACGGAGATGGCAGGCCGCAGATGAGTGAGAATCGCCGAGTCCGTGCCGGAACGAACCCGCGCAGCATCCTCGCGACGGTCGTCCTGGTCGTTCTGCTCGTCTTCTTCGTGACGCCGCTGATCTACCTCGTATCGGTGTCGCTGATGGGGCGCAACGAAACGGGGCAGGGCGTTCTGATCCCCGCCGCGGCGCAGTGGACCAACTGGACCGACGTCCTCGTCGATTCGGACCTGCTGCAGGGCATCGGCAACTCGCTCGTGGCGGCCATCGGCGGAGCGGTGCTCACGATCGCGCTCGCGGTGCCGGGGGCGTGGGCGATCGTGCGGTACCGCACCGGCGGCCGCACCCTGTCGGCGACGCTCATGAGTCCGTGGTTGCTGCCCCCGATCGTCGCGGTCGTTCCGCTGTTCACGTTGCTGCGGGTGCTGGGCCTGAATAACACGCTGCTGGGTCTCACGCTCGTCTACGCCCTGGTGAACGTGCCGGTCGGCATCTGGTTGCTGGAGGGCTTCCTGCGGAAGATCCCCGAGGAGATCGAGGAGGCCGCACGCATCGACGGCGCCGGGTCGTTCCGCATCCTGTTCTCGATCGTCGTTCCGATCGTGACGCCCGCCATGGTGGCCGTCGGCATCATCGTGGGCGTGCTGAACTACAACGAGTTCCTGCTGGCCACGTTCCTGACCCAGAGCCCGGATGCGCAGACTCTCCCGGTGGTGCTGTCGCTCTTCTACGGTGAGCGCACGCCGCACTTCGGCAAGATCGCGGCGGCGTCGGTCATGGGAGTCATCCCCGTGTTCGCCGCGGCGGTCTTCCTGCAGCGCTGGCTGATCGGCGGGCTGACCAGCGGCAGCGTGCGCTGACGCGGCGCCGCCGGGAGTCGCGGCTCCCGGCGGTGCTCACGCGGCTCAGGCGAACGGGTCGGGGGTGAGCGTGTACTTCGTCTGCAGGTACTCGTGGATGCCCTCGGCGCCGCCCTCGCGGCCGAGGCCGGAGAACTTCCACCCGCCGAACGGCGCGGCCGCGTTCGAGACGACGCCGATGTTCAGGCCCATCATCCCGGTCTCGAGGCGCTCGATCATGCGCTGACCGCGCGACAGGCTCTCGGTGTAGACGTAGGAGACGAGGCCGTACTCGGTGTCGTTCGCGAGGCGCACCGCGTCGTCCTCGTCGTCGAAGGGCACGATCGCGAGCACGGGTCCGAAGATCTCCTCGCGGAGGATGCTGCTGCCGGGCTGCACGTCGCTGATGACGGTCGGCTCGTAGAACGTGCCCGGCCCGTCGACGGGCTTTCCGCCGGTGCGCAGCGTCGCCCCGCGAGACACCGCATCCGACACCAGATCGGTGGCCTTCGCCACCGCACGGTCATCGATGAGCGGCCCGATGGTCACGCCGTCCTCGGTGCCCCGACCGATACCGAAGCCCTGCACCCGCTCGGTGACCCGGCGCGCGAACTCCTCTGCGACCGACCGGTGCACGATGAACCGGTTCGCGGCCGTGCAGGCCTGGCCGATGTTGCGGAACTTCGCCGCGATCGCGCCGTCGACGGCCTTGTCGAGGTCGGCGTCGTCGAACACGACGAATGGGGCATTTCCGCCGAGCTCCATGGACGTGCGGAGCACCCCGGATGCGGCCTGCTCGAGGAGCTTCTGCCCCACCGGCGTCGAGCCCGTGAACGAGAGCTTGCGCAACCGCGGGTCGCGGATGATCGGCTCTGACACGGCACCGGACTGCGCGGTGGTGATCACGTTGACCACGCCCTTCGGGAGTCCCGCGTCTTCGAGGAGCTTCACGAAGGCGAGCGTCGTCAGGGGGGTCAGCTCGGCGGGCTTCACGACGACCGTGCACCCCGCCGCGAGCGCGGGCGCGATCTTGCGGGTCGCCATCGCGAGCGGAAAGTTCCACGGCGTGATGAGAAAGCAGGGGCCGACCGGATGCTGCGACACGATCATGCGACCGGTGCCCTCCGGGTTCGCGCCGTAGCGCCCCTGGATGCGCGGCGCCTCTTCGCTGAACCAGCGCAGGAACTCGCCGCCGTAGACGACCTCGCCGCGTGCCTCGGCGAGCGGTTTGCCCATCTCGAGGGTCATCAGCAGCGCGAAGTCCTCCTTGCGCGCCTGCAGCAGGTCGAACGCACGTCGGAGCACTTCGGCGCGCACCCGCGCGGGGGTGGCGGCCCAGGCGGGGAAGGCGTCGACGGCGGCATCCAGCGCCGCCTTGCCGTCGGCGACGGAGGCGGACGCGATCGTCTTGATCACATCACCGGTCGACGGATCCTGCACGGTGAGCGTCTGGCCGTCCTCTGCCGCGCGCCACTCGCCGCCGATGTACAGACCGTCGGGAACCGCCGCCAGCAGGTCGGATTCACGGGTGTCGGACATGTGCACTCCTTCGTCGCGGACGTCTCTCGGCTCGATCACACGGCGGATGCAGCGGCCCGGGCCGGTCCCATTCTCGTGCGCCGCCCCCGCGTCTCCACTCTCCCCCGTGGAGCACTGACGCCACAAGACTCGACACGGTGTACATCCGCGTTCCTCGGGACCCCGCGGTGGCCAAAGAATCTTCTGGACTTACAGTCCAGAAATGTGGTTTCATCGCCTCATTGCTGAGGGCATCCGAACGGTCTGCTCGTCGAGTGGGTCGGCTCACGCAGTGTCGTGTAAATGACGATTGGTGCCCCATTGCGTGAGTTGAAACGTCCCGTTGGCCTGCTCGTCGGAGCCGCCGTGCTCGTCACGGTGATCATTGCTCCACCTGCGCAGGCCTCGGAACCGGCGATCCGGGCGCTTTCTGCACCAGACACGGTTTGGGAGCCCCGCTCGGACGCCGCCGACGCGGAGGTTCCCGACGATCTGAGTATTCCTGACGACGCTTGGACGCCGCCCGCGCCGGACCGAGCTCTGGGAGTTGCACCTGGGGATGCGCAGCGGGCGCCGGCGGGAACCGTCGCTGGGGCTCCGGGTGTCGGTGAGATGCCGTGGTTCTCGTTTCAGGACTTCGCACTGGCACCTGACACGACGGCGGGCGTGAACCTCGCAAACGGAAACCTCATCGTGAAGGCAAACGACTTTGCGATCGCCGGCCCAGGGTACGCGCTCCGTCACGACCGCTATTACAACGGCCTTTCCACGACCTACGGCTCCCAGGGAGGCGGGTGGCAGTCGAACAACGCGTCGTTCGATGTTGGGCTCGACAACCCGGGCCCTTATGCGGACTTCTACGGCCCGAACGGGGTCGTGCTCCGCTTCACCCGAGTCGGCACCACGTCGAGCTACACGGCACCTGCCGGGTCGAACATGACGCTCACACAGGATCCGAGCAGCGGCGATTTCCGGTACACGATCACGAAGAACCAGACCGGAGAGAAGTTCGTCTTCGCCGTCCAGGGGTGGCTCTCTGCGACGTACGACCGCAACGGCGTGGGAGAGTTCTACACCTACAGCACGGGGAACATGGTGCAGGTCTATAACTCGAACGGGCGCGGGTTGCTGTTCGATTGGGACCAGTTCAATTCCCAGAAGCTGGTGAACGTTCAGGACACCGCCGGCCGGAAAGTGGAGTACACGTACGACCCAACGACCGGTGCTCTGAAAACTGTGAAGTCGGTTGATGGGAAGATCACCACATACAACTACGACACGACTGGGCGGCTCTCGAGTATTGCCCTTCCCAGCGCGGCCGCCACAACGACCACGGTGACCTTCACCTACGATTCGTCGCACCGAGTCACCAAGGTCGCTCAGCAGTCCGGGGTGGAGACCAGCTTCGCGTACGCGGCCGGGCAGACCGTCGTCACGGACTCAAACGGCCACAGCTCGACGTACGGCAAAGACTCCAGCGGCCGAGTCACCTCTACCAAGGACGCACTGAACCGGACACGCTCCCAACAGTGGACAGCCAACAGCGATATCTCCCAAAACACGGACGCAATCGGGACGAACAACACCGTCTACACCTACGACGGTTCGAATAACCGCACGAGCGCGCAGCTTCCCACCGGTGCCGCCGCTTCCGCCGCTTACGCGGTCGGTGCCAACTGTTCCGCGCCCAACACCGGCACGGCGTTCCAACCGAAGTGTTCCACTGATGATGCCGGCAACAAGAAGCAATATCAGTACGACGGCGCGGGCAACATCACCAAGCAGACAGACAACACCACCGCGACCGCGGTCACAGAGTTCGAGCGCACGTACGGCACATGCGGAGGCTTCGCGGGGCAAGTCTGTACAACAAAGAACGGCAACGGAAACGTCACCTCCTACGCCTACGATGCCAACGGAAATCTCACCACCGTTACCCCGCCCGCTCCTCTCGGAGCAACGACCTACACGTACGACTCGCTCGGCCGTGTGACGTCGGTGACCGACGGTAAGGGCGACACCACTGGCTACCAGTACGACGTCCGCGACCGCGTCGTACTCACCACATTCGACAACGGCCAGAACATCGTCACCACCTACTACGCCAACGGGCTCGAGCACACCCGCACTGACTCCGCCGGGGGAGCGACCTCTTACACCTACGACCACCAAGGCCGCCTGACAACACAGGTTGGACCGTCCGCGGGAGTCACTCAAACGTTCGCCTACGACGAGGTTGGCAACCTCACCAGCTACGCAGACGCCGGCGGCACAACCGCGTACACCTACGACGCGGCCAACCAACTCGTGAAACTCCGCGAGCCCGGCGGGACATGCCCCGCGACCGGCAACCCCGCGGCGAACTCGGGATGCGTACTGTTCGAATACAACCAGAACGGTGCGGAAACCAAACGAATCACACCCGGCGGCGCCAACACCGTCACCACGAGGGACAACTCCGGCCGCCCTACCCGCATCACCGCGAAGACCGGCACCGGGACCACTGCCGTCGACATTGGCTACGCGTACACACCCACCGGCAGCACAGGGGACCGCAAGAACGTGCAATCCCGCACGGCGTACGCAGAACAAGGCGTCACAGCCGGAGCCGTGACGAGCTACTCCTACGACTCCCGAAACCGACTCTCCCTGGCACAGGAAAAGACCGGGACCACGGTCAGCGCATCGTGGGCCTACACCTACGACAACGCCGGTAACCGCACCAAACAGATCCGCACCGGAAGCACCGGCGCGACCGCAGGAACTATCAACTACGCCTACAACGCGGCCAATGAACTCACCAGCGCGACCGGCCAAACCACCACGTGGACATACGATGCCGCGGGCAATCAGACCCGCAACGGGCTCACAGGAACAACATCCGCATTCGGGGACCGCGGCCAAGTCAACTCCGTCGGCACGACCGCGGGCGCCTATTTCGGCACGGGAAACACCGACCGACAGTCCTGGGGAACACTCACGTTTACGAACGGACCGCTCGGGATGATGCAAAAGACCCTTGGCACTGTGGTGGAGAACATCACGCGCAGCCCAGAGGGAAAACCCGTCAGCATCGGTGGAACCACACGGACGTATTTCGTCCAGGACCACCTCGGATCCGTCGTCGGCGTGCTTTCCTCGACCGGTACCTACAACGGCGGATACTCCTACAGCCCGTACGGCGAATTACGAGCGACCGCGTCTCACGGTTCAGTGACCGGCAACAACCTGAGATACATCGGAGAACACCGCGACGGAAACGGCCTCAGCAAACTTGGCGCTAGATATTACGACACCTCCCTAGGTCGGTTCAGTCAGATGGACCCGAGCGGCCAAGAGAAGAACCCATACGGTTACGCGTCGTGCAACCCTGTTAACTCGAGCGATCCGACGGGGCTGGCCCCCAACAGCTGCAGCGTCGGGATGCTCGCTATCGGGACCCTAAATGGGGCCTTGTGGAGTGCGGCCGGCTTGCTCGCGTGGACCGGAGCCGGCGCCGCCGTCGCGGCGGGTGCCGGTCTCGTTACGACCGGCATACTCGGCGTCGCGTCACTATGGTGCTGAAAGATGACCAATGACTAATCACAACGCTAAACGTGAAGCTCTCGGCGCCCCAGCAGCGCGACGACTCCGTCAGGGCGCCCTGGTCGGCACCATAGTGTTTGCCTTCTTCGGGATCTCGAACACGGGGCTATTCGCCCGGTCTCTATACGCCGACGGTCATTGGGAGCTTGCTTGGGCGGTCGGAGCCGGCATCGGCTTTGGCATGGCGGCGTCCCTCGGGTACCTCGCGGCAAATGCTCGGGTTGACGCGCCCTCTCCGAGAGCTGGACGAGTGGCTTTCATGATCGCGTTAGCCGCAATGACAGGTGTCGTGATCGTTGTCGGTTGCTGGGCTTGGGCGCAATCCGTGCTCGGTGAGGGTTGAATCGGCCTGACTTTCATTCCTCTCGGGAGCCTTGTCAGACGAGTGCCGGCTGGGCTTACTCGAGGTCAGCGCGATGCGCCCGCCGCACGCGGAGCGCGAGATGCCCGGCGTCAAGCGGTTATGGGCGAGCGGCCCGGCGTGTCACGCTGGGCGCATGCATCGGGACGTCTCCGCACACATCGCCCTCACGATCACCGAGCCGGCTGAGCTCATCTTCTCCGTCGCGGTCAGCGCGGGGTATTCGGCTACCGAATCATTCCGCGTTCTGCTCGACGGCGCCGACGTGCCGATCGAGGAGGTGCCCGATCAGCACGGCACTCGACTGCACCGCGTGCACGCGGGCGTCGGGTCGTTCACGCTCGACTACTCGGCGCGGATCGATGGCGAGGCAGGGCCGGTCGTTGGAGAGCCCGCCGACCCCATCCGCTACCTCCGGCCGAGCCGGTACGCCGAGTCCGACACTCTGGGCGCCGTCGCGGCCGCGGAGTTCGGCGGGATCGAGGGAGATGCCGACCTGCTCGCGGCGGTGTCGTCCTGGGTCGGGACGCGTCTGCTCTACGTGCCCGGATCGTCGCTTCCCACCGACGGTGCCACCCGCACTCTGCTCGCCCGCCAGGGCGTCTGCCGCGATTACGCCCACCTCTGCGTCGCCCTGTTGCGTGCGCGGAACGTTCCCGCGCGACTCGTGTCGGTTTACGCCCCCGGGCTCGATCCGATGGATTTCCACGCGATCGCGGAGGCCTGGGTCGATGGCGAGTGGCGCGCGGTCGACGCGACGACCCTCGCTCCCCGCTCGACGCTCGTGCGGATCGCGACCGGGCGCGACGCGGCCGACACGGCCTTCCTCTCGGTGCTCTCCGGACGCGCCGACCTCGATCGCGTCTCGGTGACGGCGGTCGCCGACACGCTCCCGGACGACGACATCACGCGGCTCGTCACGCTGTCCTGACGGGCACTCCCCGGAAATAGCACGACCCGGGATCAGCCGGGCAGGTAGCGCCGATCCCATCCCGCCGCACCACGCGTGTACTCCACCCGGCGACTCGCCGTTCGCGGGTTCGAGACCCAGAACAGGAGTCGGTGCGGGGTCACGGCGTATCCGACCCAGCCCTCCGGCTGCGCGGGCGCCGGATGGCGGACGGCGAACTCCGCCCAGCGCTCTTCACGCACGGATCTCGGATGCTGCGCGAACGCGTCGGTGTTCAGCCACGCGAGCTGCTGCAGATAGGCGGAGCGGGTGGCGTAGGCGTCGGCGACCTCGCCGTCGGGCGCGACCTCGGCCGTTCCCTGCACGACGATCTGCCGGGTGAATCCCGGCCAGAGCAGCGTCAGGGCGACCTTCGGATCCGCCGCCAGATCGGCGACCTTCCGACTCGCCGCATCCGTGTGGAAGAAGAAACGCTCACCGTCGAACTCGCTGAGCATCACCGTCCGCGCACGCGGAAAACCGTCGGAGTCGACGGTCGAGAGCGTCATCAGCATCCGGTCGGCGCCCGCGGCGGGCAGCCAGGAGGCGGCCAACGCCAACGGGTCGTCGACCGGATCGTCGGACTGCACGGGATCCGTCTGGTGATCGATGATCGGCACGTCGATGACGAGCCGGCCGGGAGGGGTGTCCATGGTGCGTCCTATCCGAACTCGAAGCCGTCGATCTCGACGAGCGCTTCGCTGACGAAGTCCACGCCGCGGTCGAAGAGGTCACGACCGGCCGCGGCGTTCGCGCCCGTCGCGTCGCCGATGACACCCGTCGGGCCGAAATCGTCGCTCGTCCACCCGAACATCACCGGCTTCCGATTGAACCCGATGTGCGTCATCGCCGCGATGCGTTCCGGCACGTTGCGCGGCGGCATCTCGGGGGCGACCAGGTGCGGGGCGAGATGCATGACGATGGACGTTTCACCGAAGCCGGCGTGGATCCCCTGACCGAGCTCGTCGGGGCGCCCGTCCGCCCCGTCGCCGGCGCCGCCGACACCCGCCGGCATCGAGAACGATCGCAGCCCGAACCGGCGTCGCAGCTCGCGGTTGACCCAGCCGAGCAGCATCACGTTGCCGCCGTGCCCGTTGACGAACGCCACGGTTCGGACCGGGGTCATCGCGATGGAACGACCGATCTCGATCAGCTCGTCGAGGAGGGTCGTGCCCTCGATCCACAGCGTTCCGGGCGCCCAGTGGTGCTCGTCGGACTTCGCGTACGCGATCGTCGGGAGCAGCCACGCATCGACGCCCTGCGCGGCCACCCGCTCGACGGCCGCCGAGGCGACCGCCTCGGCGATCAGCGCGTCCGTCCGCAGCGGCAGATGCGGCCCGTGATGCTCGATGGCACCGATCGGCACGACCGCGATCGACCGGTCCGATGTCGCAGCCACCAGCGAGGGTCCCGACAGGTCGTCCCAGCGGCGCCCGGGCGGGGTGAACGGTGCGGTCATCGGATGGCTCCCTTGGTCGGGCCGGCGTAGTCGGGGTTGAGCTTGCCCGGATTGAGCAATCCGCGAGGGTCGGTCTCTCGAGCGAGCTCGACGGTCTGCGCGAGTTTGAAGTCCACGTTCCACTGGTGCGGGTTGTGCACCCCGACCCCCAGAGCGTTCAGCGCGGCGATTCCCGCGTACACGGCTTCGGGACTCTCGTACACGCCCGCCAGCATCCCGATCGGCACGGTGTGAGCGGCCTCGATGTGCAGAAGTCCTCCGGGGTATACGGCGTGCACCTCGTCGATGCGGTCGACGAGCGCGTCGCCCGACACCTCGACGTGGAAGTAGACCCCCGGCTCGGACTTCTGCAGCCATTCGATCGGATGGTTGTAGCTGAGCACCGAGATCGCGGCCGACACGGTGGGACCCTCGCGCACGTCCTCGACGCGTCCCCCCGCGGACTCGATCAGCGCGGTCGCCTCGGCCACCGTGCGGGCGTCGGCGATCATCCGCAGCGAACTGCGCCCGGGCGGGAACGCGTCGTCGGGCGGGAGCTGGGCGGAGATGTGCGGGGTATCCGCGGAGACCAGGCGCGGCGCCGGATGCAGTCGGCCGAGCGCGCGCAGGACCGAGAGCGCTCCGGAGAAGTCGTCGAAGGATGCGTACAGCCCCCGCCAGTCCTGCAGGTCCTCCACGCGCACGGTCGCCCGCGCGATGATCCCGGCCGTGCCGTAGTTGTGCACGTACCGCTGGGCCTCGTCGCCCTCGACGTGCACGAGCGCGCCGTCCGACACGGGGGTGACGACGTCGAGGGCGACGACGAAGCCCATGTCGTTACTGCCGTGCGCGATCGTGCCGGTGCCCCCCGATCCGCCGGCGAGAAAGCCGCCGATCGTGGTGTGCACGGTCGACGGGTACATCCAGAGCTGCTTGCCCGCGGCGCGCGCCGCCTGCTCGAGTGCGGTCATCGGCGCCCCCGCGTCGGCCGTGATGGTGTCGCCGTCCACGCCGTGCACTGTGCGCGCGCGCGACGTGTCGATCACGAGCCCGCCCGTCATCGGGATCGCCTGACCGTAGTTGCCCGTCCCCTTGCCCCGCGGCGTGATGGGCGCACCGAATCGCGCGGCAATCGCGACCGCCGCCGCGATCTCCTCCGCGGTCGTGGGGAACGCCACGAGATCGGCCACGCCGAGCGGCAGCAGCTCGGCGATGATCGGCGACATCCGGGCCCCGTCGACGGATGCCCGCTCGCGCTGGCGCAGGTCGCTGCTCACGCCGCGTGGGCCGAGCAGGTCGGCCAGCGCCGCTTCGAGTGCGGTGTAGTCGATAGCTGTCACGTTCGTCCTCCTGAATAGCATCTCCCGCGTGTGGTGCACAGCGAGCCGGGTGATGGATCACTCGCTGCACGGGGCGCGCGCGCCCCGGGTCTGGTCGCGCCGCGACGTTCGGCACCGGACGAACGGTCCGAGTGCCCGAGCGACGGTAATCTGCACCCATGACGGACACGGATGAGGCATCGTCGGTGCGGGCGGATCGGTCCGCCGAGCTGGACGCCGCGGCACGTGCCCTGGGCGCCCGCATCCGCGAACTCCGCAAGCGCCGCGGGCTCACCCTGACGCAAGCGGCGGCGGAGGCGGGGCTGTCGCATTCCTTCCTCAGCCAGGTCGAGCGAGGGTTGGAACGGCTCAGTATGGCGTCGCTGTTCCGCGTCGCCCGCACGCTCGGCACCACCCAGCAGGACCTGCTGACCGACGAGACACCCGACCGACCCGAGGGCAACTATCACGTGTACCGGCAGTCGTCCGGGTCGCCGGTCGACGCCGGCACCGGGCCGGTGGCTGTGCTCGCGCAGCATCGCGCGCGTTTTCTGCCCATGGTGTTCTCGGGCAGCTTCGACGATGACGGCATCTGGTGGGAACACGATGAGGAAGAGTTCGTCTACGTGCTCGAGGGCGCGATCATCGTCGTGCTGGAGGACTCCGAGGTGCTGCTGCACGCGGGCGACGCGACCTATTACGAGAGCGGCATCCGCCACAAATGGCGCACTCCGCCCGGTACCGTATGCCGCGTGCTCGTCGTGAAGGAGCAGCAGCACAACCGCTGATCCGCTCACGGCCGCCCTCCCCCGAGCTCGGCGGCCACGACCGCGAGTGCTCGCGCATAGGCGGCCTCGTCACCGTGCCGGGCGCCGCCCGCAACGACGAGTCCCCCGACACCGAGCACCTCGATCAACGACCGACCGTACTCGATGGCCAGCCGGATGCCCTCGCGGCGCACGTCCTCGGCGGCGAACAGCCGGTCCAGGTACCCCGTCGGCAGCGTCGCCGCGTGGAAAGAGGCGAGCATCTCCGCGCCCTCGCGGTCGACCACGAGCGGCACGCCCGGATAGACCGGGACGGCGGCGCCCGCATCCGCGCACCGGTCCACGAATGCCGCGACATCGGCGGCGTCACCGCAGTACTGCGTGAAGCAGAACTGCCCGCCGGCGCGCTGCTTCTCGCGCACCCGGCCGCCCCGCACGGCGACCGGGGGCGCATCGGGAGACTCGGCGAACGAGACGAGCAGACCGAGCCGGCGCGCCCGCGGGATGAGCGACGTCGATTCGAGGTCGAAGACGGGCCGTGCGTCGGGACGGTCGCCGGTGCGGGTGTGGTCGCCAGTCACGCAGTGCACCCCGGCGACGCCGATCTCGCGCATCGAGGCGAGTTCGCGGTCGAGGGCGTCCCGGGTGCGGTCGCGGGTGTTGGTGCCCATCCACACCCGCATCCCCGCCTGGCTCATGAGCAGCGCCCGGTACGACGGCGGGAACTGGGTGCGGGACCGACCCGCATCGCCCGAGAGTACGGCGTCGACACTGCCGCGCAGCAGATCGGCGGCGCGGAGGACGTCGTCGGCGACCATCGCCCGCACCGGGAAACCGGTGAGGATAACGGGGCGCCGCATCCGGATGGCTTCGAACTCGCGCGCCGCCACTGACAGCGGCGGGGTTCTGGGCGCCTCCGCCCGCGCGGTCCAGGGCACGGGCAGCCGATCGGTGAGAAAGACGCAGGGCGTCGGGGCGACCTCGCAGGTGCCGTCGCGGTTCACTCCGCCGCACGGGCCGTACGTCATGGTCTTCGGGCACCCCGCGTGCCGGGCCGTCTCGAGAGTCGCGGTCATGCCTGCGCCTCCCGGACAGCTCCCGCGATGCGCGCGATCGTCGCGGAGACGGCCGCATCCGTTCGTCCGCCGCGGCGCCCCTCGAGGAGCACCCCGACCACGCCCGGCCGGCGAGTCGCGGCGCGGCTCGCTGCGACGACCGCTCGGATCGCGGCCGGGCCGTGCGCCGCATCGGCGAGGTCGACGGGCAGGACGGCGAGCATCGGCGGGGCCGGATGCGGCCTCGCGGCGGGCGGCCGCGGCTCGCCGGCTCCGAGCACCCGGAGATCCGGTTCGGGCGCGAGATCCTCGGTCGCGGAGAACGGCTCCGGCACGGCGACCGTGTGACCCGCGCGCCGGGCGAGCGCGGCGAGCTGCGCCGCGCTCAGGTCGCACACTCCGCCGGACGGATCGCCCGCCGCCGCATCGCCCGCCGGCCCGTGCCCAGCCGCGATGAGTACGGCGGCGACGTCGATCTCGGCGAGCGCGGCGAGTTCGCCCTCCAGCGCCACCCGGTTCCGATCGCGGCGACCGAGCACCACGATGACCTCGGCGCCCTCGGCGCGCAGCACGGCCGCCCGGTGGGTGAGGGCGAGGCCGGCGCCACCCGCGGGCTCATCGAGCAGCACAGCGTCGACCACCGGTCCGAGCAGGCGCGCGGCCGTGCGCAGGGCGGCGACCGTCGCGACCTCGGCCGGCAGGGTCACGCACACGAGGCCCGGCCGACGGGTGCGCTCGGCGAACCGTTCGGCGGCGGCGGTGCGCCCGAGGGTTCCGCGTCGGTCGGCGAGCCGGTCGGGTCCGTCGAGCGAGAAGAATTCCGGGTGCGGAGTTGCGATGGCGCTCATCCGGTCGCCGCCCGTCGCCGTCCTAGACTTCCGACGTGACGCACCCCGGAGACGATGCTTCGACGAGCCCCCTGGCGCCCTGGCTGGAACGACTCGCGGCCCCCGAACCGGCGCCCGGCGGAGGTGCGGCCGCGGCGGTCACGCTCGCGATCGGCGCCGCCGTGCTCGGCATGACCGCCGGCTACGCGCCCGCAGGGGCGGATCGCACGCGCGCGCTCGACCTCGCGGCGGAAACGAGGCAGCGCGCGCTGGTTCTCGCCGACCGCGACGCGGCCGCATCCGCCGCGCTCGTGGCGGCGTTCCGGCTCCCGGATGGCGCCGCCGCGACCGCCGCGCGTGCGGAGGCGCTCCGGGAGGCCACGGTCACGAGTCTCGACGTCGCCGGGCTGGGCGTGCCCCTGCCGGGGCCGCTCGCCTGGCTCGCCGAGCACGGGGAGCCGATGCTGGCTCCGGATGTGGTCGTCGCCGGCCACACGCTCGCCGCGGGGGTGCGCTCCGCCGCGGTTACCGCGCGCAGCAACCTGACGGCGGCCACGACGGTCGCAGTCGCCGAGGGAAGCCCGGACGAGACGCTCGCCCCGCTCCGCGCGCGGGTCGCCGAGGCGATCCTCGCGGCCGACGCGTTGGACGCGATCGCCCGGGGCGTCGCGTCGGCGCTCTGACTCTTCCCGGCCTCGTTCCGTCGGCATCCGCGCCACGTACCACCACGCGGATGCCGACGAAATCGAGGTCATGAGAAGCTCCGCTCAGCCCATCGAGATCGACGTGTCGAGGAAGTCGTTCGTGTAGAGCGAATCGACGTCGATCGCGTCCGCATCCGACGACGAGATGCTTCCGGATTCGACCAGGAACGGCACGAAGTCATCGAGGATCGACTGCATGCGGTCGGGGTCGAAGGCACCGAAGACACCGGTCGCCGGGTCGTCCTCGACGATGCCGAGCTCGAGCTGCTGCGCGACCGAGTACTCCGCGACGCCCTCCGAGTAGGTCCACCCGGTGTCGTACTGGTCGACGAGGTCCAGGATCAGCGCGATCGCGGCGCTCGGGTCCTCGAGGAAGTCGAGCTGCGACTGCTGCATGATCGGCACGAGCTTGGCGAGGCAGTCGCCGTACTCCTCGACCGCATCCGCGCGCACGGCGAGCGGTTCGGGGTAGATCGAGTAGCCGATCTCGGACAGCAGCTGGTAGTCGATCGGACGACCCCACTCGGGGATCTCGTTCTCGTAGATGTACGGTTCGGCCGTCGCGAAGCCCTGCTGCAGGATCGTCGGGTCGGAGACGAACCGCTGCGGCGTGCCCTCGTAGCTGGTGTCCACCTGGGAGGAATCGATCATGCCCTGCGATTGGAGGAGCGCCGGGATCACGTCGCCGGAGGTCACGACCACCGCGCCGTCCGCCGTCGCGTCCTCGATCGTCTCCGCGCCGGGGTGGCTCTCCGGGTCCCACATCAGGATCTGCGGGCTCCAGGTGAGCTGCGAGGCGACCGCGACCGTCGGCTGGTCGGCCGCCGCGACGATGGCCGCATCCGTGTTCACCGCACCGATCAGGATGTCGGTGTCGAGATACATCAGGGCGGGTACGGGCTGGAAGTTGACGTTCGGTCCGCCGGGGCGCACCTCGATGTCGACGCCCGTGTCGACGCCCTGGGCGACGAGCGAACCGGTCACCGTCTTCGCGTCGGTGTCGATCGTGTAGTCATCGCCGACGAGCGCGTACATCGCACCGTGCTCGGCTTCGGGCTGCCAGTCCTGCTGCATCACGACCGTGGCCGGGCACACGTCGGACAGGTCGAGCGCGCTGCCGGCGTCGGCGGCCGGTGCCGAACTGCCGGTGCTGGCCGCATCGGGTTCGGCATCGGAGTCAGCCGAGCAGGCGGCCAGACTCACGGCGAGGGAGAGGACGACGCCGGCGGCGAGAGCACGCCGCAGGCGGGGGGAAACAGAAACGGTCGACACGGGTTCCTCCAGAGGATGGGGGTCGGGTGGAGCGCGGGCGGAGCAGGTCGAGGGGGGCGATCAGCGGTTCTTCCAGCCGAACAGGCGGCCGACGATCGCCCGGTCCAGGGCGGCGAAGACGGAGAACACGACCACGCCGAAGATGGCGGTGAAGATGATCGCGAGGAACAGGGACTCCATGTTGAGTCGCAGCGTGTAGGTGCGCAGCAGCCCACCGATGCCCTGCGATCCCTGTTGGAAGAAGAAGTCGCCGACGATCGCGCCGATCACCGACAGACCCGCGGCGTTTCGGAGCCCTGTGAAGATCGCGGGCAGGGCGGCCGGCAGCTGCAGTTTCGTGAGCCGCTGCCACCGCGTGGCCTTGTTGAGGGTGAAGAGGTCGTGCGCCGAGGGCTCCGCCGACTGCAGACCGAACAGGGTGTTCGAGATCATCGGGAAGATCGCGATGATCACGCACACGACGATCCGGGCGGGGATGCCGTACCCCATCCAGATCCCGATGAGGGGCGTGAGCGCGAGGATCGGGATGGTCTGCAGGATGACCGCGTACGGGTACAGCACCCGCTCGGCGATCCGCCACTGCGACATGAGGATCGCCCAGCCCATCCCCAGCACGACCGCGATCGCGAGTCCGATCAGCGCGACGCTGGTCGTCTGGCCGAGGGCCGTGAGCATCGGCATGATGACCTGGGGGTTGCCGAGGGTCTCGGTGAACACCTGGTGCGGGGGCGGCAGCAGGAAGCGGCGGCTCTCCGACAGCACGAGGTATGACACCGCGTACCAGACGATCAGGATGCCGAGGATCGCCAGCACGATCGGCAGCACGCGCGAACCCGTCGCACTCGCCGCCCGCGAGAACGATCCGCCGGTGCGCGGCGAACCGAGCGGCGGCGGCGCGGTCGGTGCGGCGGCGGTCAGCGTCTTCTCGCTCACGAGTGCTCCTCCAGCAGGGCTGAGATGTGTCCGGCGATCCGGCCGAACTCGGGCTCGTAACGCAGTTCGGGCGGTCGCGGGTACGACCAGGGCAGTTCGATGTCGTCGACGATGCGGCCCGGCCGACCGCTCATCACGAGCACCCGGCTGGAGAGGTAGACGGCCTCCGAGATCGAGTGCGTGATGAACATCGCGGCGAACTGCTTGAGCTGGAAGATGCGCTGCAGCTCGGTCTGCATCTTCAGCCGGGTGATCTCGTCGAGGGCGCCGAAGGGTTCGTCGAAGAGCGCGAGCTGCGGCTCGGCGACGAGTGCCCGGGCGATGGACACCCGCATCCGCATTCCGCCGGAGAGCTGACGCGGATGCTGCTTCTCGAACCCGCCGAGTCCGACCAGGTCGAGCGCCTCGCGGGCACGGCGGGTGCGCTCGGCGGCGCCGGTGCCGGCGAGTTCGCCGACGAGTTCGACGTTCTTCTGCGCGCTCCGCCACTCCAGCAGGGTCGGGTCCTGGAAGACGAAGCTCGTCACGGCCGCGTCGACGTCGAGCGTCCCGTGCGTGATCGTCTCCAGACCCGATGCCAGGCGCAGGAGGGTCGACTTTCCGCATCCGGAGGGACCGACGACCGAGACGAACTCGCCCCGGGAGACCGTCAGCGAGACCCCGGTCAGCGCGCGCGTGCCGGTGGTGAAGTCCTTCGTGACGTCGTCCAGACGCAACGTGGGCGAGGCGAGCGTCGCGCTCATGCCTGCACCGCCTTTCTCTGTCGCTCGGGGGTCCCGGGCCTCTCGGGGGGCGCGGCGTGCGCCGGGACGGGCACGGTCGTCGTGTGCGTGCGGCGCGTCGCCACGACGCGGCCGGCGCGGACGACGACCCGATCGGGCGCGCGCTCCGCGAGCGCCGCCGCGACCGATGCGGAGCGCACCAGCACGAAATCGGCCGGGTCGCCGACGGCTCCCGTCGCGCGCGGCAGGCCCGCGAGGGAACGCCCCGCCGTCACGACGTCCCACGCGGTCCGCGGGGTGAGGTGACCGGCGATCACGAGGGATGCGGCGACGTCGACCATGTCTCCGTTGCCGAGCGGATTGAAGGGATCCTGCACGTTGTCGCCGCCGGCGGCGAGCGCCACGCCCGCGTCGAGGATCGCCCGCAGCGGAGGAATCGCCCGCGGCGTCGAGACCGGATGCTGCCACCCCTGCAGGTAGAGGTTGGTGAGCGGGTTGACGATGACGCTGACCCCGGCCTCCGCGGCCGCGTCGAGGGCCGCCGCGAGCCGGCCCGGCGGCTGGACCGCGAGGCTCACGCAGTGGCCCGCCGACCGGGTCATCGCCCGCGGCCAGTGCCGCGTGCGCTCGGCGAGATCGATGAGGTCGAGCGAGTCGGGGTTCAGGGTCTCGTCGGTGTGCAGATCGATGCCGATCCCGGCAGCTTCGGCGAAGGCGGCCGCCCGGTCGATCTCTCCGCGCGGGTCGTCGCTGAGGTGAGGTGCGGCGCCCACGAGATCGACCCCGAGGGCGAGGGCGTCGCGGACGAGACCGTCGTCGTGGATCTGCCCGTGCATCGCGACCACCTGCACGTCGACCAGCCCGCGGTAGTCCTCGCGCGCGGCGAGCACCGCCCGGATGCCTCGCAGCGGGTCGGCCCCCTCGTGGTAGTTCACGTGGGTGCGGATCGTGGTGACGCCGGCCCGGAGGGCGGCATCCAGCTGCCGCCGCGCGTGCGCGGCGATCTGCTCCTCCGAGAGCGTCGCCCCGAATTCGCGCCAGCACGCGACGGCATCCTCGAGCGATCCTTCGGGTTCGCCCGCGAGGCTCCACGTGTACGCCTTGTCGATGTGCGCGTGCAGGTCGGCGGCGGGCGGCAGCAGCAGCCACCCGGTGCCGTCCGCATCCGTCCCCGCGCTGACGCGCCCGGTCGGAGCGCCATGCGGGCGCCCGTCGGTCAGGGCGCCGTCGGTGATGTGCACCGTCGCGGTCGTGCCGTCGGGCAGGGTCACGCCGTCCAGGCGCGCCACCTGCTGACCGGCTTCGAGATCCTCGGGGTGGATGCTCACGACCCTCGCCTTCCTGTCACGCTGTCATTGAATCCTGTTGGCGTGACCAACAATTGATGTGGCAGCATTCAACGCGCAGCGTGTTTCGATGTGCGACGGCTCGTGTTGCCGGGCTGTTAAACGATCCCGCGCAGCGCGCGTCGGACGGATGCCGCGGATAGCGTGAATGGCCGAACGGCGAGGAGAGATGTGAGTTACTTCAGCGACGTCGAGCGCGATCTGATCGTGACCGGACGCACCGACCTGGCCGGCGGCGTCGTCGCCTTCGACCTCGCCTCCCCGAACGGCCGCGACCTGCCGGCCTGGACGGCCGGATCCCATGTCGACGTGATCCTCCCCGCCCCGAACGGCGCCGGGGGCGACCCGGTCGAACGGCAGTACTCGCTCTGCAGCGACCCCGCAGACCGCGGGACGTGGCGGATCGCCGTGCTCCGCGAGCGGGCGGGCCGGGGCGGATCGACGCGCATCCACGACGAGGTGAGCGTCGGTCAGCGCGTGCGCGTCCGGGGCCCGCGCAACCACTTCGCCTTCGAACCGGTGGCAGGAACGCGGTACCGCTTCGTTGCGGGCGGGATCGGCATCACCGCGATCCGCAGCATGGTGACGGCGGCCGAGGCCGCGGGCGTCGACTGGCACCTCGACTACGCGGGCCGGTCACGTCGCACCATGGCGTTCGTGGACGAACTCGTCACCGCATTCCCCGATCGGATGCGGGTGCACGCCGCCGACGAGGGCGCGCGCCTCTCCCCCGCCGCGCTCGCCGCCGAGGTCGGGCCGGACGGCGTCGTCTACGCCTGCGGACCGGCGCGTCTTCTCGAAGCGCTCGAGGAGGTCTTCGCCGAACGCGCCGACGAGGCACTGCACGTCGAACGGTTCGAGGCGAAGGTGTTCGGCGCTCCGGTGTGGACCGCGCCGTTCGAGGTGGAACTCGCCGCGAGCGGCGACATCGTGACCGTGGCGCCGGACCAGTCGATCCTCGACGCCATCCGGCAGCAGTCCCCCGAGACGATCGTGCTGTCCAGCTGCCGCCGCGGCACGTGCGGCACCTGCGAGGTACCGGTCCTCGAGGGCGAGGTCGAGCACCGGGACTCGGTGCTCACCCCCCTCGAGCAGGAGCACGGCGACGTCATGATGATCTGCGTCTCCCGGGCGGCGTGCCCGCTCATCGTGCTCGACCTCTGATCCGCGCGGACCGGAGGTGCCGCGGCGGGTTCGCCCGCGTCAGCCGCGGCTGGCGTTCGTGTGAGCCCGAGGTCGTGGCGGCTGGCGTTCGCGTCAGCTCTGCAGGCGCGCGCGGAGCGCCGCAACGATGGCGTGTTCGTCGTGGCCGACGAGGCGATAGTCCCGGACGACCACGCGGCCGCCCACCACCACGTGCCGGGGACGACGGCCGGGCGAGGCCCAGAGAAGCCCCGCGACCGGGTCGGCGACGCCCGCATCCGCGACCCCGGAGACATCCCAGACGCAGATGTCGGCGCGGGCCCCGACCCGGAGGTGCCCGAGGTCGGCGCGACCGAGCCCGACGGCGCCGTCCTCCGTCGCCATCCCGAGCACCGCGCGGGCGGGGAGCTGCGGGCCGACGAGGCCCGAGATCTGCATCGCGAGACGCGCGTCCGCCAGCAGGTGTCCGGCGTCGTTCGAGCCGCCGCCCGATGTGCCCAACCCGACGCGGAGGCCCGCCTCGCGCAGCCGGGCCACCGGAGCGATGCCCCATCCCATCGGCACGTCGCATCCGGGGGCGTGCGTCGCGCTCACCCCCGCCGCGGCGAGTCGGTCGATCTCGTCCGGGGTGACGTCGCAGAGGTGCGCGATCGTGACGTCGGGCGCGAGCCACCCCCATTCCTCGAGCAGGTCGAGCGGTCGCCGGCCGTACCGCGCCAGAGCGATCTCGGTGTCCACCTGCTCGTTGGCCTGGGTGCGTCGGCGCACACCGTGACGGGCGGCCACCTCGCCGAGCGCTCGGAAGGTCGCCTCGCCGTCCGAGTGCACGCCCGCGGGCCCGACGGCGATCTGCCGCATCCCGTCGTCCGTGACGCCGCCGACATGGCCGCGGGGCAGCAGGTCGTCGATGATCGCGTCCGCGCTGGCCGCGGCGAGCGCGGGGTCATCGCGCGCCGACCCGCGGACGAAGACCAGCCGTGCCCCCAGCGACGCGGCCGCCGCGGAGATCGCCCGCGCGATCTCGACCGTCTCCGCCACAGGGTCTGCAGATTCGCCCGGTGCGGGCCAGTTCAGCTGGTGGTCGGCCACCGTCGTGACGCCGGAGAGCAGCGACTCCGCGACCCCCACGGCGGCCGTCGCACGGGTCAGCGATGCGTCGATGCCGGCTGCGGCATATGCGCCTGCCATCGCCGGCAACCAGTCGCGCATCGCGGCGCCCCGCGTGCCTGGAAGGGTTCGGAACCCGCTCTGCAGCAGGTGATGGTGCGCGTTGACGAGCCCCGCGGTGACGACGCAGCCGCTCACGTCGAGGGGGACCGCATCCGGGTCCGCGGACGGTTCGGCGGCGATGCGCCCGTCGGGCCCGACCGACAGCGTGCCGCCCCGTTCCGTCTGCGGATCGATCAGGATGCGGTCGGCGCCGGTGAGGGTCAGCATCCTCCGTTGATACCACGTCCGGCCGCACGCCCGTCGCGCCGCGGGCTCCGCACGCGGCGCGGGTTCACGATCCGCGCGGGCTCAGGATGCGGCGCGCTCCGCGGCCTCGACGACGTTCAGCATGAGCAGGGCCACGGTCATCGGTCCGACGCCGCCGGGGTTGGGCGAGAGCCACCCGGCAACCTCGGCCACATCCGGATCGACGTCGCCGTACACCTTCTGCGTTCCCGACTCGGGGTCGTCCTCGCGCGTGACGCCGACGTCCAGCACCGCGGCGCCCGGCTTCACGTCCTGGGCCCGCACGAGGTGCTTCACGCCCGCCGCCGCGACGATGACGTCGGCCTGCCGGAGGTACTGCGACATGTCCTCGGTGCCGGTATGCGTGAGCGTCACGGTGGCGTTCACGTCGCGACGCGTGAGCAGCAGCCCGATCGACCGGCCGATCGTGACGCCGCGACCGACGACCACGACGTGCTTTCCGCCGAGGTCGTAGCCGTTGCGGCGCAACAGTTCGATGACGCCGCGGGGCGTGCACGGCAGCGGCGAGGTGATCGGCGCGTTTACATTCAGCACGAGCCGGCCGAGGTTCGTCGGGTGCAGGCCGTCCGCATCCTTCGCCGGGTCGATCCGCTCGAGGATCGCGTCGGTGTCGAGATGCTTCGGGAGCGGGAGCTGCACGATGTAGCCGTGGCAGGTCGGATCGGCGTTCAGCTCGTCGATGAGCGCTTCGACCTGCTCCTGCGTCGCGTCGGCGGGCAGCTCGCGCTGGATCGAGTTCATCCCGATCGCCTCGGACTGGCGGTGCTTCATGCCAACGTAGAGCTGGGAGGCCGGATCGGCGCCCACGAGCACGGTCGCGATTCCGGGCGTGACGCCCTTCTCGGCGAGCGCTGCCACGCGGACGCGGAGCTCCTCCTTGATCGCCGCGGCGGTCGCTTTTCCGTCGAGCTTCTGAGCGGTCATGTGTCTGTGTTCCTCACGTCGTCGTGGCGGCGATCCCGCACCCCCCGGACCGCGAGACGGGTTCTTCGCGCCGAGACGGAGGGGTTACCCCACGGTCTCGGCGCGAACATCCCGTCTCGCGGCAGGGGCGTTCGAATCACTATGCCGGGAGGGATGCTGCGCGGCAACCCGCAACCGAGAGTCGGGATGCGGGGGGCACGCAGCCGGGGTTACTGCTGCAGGCCGGGGTACAGCGGGAACGCGGCGGTGAGGGCGGCGACGCGCACGCGCAGTGCCTCGACGTCCGCATCCGGAAGCAGCGCCTGCGCGATCACGTCGGCGACCTCGGTGAATTCCGCGTCACCGAAACCGCGCGTCGCGAGCGCGGGCGTGCCGATCCGGAGCCCCGAGGTCACCATCGGCGGGCGGGGGTCGTTCGGTACCGAGTTGCGGTTCACCGTGATGCGGATCTCGTGCAGCAGGTCTTCGGCCTGCTTGCCGTCGATCGCGGCGTCGCGGAGGTCCACGAGCACGAGGTGCACGTCGGTTCCGCCGGAGCGGAGCGTGATTCCCGCCGCCGCCACGTCGGGCTGCGTGAGCCGCTCGGCGAGGATCTGCGCGCCGCGGATGGTGCGCTCCTGGCGCTCGCGGAACTCGGGGGTGCCGGCGAGCTTGAAGGCCGTGGCCTTCGCCGCGATGACGTGCATGAGCGGGCCGCCCTGCTGCCCGGGGAAGACGGCCGAGTTGATCTTCTTCGCGATGTCGGCGTCGTTGCTCAGGATGAAGCCCGAGCGCGGTCCGCCGATCGTCTTGTGCACGGTCGACGAGACGACGTGCGCGTGCGGCACCGGGTTCGGGTGCACGCCCGCGGCGACGAGGCCCGCGAAGTGCGCCATGTCGACCCACAGGTACGCGCCGACCTCGTCGGCGATCTCACGGAAGCGCGCGAAGTCGAGCTGACGCGGGTAGGCCGACCAGCCGGCGATGATGACCTTCGGCTTGTGCTCCACGGCGAGGCGGTGCACCTCGTCCATGTCGATGAGGGAGGTCTCGGCGTCGACGCCGTAGGCGACGATGTCGTAGAGCCGCCCGGAGAAGTTCAGCTTCATCCCGTGGGTCAGGTGCCCGCCGTGATCCAGCGAAAGGCCGAGGAGGGTGTCTCCGGGGCGGGCGATCGCGTGCAGCACGGCCGCGTTGGCCGAGGCACCGGAGTGCGGCTGGACGTTCGCGAACCCGGCACCGAACAGCGTCTTGGCGCGCTCGATCGCGAGTTCTTCGGCGACGTCGACCTCTTCGCAGCCGCCGTAGTACCGGCGACCCGGGTATCCCTCCGCGTACTTGTTCGTCAGCACCGACCCCTGCGACTGCAGGACGGCGACGGGCACGAAGTTCTCGGACGCGATCATCTCGAGGTAGCCGCGCTGGCGGTCGAGTTCGCGCTCGAGCACCTGGGCGATCTCGGGGTCGACCTCGGCGAGCGGGGCGGTGAAGAGCGGGTCGGTCATGACACTCCTTGACAGCGGTATCGGATGAGAGAGGTTCCGCATCGGCCCAGGCGTACGGCCGAATACCGTGTCGTTCGCTCCCCGGTGGTGGCCCACCTCAACGCCAGTCGCGACAGGAACGAGCATAGCGGATGCGGCGTCCGGGACTATTTTGTTAGGGTTCCTTACATGGTGCTCGGCGTGGTCCCCTTCCCGCGGTCGCTGAGCACGCGCGCGGGCGTGTTCACCCTGTCGCCCGAGGTCGTTCTCACCGGCGATGCGGAGGTCGCATCCGTCATCGCGGATCTCGTCCTCGCCCGCACCGGCGTACGCCTGCGCGTCGCCGTCGCCGTCGCCGTCGCCGCCGCGTCCGGACGCACGATCGCTGTGCGCCGCACCGGCACCGGGGCGCCGGAGGGTTATCGGCTCCGGGTCGATCCCGGTGGTGTCGCGCTCGAGTCCCCGGATGCGGCCGGCCTCTTCTACGGCGCCCAGACGCTCGTGCAGCTGCTCTCTCACAACGATGCGGGCGGATGGGATCTGCCCGCGGCCGACATCAGCGACGCTCCGCGGTTCGCGCACCGCGGGATGATGCTGGACGTCGCCCGCCATTTCTTCCCCGTCCCCGTCGTCGAACGCCTGATCGATCGCATCGCGGCGCTGAAGCTCAACGTGCTGCACCTGCATCTGAGCGACGATCAGGGATGGCGCCTCGCGCTGCAGTCCCGGCCCGCGCTCGCTCATCGCGGGTCGCAGACGTCGGCGCTCGGCGATCCGGGCGGGCACTTCACCGGCGCCGACTACGCGCACCTCGTCGCCTACGCGGCGGCGCGGCACGTGCGCGTGGTTCCCGAGGTCGACCTTCCGGGGCACACGCACGCGGTCGGCCTCGCCTACCCCGAGCTGGTCGAGCCACCGGTGATCTCGGCCTCCGTCGCCGAGACGGCCGCGACGTTCGGCGGCGGCATCCCGACGCCGGGCGAGCCGTACACGGGCTTCGCGGTCGGGTTCTCGTCGCTCCGCATCCGCGATGAGGCGACCTACAAGTTCCTCGCGGATGTGCTGGGCGAGATCGCCGCGCTCACCCCCGGCCCCCTCCTGCACATCGGCGGAGACGAGGCCCTCGGCACGTCCGCCGAGGACTACGCATACTTCCTCACTCGGGCGACCGAGATCGTGGCGGGGCTCGGAAAGACCCCGGTCGCCTGGCACGAGGCGGGTCGCGTCGCGGGGATCGCGCCCGGAACGATCGGGCAGTACTGGGGCTTCGTCACGCCGATCGACGGCGCGGACGAGGATGCCCGCGGGTTCATCGCCGGCGACGGCCGCCTCATCCTCTCCCCCGCCGATGCGATCTACCTCGACATGAAACCCGACGCGCAGTCCGCCCTCGGGCTCGAGTGGGCGAACGGTCCGACGAGCCTCGAAGCGGCGTATTCGTGGGAGCCGACGCGTGTCATCGCCCGGGCATCGGACCGCGACATCCTCGGCGTGGAAGCGGCGCTGTGGACCGAGACCCTCGCGACCGAGGCCGACATCGAAGCCATGGTCTTCCCGCGGATCGCCGCGGCGGCCGAGATCGCATGGTCGGCGGCCGACGGCCCCGAGCGCACCTGGCCCGCGTTCCGGGAACGGGTGGCCGTACTCGCTGAGCTGTGGGCGGATGCGGGCATCCGCGCCGGCCGCATCGCGTCACCGCCGCCCGTCGCAGGAGCCGAGGCCGACTCCGATCCCGCCGGATCCGCGTCCCCCGCCGAATCCGCAGCGGGGTCCGCGCCGTGACCCTCATCGTCCATTCGGCGCGCGTCGTCGACGACGGCGTCGTGACCGAGAACGGCTGGGTGCGCGTCGCCGAGGGGCGGGTGGCCGCATCCGGAACCGGGGATTCGTGGCGAGCATCCGTGTCGCCCGAAACGACGGTCGTGGACGCCGCGGCGCGGGCCGGCGCGGGCGCCGCGCTGACGGCCGGATTCATCGACCTGCACGGCCACGGCGGCGGGGGCCGCGCCTACGAAGACGGCGTGGACGCCATCCGCACCGCGCGTGCCCTACACCGCGCGCACGGCACGACGCGCGCAGTGATCTCGCTCGTGACGGCGCCGCTTCACGACCTCGCCGCACGCGTCCGCCTGGTCGCGGACCTCACTCGCACCGACGCGGATGTGCTCGGCTCGCATCTCGAGGGCCCGTTCCTCGACCCGGGCCACCGCGGTGCGCACGACGGCGACCTGCTGCGCGCGCCCGCCCCCGATGCGCTCGATCGTCTGCTGGATGCGGGGGCCGGCACGATCCGCCAGGTGACGCTCGCGCCCGAGCTCGCCGGCGGGCTCGACGCGGTGCGCCGGGTGGTCGAGCACGGGGCGGCCGCGGCCATCGGTCATACGGCGGCCGCGGCCGCCACCGCCGCGGCCGCGTTCGATGCCGGGGCGACGATCCTCACGCACGCTTTCAACGCGATGCCGGGGCTTCATCACCGCAGCCCCGGGCCGGTGGGCGCCGCCCTCGCCGACGACCGGATCACGCTCGAGGTCATCGCCGACGGCGTGCACCTGCATCCGATCATCGTGCGGATGCTGTGCGCCACGGCCCCCGGCCGCATCGCGCTCGTGACCGACGCCATGGCGGCGGCGGGCGCGCCCGAGGGCGACTATCTGCTCGGCGGCCTCGACGTCACGGTCCGCGGCGGCGAGGTGCGGATCGCGGGCACCGACACCATCGCGGGCTCGACCCTGACCCAGGACGCCGCGCTCCGGGTCGCGGTGGGAGCGGGTGTTCCGCTGGCCGTCGCGGTGCAGGCCCTGACGACGACCCCGGCGCAGGCGATCGGTCGCGCGGACCTCGGGCGGCTCGTCCCTGGCGCCCTCGGCGATCTCGTGCTGTTGTCGGACGACCTGCGCGTGCACGGGGTCTGGACCGCCGGCGTCCCGGATCGGGGAGCCGCGTCGCGCTCGTAGAATGGAATTCGTGACCGATCCGCGCCCCGCCCCCTCCTCCGCCCCGCTCTCGACCGGCGGCGACGGGTCGGCGGCGAACGAATTGCCCGCGGGCACGCGCCGACCGCTCAGCGCGGTCGAGGTGCTCGCGTTCGTCTGCGAGATCGTCGCGTTCCTCGTGCTCGCGGTGTGGGGCTTCGTCTTCTGGGTGTTCCCGTGGAACGTCGTCGCCGGCATCGGGACGCCCGTCGCCGCGATCCTGCTGTGGGCGCTCTTCGTGTCGCCGCGGGCCGTCTTCTCCGTGCACCCGTTCGTGCGGGCGATCGTCGAGCTGCTCGTGTACGCCGGGGCGACCGCGGCGTTCTGGGCGATGGGCCTCACCTGGGTCGGCGTCGTCTACGCCGTCATCGCGATCACGGTCGGCGCCATCGCCGGCCGACGCCGCTTCGCCTGAGCCGCTTCGCTCGGCCCGGCGCCGCTTCACCAACCCTCCACCGCGCCCGAGTCGCCTCCGGCGCCCCGGCGTCGACCGGAGCCCCGGGACTCAGAGCCCCTGCCAGTCCGGCTTGTCGCGCCACGCCGCACGGTAGTAGTCCGCGAGGCGCAGCCGCGACGCCGCCGCGGCGTCGACGATGACCGTCGCGTGCGGATGCAGCTGAATCGCCGACCCGGGCAGCATCGCCGTGAGGGGCCCCTCGACCGCGCCGGCGACCGCATCCGCTTTCCCCTGCCCGAACGCGAGCAGCACGAGGTGTCCGGCGCGCAGGATCGTGCCGAGCCCCTGCGTGACGCAGTGGCGGGGCACGTCGTCCGGGTGGGCGAAGAAGCGCGCGTTGTCGGCGCGGGTCTGCGCCGTCAGGGTCTTCACCCGCGTGAGCGACGCGAACGACGAGCCGGGCTCGTTGAAGCCGATGTGGCCGTCGGTGCCGATCCCGAGGATCTGCAGGTCCACCCCTCCCGCGGCCCGAATCGCCCGTTCGTACTCGTCGCCCGCCGTCTCGATCCCGGCGAGCCGCCCATCGGGCACCTGCACCCGATCCGCGTCGAGGCCGAGCGGGACCACGACCTCCCGGTGGATGACGGACCGGTAGCTCTCCGGATGCTGCGGGTCGAGGCCGACGTACTCGTCGAGCGCGAAGCCGCGCACCTGCGAAACATTGACACCCGCCAGACGGGAGGTCAGCGCCTCGTACACGGGGAGCGGGGTGGACCCGGTCGCCAGTCCGAGCACGGCGTCGGGCCGCGCGGAGACCCGGCGGGCGATCTCGTCGGCGACGAGCGCCCCCGCCTCCGCCTCGGACTCCACGATGACGACCTCAGCCATGCACGACCACCTCTTCCGTGTCTCGAGTTCCGCCCACGATCGCCGCCCCCAGCGCCGCCGCGGGAGACCCCGGCGGCAGAACCTCGACCCGATCCGCGAGGGCGAGGGAGCGGAGGAACGGCGAGCCGGCCGCCCCGCGCGACAGCGCCGCGCGCACCTCGGGCAGCATCCGGTCGGCGAGCGCGGTGAGCCCGCCGCCGAGCACGACGGCGTCGACGTCGGCGGTGAGAACCAGGATGCGGACCGCCGCCGCCACCGCGGAAGCCAGGCCCGCGCGCAGCTCGATCGCGAGGGCGTCACCGCCGTCGGCCGCGTCGAACACGTCGCGTACCGGGTACTCCCCCGGCCGCTCCCATCGTGCGGCGATCGATGCGCCGCCCGCGAGCGACTCGATGCATCCGCGCCCCCCGCACCGGCATTCGGGGCCGTGCGGGTCGATCGAGATGTGCCCGACCTCGCCCGCGGCGCCGCGGCGTCCGCGCCAGACCCGGCCGCCGACGACGATGCCCGCGGCGACGCCGGTGCCGAGGTTCAGGTACGCGATGCTGTCGCGCCCCTGCAGCACGGCCGCGCCCACCGCGGCGGCCTTGACGTCGTTCTCCACGCGCACCGGGAGTCCGAGCAGCGGCGCGAGGGTCTCGCGCACGTCCATCCGATCGATGCCGAGATTCAGGGCGTGCGAGACGCGCATGGTGCCCGGACGCACCTGCCCCGGCATCCCGATACCCACGGAGGCGAACGATCCCGGGTCGACACCCGCACGTGCGCCGAGCGCGGCGACCGCATCGACGACCGTGCGGGCGACGCCGTCCGGCCCCCAGAGCGTGGGCAGCCGGACGCTGCCGATCACCGCATCGTGCGCGTCGACGACGACCGCATCCGTTTTGGTGCCGCCGACGTCGAGTCCGACGCGCATCACCCCTTCACCGCGCCCGACATGAGCCCGCTGGCCATGCGGTGCTGCACGAGCAGGAAGAAGATGATGACGGGGATCGCCATCAGGCTCGACGCGGCCATCACGACCGACCAGTCGGTGGCCTTCGTCACCTGCACGAAGCTCCGGAGCCAGATCGGCAGGGTCTGCGATTCGGGGCGGGTCATGATCACGAGCGCGAAGACGAACTCGTTCCACGCCTGGATGAACGCGAACACTCCGGTGGAGACGAGACCGGGAGCCAGGAGCGGGAACGTGACCCGCCAGAACGCGCCGGTGCGGCTGCATCCGTCGATCATCGCGGCCTCTTCGAGCTCGGCCGGCACGCCGTTCACGAATCCGCGGAGGGTCCAGATCGTGAAGGGCAGCACGAGCGCCACGTAGACGAACGTGAGGCCGATGATCGTGTTGACGAGCGCCCAGCTGTCGAGCACGCGGAACGTGGAGATGATGAGCGCCTCGGCCGGGATCATCTGCACCACGAGGATCGCGACGATGAACGTCTTCCGACTGCGGAACCGGAAGCGCGATACCGCCACCGCCGCGAGGAACGCGAAGACGAGGCTGACGACGAGCGCGAGGAGGGTGACGGAGACCGACACACCGAGCGCGGCGACGAAACCGCCGTCCGCGAACGCGGTCGCGTAGTTGCGCAGCGTGAACTGGTCGGGCCACAGGTGCGGCGTCGCGGTCTTGGTCGCCGACGAGGGCAGGAGCGACGTGTTCACCATCCAGTACACGGGGAACACCGCACAGACGATGACGACGAGGGCGGCCAGGTTCAGGAGCACGCGCCCCGGACGGATGCGGCGAGCGCCCACGCTGGAGGGACGGATGCGGACGGCGGGCGCGGTCATGCGTTGTCCTCACGCAGCATCGAACGGATGTAGGCGGCCGAGATGAGCAGCATGACGACGACGAGGATGACGGAGATCGCGCCCCCGGAGCCGAGGTCGCCGGACGCCATCGAGACGCTGTAGATGTAGACGCCGATCGTGTTGGTGTCGGCGCGGACGCCGCCGATCGTCTGCAGGGCGTAGATCTGCGCGAACACCCGCAGATCCCAGATGACCTGCAGGATCAGCAGAACGAAGAGGATCGACCGCAGATACGGCAGCAGGATGAAGCGGAAGCGTGCGACGGCGCCGGCACCGTCGAGGGATGCGGCCTCCGTCACCTCGGTCGGGATCTGACTGAGTCCCGCGTACACCGAGAAGGCGACGAACGGGATCGCCCCCCACGTGATGATGATCGCGGCCACCGTGAAAAAGCTGAGCGGTTCGATAAGCCAGCTATGCCCGGTCCAGTCGGTGCCGGTGAGCTGGGTCAGCGCATAGTTCACGAGACCGTACTGGGTGTCGAAGATCCAGCCCCACACGATCGTCGCGGTGAGCGCGGGCATCGCCCACGCCAGCAGCAGCGCGAGAGAGACCGCGAGCCGCATGACCCGGCCGAGTTTGGCCATCAGCAGCGCGACGAGCACGCCGAGGGTCATCGTGAGCGCGACGCAGACGACGCAGAGGGCGATGCTGCGGGCGAGGACGAGCCAGAACTGCGGGTCGCCGAGCACCGCGACGTAGTTCGCCAGGCCGACGAACGGCGCCGGGGCGCCGAAGATCTGCGGGCGCCCGAACTCCTGGAACGACATGACGATCATCTGCACGAGGGGCCAGCCGATGAACACGACGAGCATGATGAGCGCCGGCGCGATCAGCAGGAGCGGCGCTTTCTGCGCGCGGCGCCGGCGCGGCGGGGCGGGCGCGTCGTGCACGCTCTCCGGTCCCCGCGTCGGCGGGGCAGGCGGGGCCTGGACGGACATGGAACTCCTCGGACGATCGGACGTGTACTCGGATGCGGCGCCCCGCGCCCGGCGGATGACGCCGGGCGCGGGGTCGCGATCAGCCGTTCAGGATGGATTCGATCTGCTCGTCGGCCGCTGCGGCGAGCGACGCCACGTCGCCGCCGTTCGCGATGTTGACGAACAGGTCCTGCATGACGCCCTGCGCTTCCACATCCGCCCACTTCGGCGACGCCGGAGTCAGCTTGGCGTTGGCCGCGGCCTCGGCGATGACGGTCGCGAGCTCGGGCGTCGCCGCAGCGACCTTGTCACCGAGCGACGTCTTCGCCGGCACCAGGCCGCCTTCGGCGAGGATCGACTGGTACTCGTCGCTCAGCATGATCTCGAGCGCCGACTTCGCGAGGTCCGGATGCGCGGACTTCGCGGCGATCCCGATGTTGGAGCCACCGGCGAACACCGGTGCGGCATCCCCGTCCGCGCCCGGCAGGGCGAAGTACCCCGTCGTGTCGGTGAGGGGCGTGGGCTGCTTGTCCTCGTCGGCGACGATCGACCAGTACGCCCAGCTCGGCGCAGAGTAGGTCGCGGCCTCGCCCGTGCGGAACGGCACCCAGCCCTCGGTCTCGTCGCCGTCCTTCGGGGCGAGCGACGCCTTCTCCTGCAGCTCCTGCACCTGCGTGAGGCCGGCGATCGACTCGTCGCTGGAGAGCTGTGCGTCCCAGCTGCCGTCGTCCGCCTGCATGGCGACCTCGCCGCCGTTCGCCCAGACGAAGGGGAGCGCGTTGTACCAGTCCTTGCCGGGGAAGTAGACCCCGGACACACCGGGCAGCGCACCCGCGAGGGTGACGGCGTTCGACACGTACTCGTCGAGCGTCGTCGGCACCGCGACGCCCGCCTGGGCGTACTGGGCCGTGTTGTAGAACACCACGCGTGCGCCGGAGTAGTAGGGCACCGCGTACAGCGTGCCGTCCCACGTACCGGCCTCGACGAAGCCGGGCAGCAGGTCGTCTCCGCCGAGATCGGCGGCGATGTCGTCGAGGCTGAGGAGCGCGCCGCTGGAGGTGAAGGCGGGCGCCTGGGTGTTGCCCATCTCGACGACGTCGGGGCTGTCGTTCGAGGACAGGCTGGTGGTCAGCTTGTCGACCAGACCCGTCCACTGCTGCTCTTCGATGACCAGAGTGGAGCCCGGATTCTCGTCTTCGAACGTCTGGGTCAAGTAGTCGCGCGCGTCCTGCGAGGTATCGGTGCCGGCGAGCCAGACACGGATCTCTGCGGATGACGACTCGGTCGAGCCGCCGCCGCTTCCGGCGCAACCGGCGAGCGTAAGCGCCGACGCACCCAACAGGGCGACGGCTCCGAGGGACTTCTTCATGCGTTGTCCTTCTGTTCTCTCTCAGGTGTGGTGGTGGGACGCGCCGACGGCTCGCCCCGCGTGGTCCGCTACGAGACGCCGAGTCTCGCGGTCAAGACCATGACGGCTGCTCCGCGCAGGACGATGTCCTGGCCTTGCGCCGTCATCCGTACCTGGACGCCCTCGTGGAATGGAGCGAGCGTTCGGGTGCGGAGGGCCTCGACGGTGGCCTGCGCAAGCACACCGTCGAGGAGTTCAGGGGGGCCGGAGAGCACGATCTCCGACAGGTCGAGGGCGCCGACGACGGGGGCGAGGGCGATGCCCAGGCGCTCCCCCGCGTCGCGCAGCACGAGCGATCGGGCCTCCGGGTCGGACTCCTGCGCGAGCCGCGCGCTGAGCGAGGGCACCGACAGCCACGCTTCGAGGCATCCGACTTTGCCGCACGCGCACTGCGGGCCGCCGTCGGTGCCGACAGTGACGTGCCCGATCTCGCCTGCGGCGAAGCGGCTGCCGCGCATCGGCTGTCCGCCCGCGAGCAGGCCCGAGCCGACACCGCTGCCGACCTTCACGAGCAGCACGTCCTCGTTCGCGCCGCCGAACGTGTATTCCGCGAGCACCGCCGCGTTCGCGTCGTTCGCGACCAGCACCGGAAGACCGAGCGCCTCGACGAGGACTCCCTCGAGATCGAAGCCGACCCAGCCGAGGTTCGGCGCCGTGAGCACGACTCCCCGGTCATCGATAACGCCCGGCGTTCCGATGCCGATTCCGAGCACGGGCTCGTGGGCGTCCGCCACGAGGGCGCGGGCGAGATCGATCACGGTGTCGAGCACGTTGGCCGCGTCGGACGGATGCGGCACCTCGCGCCGCGCGACGATGTCGCCGTCGAGGGTGAGGATGGCGCCGATGAAGACGTCGTTGCCCGACAGGTCGATGCCGACGATGCGGTGGCCGGTGCGGTCCACGTCCACGAGGATCGCGGGTTTGCCGGGGCGGGCGGACTCCCGCGGCCCCTTCTCGGTGATGAAGCCGTCGGTGATGAGCTCGGCGACGAGGTCCGAGATGGTGACGCGGGTGAGGCCGGTCTCCCGAGAGAGATCGGCCCGGCTCATGGCTCCGGCGTGGAACAGCGTCTGCAGCACGAGCGAGCGGTTGTGGCCGCGGGCGTGCTCCGGCA
Source organism: Microbacterium sp. cx-59 (assembly GCF_020805625.1). Classification (NCBI taxonomy): domain Bacteria; kingdom Bacillati; phylum Actinomycetota; class Actinomycetes; order Micrococcales; family Microbacteriaceae; genus Microbacterium; species Microbacterium sp. cx-59. Next base: position 147,051 of record NZ_JAJHGO010000005.1, read on the forward strand.
GCACCTTCGCGGCACCCCGTCGGGCACGGCCGGTGGCCGGGAGGGAGGCGAGGTCGGTGCGAGGGTGCGCGGAACCCGAGGAGGAAGAGCCGCGCTGCACTTCCGATGCAGTCATGTTTGTTAGTAGACCTTACAAACAAATCGAACGCAACCACCGGCACCCGGTTTTACATGACCGTTACCTTCGGACGCACGATCGAGATGCGCCGCAGTCGAGACCGGATCGTTGCCGACACGCCCGAGCGGTCGCGTACCATGAGAAGACACATGACTCGCAGGGGGTGAGCGCGTGACCGATCTCGTGACCGGCCCGACGCCGCAGACCGACACGTCCGTTTCGCCCCAGGGTGGCGACTCGGGCGATATCGATGCGCCCACCTATGCCTGGGCACCGGAAGAGCCGGCCGCGAAGAAGCGGCACCTCGGACTCTGGCTCGGCATCCCCGGCGGCGTCGTCGCGGCTGCGGCCGCCGTGCTCTCCCTCATCCTCATCGCCCCCGGAACGGCGGTCGCCGGAGTCCCGGTCGGCGGCCTCACGGTGGGCGCCGCTGCCGACGCCCTCCAGGCGCGCCTGGCCGGAACGACCGTCGAGCTCGAGACCGCCGACGGAGTCGCCACCGTCACGGGAGCCGACCTCGGCGCGACGGTCGACGCTCGGGCCCTCGCCGAAGCCGCGTTCGCCGCGCACCCGATGTGGAACGTGACCCAGTGGAACTCGGCGCCGATCGACGCCGACGTGGCCATCGACGCGACGCAGGCGGAAGAGTCGTTGCGCTCTGCCGCGGGCGCGGCCTACGTCGACCCGGTCGACGCGACGGTCGCTTTCGACGCTGCATCCGCCTCCTACGTCACGACGCCGGCCGCCGAGGGCGCGGGGCTCGACCTCGCGACCGTCCGTGCGGCTCTGGAAGACGCCTTCACGAGCGGAGCGGGCACCGCGCGCATCGACGCGACGGTCGTCCCGGTCGAAGCCGCGGTCACGACGCCCGAGGCCGATGCCGCCGTCGGGCGCTTGAACGGCCTGCTCGACACGGTCGGCTTCTACGTCGGCGACGAGCGCACCGTGCCGGTCGACCGCGCGGTCGCCGCATCCTGGCTCACCGTGTCGGACGTCGACGGCGACATCGCCCTCGCGGCGGATGCCGGCGCGATCCAGGCGACCGTCGACACGCTCCCGGGCCTCGTCGACCGCGCGCCGGTCAACGCCACGGTGGTCACCAACTCCGCGGGCGAAACCCTCAAGGAACTCACCGCGGGCCTGGCCGGACGCAGCCTCGGCGACACCTCGAGCATCGCGAGCGCGTTCGCCGCGCAGCTCGCCGGCGGCGACGCCGCCTACCGCCTCACCGTCGCAGAAACACCGTTCCAGACGACGGCGCTGTACCGGCACATCGATGTGAACCTCTCCACGCAGCGCGCGGTTCTCTACGAGAACGACCAGGTCGTGCAGAGCTGGGCGGTCTCGTCGGGTCTTCCGGGCACCGCGACGCCCACCGGCAACTTCGAGGTCTTCGCCCACGTGTCCATGCAAGACATGGGGTGCGGCCCGACCTCGGCCTACTGCACGAAGGACGTCCCCTGGGTGACCTACTTCGCGCCGGACGTGGGCTTCCACGGCGCCTACTGGCACAACAACTTCGGCAACCCGATGAGCCACGGCTGCGTCAACATGCCGGTGTCGCAGGCGAAGTTCGTGTTCGACTGGGCACCCAACGGCACCGAGGTCTCCGTTCACCACTGAGCGAGACCGAACGACGGGGGGGGGGGGGGGGGGGGCCCCCCCCCCCCCCCGGGGGGGGGGGGGGGGCCCCCCCCCCCCAGAGCACACGACGAAC
>NZ_JAJHGO010000006.1:0-213229 GCF_020805625.1 Microbacterium sp. cx-59
TATGTTGGTTGCGGCGGGCCCCCCCCCGCCCCCGGGGGCCCCCCCCCCCCCCCCCCCCCCCCCCCCGGGGGGGGGGGGGGGGGCCCCCCCCCCCCCCCCCCCGTCGTTTCCGGTGATCAGCCGATCGCGTCGATGATCCCGTTCAGCGTGGCCGACGGCCGCATGATGGCCGTCACGAGCTCGGCGTCGGGGTGGTAGTAGCCGCCGATCTCGACGGGCGCGCCCTGCACCGCCACGAGTTCCGCGACGATCGTGTCTTCGTTCGCCGTGAGCTTCTCAGCAAGAGGAGCGAAGGCCGACGCGAGCTCGGCGTCCGCGGTCTGGGCGGCGAGTTCCCGCACCCAGTACAGGGCGAGGTAGAAGTGGCTGCCGCGGTTGTCGATCGTGCCGAGCGCGCGGCCGGGCGACTTGTCGTTCTCGAGGAACGTGCCGGTCGCCGCATCCAGCGTGTCGGCGAGCACCTTCGCCTTCGCGTTGCCGGTGAAAGTCGCGTAGTGCTCGAGCGAGGCCGCCAGGGCGAAGAACTCCCCCAGCGAGTCCCAGCGGAGGTAGTCCTCCGACAACAGCTGCTGCACGTGCTTGGGGGCGGAGCCGCCCGCGCCGGTCTCGAACAGTCCGCCGCCCGCGAGAAGAGGAACGATCGAGAGCATCTTGGCGCTCGTGCCGACCTCGAGGATCGGGAACAGATCGGTCAGGTAGTCGCGGAGGACGTTGCCGGTGACCGACACGGTGTCTTCGCCGCGCCGCATCCGCTCCAGCGAGAACAGGGTCGCCTCGGCGGGAGGCAGGATCTCGAGCTGGAGACCGTCGGTGTCGTGGTCGGCGAGGTAGCGCGTGACCTTCGCGATGAGCTGCGCGTCGTGCGCGCGGGTCTCGTCGAGCCAGAACACGGCCGGAACGCCCGTGGCGCGCGCTCGGGTCACCGCGAGCTTCACCCAGTCCCGCACCGCGATGTCCTTCGTCTGCGTCGCCCGCCAGATGTCGCCCTTCTCGACGTGGTGCTCGAGCACGACATCGCCGGCGGACGTGCGCACCTGCACGACGCCGGGAGCGGCGATCTCGAAGGTCTTGTCGTGGCTGCCGTACTCCTCGGCCGCCTGCGCCATGAGGCCCACGTTCGACACGGAACCGATCGTCGCCGGGTCCAGCGGACCGTTCGCGATCACGTCGTCGATGACCGCCTGGTAGACACCGGCGTACGAGGAGTCGGGGATCACGGCGAGGGTGTCGTCCTCGCCGCCGTCGACGCCCCACAGCTTTCCGCCGTTGCGGACGAGGGCCGGCATCGAGGCATCCACGATGACGTCGGAGGGGACGTGCAGGTTGGTGGTGCCCTTGTCGGAGTTGACGTACGACAGCCGCGGACCGTTCGCGAGGTCGGCGGTGATCGCCGCGGCGATCTCTTCGCCCTGCTCGATCGACGAGAGCCCGGCGAGGATCGAGCCGAGTCCGTTGTCGGGGGTGAGGCCCGCTGCGGCGAGCACCTCGCCGTACTTCGCGAACACGTCGGCGAAGTACGCCTCGACCACGTGTCCGAAGATGATCGGGTCGCTGACCTTCATCATCGTCGCCTTCAGGTGCACCGAGTAGAGCACGTCGTCGGCCTTCGCTGCCTCGAGCGTCTCGGCGAGGAACGCGTCGAGCGCTGCGGCCGAGAGGAACGTGGCGTCGACGATCTCGCCGGGGAGCACCTTGATGCCCGACTTCAGTTCGGTGACGGTGCCGTCGGCCGCGACGTGCTGGATGGCGAGCACGTCGTCGTCGTCACTGACCCACGAGGTCTCGTTCGAGCGGAAGTCGTCGTGGCCGAGGGTCGCGACCCGCGTCTTCGAACCCGCCGGGAACGGCTTGTTGCGGTGCGGGTGGTTGCGCGCGTAGTTCTTCACCGACAGCGGCGCACGGCGATCGCTGTTGCCCTCGCGCAGCACCGGGTTCACGGCGGAGCCCTTGATGCGGTCGTAACGCGCGCGGATGTTGCTCTCATCGAGCGAGGACGGCTCGTCGGGGTAGTTCGGCACGTCGTAACCCTGCGCCTGGAGCTCCGCGATCGCGGCCTTCAGCTGCGGGATGGATGCCGAGATGTTCGGCAGCTTGATGATGTTGGCCTCGGGAAGGGTCGCGAGACCGCCGAGCTCGGCGAGCGAGTCGCCGACGAGCTGCTCGGGCGTCAGGCGCTGCGGGAACGCGGCGAGAATGCGTCCGGCGAGCGAGATGTCGCGCGTTTCGATGTGCACACCCGCTTGCCCGGCGACCGCCTGGACGATGGGTAGGAACGAGGCGGTGGCGAGCGCCGGAGCCTCATCGGTGTGCGTGTAGATGATGGTCGAATCAGGCACGTGTCGTCTCTCCGTCAAGCGATCAGGGGTGTGCGTTCAGCCTACCCCACGGCCGAAAACTATCTCGACGTCAAGATAGTTTTCCGCCTCTGTCGGCGCGCGCGAACGCGGCGCGCGGTAATGCACGGTCCGATCCCTTCGGGGAGGGAGCCGTGCGCGCTAGCCTGTGGGTATGACGGAACTGCGCCTCGAAGAGCTCTCCGCCGCGACGATCGTCGCCGTGAACACGCTGTCCCTCAAGCCCGGGCAGGAACAGTTCCTCGCCCCGGTCAGTTACGGAGTCGCGGCCACCGTGGTCGACCCGCGCACCACCTGGCAGCGCGTCGTGCTCGACGGCGACGAGGTCGTGGGCTTCGTGAGCGCGAACCTGGATGCGGACTCATCGAACGAGCATTTCCGCTCCGTCCTCTGGCGCATCAACGTCGACGCGGACGAACAGCGCCGCGGCGTCGGACGATTCGCCGTCGACAGCCTGATCTCCGAGGCGCGCGAGCGCGGCATGGACCATGTCGACGTCATCTACGAAGCCGGCGAAGAGGGTCCGGAGATGTTCTTCCGGAGCGTCGGGTTCGAGCCGTTCGATGAGACCGAGTTCGGCGAGATCGTCGCCCGCATCCGGATCTGATCCTGCCGCCGGGATTCAGCCGGACGCCCCGTACTGCTGCGCGACACGAGCCACATCGTCGACGTAGACGTCGAGATGGTTGTAGCTGAACACCGCGGCGCGCCATCCGCCGACCGTCGTCATCTCACCCGACGCGCACAGGTAGCGCGCCGCCGCGAGGGCCGCGTCGTCGATCTGATTCGGATCCGCCGCGCCGTCGCCGTTCCCGTCGTCGCCCCAGGTGCTCCACGTGGCGGGGATGAACTGGAGCGGTCCGACCGCGCGATCCCAGACCGCATCCCCGTCCCACGCTCCCCCGTCGGTGTCGGGGATCGCCGCGACCCCGCGGCCGTCCAGCGCCGCGCCGCGGATCGTCGGGGTCGAGTACCCATCGGCCCCGAGCACCGCACCGCCGTGCCGACCGTGATCGGATTCGATCGCCGCGATCCCGGCGATCGTGTTCCACCCGATTCCGCATCCGGGCTGTTCGGCATCGATCACGAGATCGGCGCGCACGTAGGCCGCGAGCGCGCGCACCGGGATCCCCGTGCGCGCGGCCGTCGCCTCGACCCACCCGGCATCCGGCGCGACGACGACCGAGACGCTCTCCACCGTGGCGGCAGCTCCCGCCGCGGCCTCCCCCGCCGGTAACGCCTCCGCCACCGGCGCGACGGCAGCCGACACGACCGGCACGGCGGCCGGAGCCGCGCCCGGGCCCACGTCTGTCGGACGAACGAGCACCGCCCCGGCCACGCACAGCGCCGTCACGATCACGAGCCCACCCGCCACGCGCGACCACCGGAGCCCACCGCGCGCGGCGACGGTCGGAGGCGGATGCGGCAGGGGCACGCGCGCGACGCTACGCCGCCCGGTTGAACGGGCGGTGACGCACCTCAGACCAGCGAGGCCCGCCAGGCCGCGTGTAACTGGGCGAACTTACCGGTTCCGGCGATGAGGGTGGCCGGGGTGTCGTCCTCGATGATGCGACCGTGCTCCATGACGAGCACCCGGTCGGCGATCGCGACGGTCGACAACCGGTGGGCGATGATGATGGCCGTGCGGTCGGCGAGCAGGGTCTGCAGCGCCTCCTGGATGAGCCGCTCGCTCGGGATGTCGAGCGACGCGGTCGCCTCGTCGAGGATCAGCACGGCCGGATCGGCGAGGAAGGCGCGGGCGAACGAGATCAGCTGACGCTGCCCCGCCGACACCCGGCCGCCGCGCTTGTTCACGTCGGTGTCGTACCCGTCGGGCAGCGCCTCGATGAATTGCTCGGCGCCGACAGCCCGCGCCGCCCGCTGGATCTCCTCGAAGGTGGCGTCGGGTTTGCCGAGCGCGATGTTGTCGGCGACCGTTCCGCTGAACAGGTACGCCTCCTGCGTCACCATGACGATCGCGCGCCGCAGATCCTTCGGATGCAGTTCCCGAAGGTCCACGCCATCGAGCGTCACGCGCCCCGCGGTCGGGTCGTAGAAGCGCGACACCAGCTTCGCGAGCGTCGTCTTCCCCGCGCCCGTGGTGCCCACGAGGGCGATGGTCTGCCCCGCGGGAACGTCGAGTGAGAAGCCCGGCAGAACGACCCGGCCGTCGCCGTACCCGAACTCGACATCGTCGAACCCGATGGCGCCGCGGGCCGAACGCAGGTCGACCGGCGTCACCGGATCGGGCACCGACGGCTCCTCCTCCAGCACGCCCGACACCTTCTCGAGCGCGGCGGCGGCGGACTGGTACGAGTTCAGGAACATCGCCACTTCCTGCAGCGGCGAGAAGAAGTTGCGCACGTACAGCACCGCGGCCAGCAGCACACCGACCTCCAGCTCGCCGCTCGAGACACGGAGCCCGCCCCACAGGATCACGAGCGCGAGCGTCGCCGCCGAGATCGCCATGAGGGCCGGCTCGAACGTGCCGAACAGCTTGATCGAGCGCATGTTCACATCACGGTACTGACCCGACAGCTCGCCGAAGGCCTCGTCGTTGCGCGGCTCCTTGCGGAACGCCTTCACCGCGCGGATGCCGGTCATGCTCTCGACGAACTGCACGATGACCTTCGCGCTCACGACCCGCGACTCGCGGTACACGACCTGGGACCGCCGGTAGAACCACCGCATGAGCAGCCACAGCGGCACGCCCATGATCACGAGGACGGCGCCGCTCTCCCAGTCGAGCAGAAGCAGCGCGACGAGGGTGAACCCGCCGTAGAGCACACCCGAGACGAGTTCGTTCAGCCCGCCGTCGAGCAGTTCGCGGATGGTGTCGAGGTCGCTCGTCTGGCGCGAGATGATGCGGCCCGAGGTGTACGACTCGTGGAACTCGAGGCTGAGTCGCTGCGTGTGCCGGAAGATGCGCGTGCGGAGGTCCATCATGACCGCCTGGGTGAGCCGCGCGGCGACGACCACGTACCAGCCGATGAGCCCCGCCCCGCCGATGGCGGACACGAGGTACACGGCGAACACGCCGATCGCCGGCATCCAGTCCATCCGGTCGATCACCCCGGGAAGCGCCGTGTCGATGCCGTAGGCGATGAGTGCCGGGCCGATCACACGGAGCGCCGTCGAGACGACGAGCACGAGCGCCGCGAGGATCAGATGCCCGCGCAGCGGTGTCACGAGCGAGCCGAGCAGGCGCAGCGACCGGCGCCGGATGTGGCGGCTCTCTTCACGCGTGTAGTCGGAGCGGTCTTCTCCGCCGGTTCCGGTGACGGTCGTCATGACGCGACTCCTTCGTGGGCTGCATCCGCGTCATCGCTGTCGAGACTGGAGATGACGTAGCGGTAGTGGTCCGAGGTGCGCATGAGCTCGGAATGCGTGCCGACCGCGGTGACCCGGCCGTGCTCCATGAGCGCGACGCGGTCGGCGAGCGCGACCGTCGAGGGGCGGTGGGCGATGATGAGCGCGGTGGTCTCGGCGAGCACGCGACGAAGCGCCTCTTCCACGAGCGCCTCGGTGTCGACATCGAGGGCCGACAGCGGGTCGTCGAGCACCAGCACGGCCGGGCGCGCCGCGACCGCACGGGCGAGGGCGAGGCGCTGGCGCTGGCCGCCGGAGAGGCTCAGGCCCTCCTCGCCGATGACGGTGTCGACGCCACGGGGAAGCTCGTCGACGAAGCCGGCCTGCGCGATCGTGAGCGCCTCGCGCATCACCCGCTCGCCCTCCGGCGAGGTCGGATCGAGGTCGTCCCGACCGAGCAGCACGTTCTCGCGGACGCTCGCGGAGAAGAGCGTCGCGTCCTCGAACGCCATCGCCACATGGGTGCGGAGCTCTTCGAGGGTCAGGTCGCGGACGTCGACGCCGTCGAGCGTGACCCGACCGCCCGTCACGTCGTAGAGCCGCGCGGGGAGCGTCGTGAGGGTGGTCTTGCCGGAACCCGTGAGACCGACGAGAGCCATCGTCTCGCCCGGCTCGAGCGCGAGGTCGACCCCGTCTAGGAGGTCGCGCTGCGTCTCGGGCGCATCCTGATAGCGGAAGTGCGCGTCCTCGAACACGAGTCGCCCGCGCGCCGTCGGGATCGTCTTCGGCGCGGCCGGATCGACGATCGTGTTCTCCTCGTCGAACACCTCGTAGATACGGTCGGTGGCCGTGCGGGCGTCGAGCATGAAGGAGAAGAGGAAGCCGATGGATTCCATCGGCCACCGCAGCACGGTCGCCATCGCGAAGAAGGCGAACAGCTGCGCGACCGAGAGCTCACCGAGGCTGGCGAGCACGATGCCGGCGCCCAAGCAGAACGCGAAGGCGATCTCCGGCAGCAGCACGAGCCAGAACCAGATCTGCCCGATCGCCCGAGCCTTGCGGAGCTCGGTCTGACGCAGCGTCTCGGCCTGACGGGTGAACTTCGCCAGCGCGTGCCCGCCCCGACCGAAGGCCTTCAGCACGCGGATGCCGTGCACGCTCTCCTCGACCGAGGTCGCCAGATCGCCGGCCTGGTCCTGACTCTGCCGGGCGAGCGTGCCGTACTGCTTCTCGAAGTGGAAGCCGGCGTACCAGAGCGGCGCGGAGAAGATCAGGAAGATCACACCGAGCAGCCAGTGCCACTGGAACAGCAGCACGGTGCCGATGGCGATCGTGAGCACGTTGACGACCAGCAGGATGAGGCCGAACGCGAGCCAGCGGCGGATGAGGCTGATGTCCTGCATCATGCGACTCAGCAGCTGTCCGGACTGCCAGCGGTCGTGGAACGAGACCGGGAGACGCTGCAGCCGTCGGTAGAACCCGGTGCGCAGCTCGTACTCGATGTGCGTCGAGGGCGCGAGCACGAACCAGCGCCGCGCCCACACGAGGATCGCCTCCGCCAATCCCAGGGCGAGGACCGCGATCGCGCCCCACAGGATCTGGCCGGGGTCGCCCGAAGCGATCGGGCCGCCGACGACGCCCTCGAGGACGAGGGGGATCATGAGCGCGACGATGCTGGCCGCCAGGGCGCTGACCGCGCCGAGGATGAGCCGCGGGAGCACGGGGCGCGCGAACGGAAGCAACCGCGCGAGGGCGCGCGGAGTGGAGAGCGTGGAAGAGGGTGTCATGGTTCCTGGGGGGGGGTGCGTGGCGCAGGTCCGGAGCCCCGCGATCGGCGGGGCGCATGCGGAGGGAGAGCAGCCCTCCAGAATATGCCTGTGGATTCGCTGGATGCAACACGCGCGAGCGCCACACCCTTCCCGGGACGGTGCTCGCCGCGCTCAGACCGTCCGCCGCACGACGCCCTCGCCGCTCAAGTCGTCCGCGGAAAGACGAGCTCGCCGCGCTCGCCGCGCTCGCGGTCGAGAAGGCTGCGCTTGACGTCGAGCCCCCAGGCGAAGCCGCCGAGCGCTCCCCCGGTGCGAAGCACGCGGTGGCACGGCACGAACAGCGCGGGTGCGTTCCGGGCGCAGATGGATGCGGCCGCCCGCACCGCCCGCGGAGAGCCCAGGGCGATCGCGAACTCCGTGTAGGTGAGCGGCGCGCCGGGCGCGATGCTCCGCAGCGCGCGCCACCCGGCGAGCTGACCGACCGTGCCGACCTGGTGCACCGCGACGTCGTCGATCGCCGTCACGTCGCCCGCGTAGTAGGCGCGCACGGCCTCCATGGCCTCGACCGTGCCGTCCCGGGCCTCCGCGGGCCGCGCCGCCGCGCGCAGCCGGCCGAGGACGACCTCACGATCGGCCGTCCACCCCGACGCGAGCACGCGCTGGCGGTCGTCGACGAGCGCGGTGAAGGGCCCGTCGGGGGTGTCGATGGTCTCGATGAGGGCGGTCATGGCGTCTCCTGGGTGGGGGTGGTCGCGAGTCGTCGGACCGCTGGGGCAAATGTGAACTTGTGGGACGGATGTGGCGCATCGGCGGCGTCCGGTCCGACGACTGCGGTCCTCTTCCGCGCCGCCGGGCGAGGGGCCGCCGCCCCTGGCGCCGCGGCGGCGCGCCACAGGTGCGCCGTGAGGTAACTCCGCCAGGGTGCTCCGCGCTCGGCCCAGGCCGCGATGCCCCGGGGGTCGGCGGGGAGGCCGAGCCGCGCGCCGCCGGCACGGACGGCCACGTCGCCCGGGAGGAAGACGTCGGGGTCCCCCGTCACCCGCATCCGCACGTAGTCCGCGGTCCACGGCCCGATGCCCGGCATCGCCAGCAGTCGCGCGCGCTGCTCCTGTGCATCGTCGCCCGCGTCGAGGGTCAGGGTTCCGTCGGCGAGCGCGGCGGCGGCGCCCGTGATCGCGCGGATGCGGGCACCCGGCCCGCGGAGCACGTCCGCGCCGTGCGCCGCGATCGCGGCCATCGTCGGGAACAGCCGGTCCGTGCCGGCGTGCGCGGGTACCCGCTCGCCGAGCGCATCCGTCAGCGCGTTCAACGCGGTGCGCGCGGCGGCGACCGTGATCTGCTGCCCGACCATCGCGCGGATCAGCATCTCGTGCGGATCGGCGGCGCCGGGCACGCGGATCCCGGGCACGGCGCGCACGTGGGCGGCGAGTTCCGGGTGGCGGGCGAGTGCGTCATCGACCGCGGTCGGGTCGGCATCCAGGTCGAACAGCCGGCGCACGCGCGTGAGCAGCTGGGGCAGGTCCGACAGGCGCGTCAGCCGCGTCCGCAGCCGCAGGGCGTCGGGCGTGCGGCGCACCTCGAACCACGCGGTGCCGCTCGCGAGGCGGAGGGTGCGGGCGAAGGAGTCGGGGGTGGCCGTCTCGGTGCCCGCGACGGCGCGGACGTCCATCCAGCCGAAGACACCGTCGAGGTCGATCGGCCCCCGGTGCGCGAGCACCAGCTCGATCGTGCCGGACTCGGCGTGATGTTCGCCGCGACGCCGCGCGCGGAGGGCGAGCGGGGTCATCCCGAAGACCTCGCGCACCGTCTCGTTGAACTGGCGGATGCTGGCGAAGCCCGCCGAGAAGGCGACCTCGGAGGCGGGCAGGTCGGTGCCGACGAGCAGCATCCGTGCCGTGTGCGCGCGGTGGGCGCGGGCGAGGGCGAGGGGCCCCGCCCCCAGTTCCGCGGTGAGCACGCGCGTGAGATGCCGCGACGAGTATCCGAGCCGCTGCGCGAGGCCGGGAACCCCGTCGCGTTCGACGACTCCGTCGGCGATGAGCCGCATCGCCCGGCCGGCGACGTCGGCGCGGAGGTCCCACTCCGGCGAACCCGGTGCAGCCTCCGGAAGACAGCGCTTGCACGCGCGGTACCCCGCTTCGTGGGCGGCTGCGCTGGTCGGGTAGAACGTGACGTTCGCGGGCAGCGGGGTGCGGGCCGGGCAGCTCGGACGGCAGTAGATACCGGTCGTGCGAACGGCGGTCACGAACTGGCCGTCGAACCGCGCATCGCGCGAATGGATGGCGCGATAGCGTTCGTCGAACGACAGTGCGGCGAGGGGCATGCACTCAGCCTGACACGCGCCGGCGCCACCCGCTCGCGGTTTTCGGACACGGCAGCGCGGCACGCCGGGGGCCGTCCCGCGGGGTCCGCAAGCCCTCGCGCCCGGTGACCGGAACGAGATAGCGTCGCGGCATGACCGACGCCGCATCCGGAGCATCCGCCACCCGCACGTACGACCTGATTGTGATCGGGGCGGGCCCGGTGGGCGAGAACGTCGCCGATCGCGCGGTGCAACGCGGACTCACGGCGGTCATCGTCGAGAGCGAACTGGTCGGCGGCGAATGTTCGTACTGGGCGTGCATGCCCTCGAAAGCGCTCCTGCGAGCGGGCTCGGCACTTCGCGCCGCGCGGGCCGTCGACGGAGCGAAGCAAGCGGTCACCGGAGACGTCGACGTCGCCGGTGTGCTGCGACGCCGCGACACCCTGACGCACTCGTGGAACGACTCCTCGCAGGTGGAGTGGCTGCAGGGCGCCGGGATCGATCTCGTGCGCGGTCACGGGCGGATCGTCGGCGAGAAGCGGGTGAGCGTCGCCTCGGCAGATGGCGGCGTGACCGAGCTCATCGCCCGCCACGCGGTCGCGGTCTGCACCGGCAGTTCCGCTCTGCTGCCCGACACCCCCGGACTCGCCGAGATCTCGCCGTGGACCAGTCGCGAGGCGACCAGCGCCGAGCAGGTGCCGGAGAGTCTCGCCATCATCGGCGGCGGAGTAGTGGCGGCCGAGATGGCGAACGCGTACAGCGACCTCGGCGCGTCGGTGACGCTCGTCGTACGCGGGTCGCTGCTCGGCGGGATGGAGCCGTTCGCCGGCACGCTCGTCGGTGACGCGCTGCGCGAGCGCGGGGTCACGCTGCTCCTCGGCGCCGAGGTCACCGAGGCGCGTCGTGAGGGAGACACGGCCGAACTGACACTCTCGAGCGGCGAGACCGTGCGCGCCGCGGAAGTGCTCGTCGCGACGGGTCGCCTCCCGCGCACCGACGATCTCGGGCTCGAGAGCATCGGGCTGGAGCCGGGCACCTGGCTCGAGGTCGACGACACGATGCGCGTGCACGGCTCGGACTGGCTGTACGCCGTCGGTGACGTCAACCACCGCGCTCTCCTCACCCACCAGGGCAAGTACCAGGCGCGCGCCGCGGGCGACGTCATCGCCGCACGAGCCACCGGCGGCACGGTCGACGACGCGCCCTGGGGCACGCACGTCGCGACGGCTGACCACGACAGCGTGCCGCAGGTCACCTTCACCGACCCCGAGGTCGCCTCGGTCGGCCTCACGGAAGCGGCCGCGCAGAAGGCCGGGCGCCGCATCCGCACGCTCGATTACGACCTCTCCTGGGTCGCCGGCGCCTCCACGTTCAGCGATGACTACGTCGGCACCGCGCGCGCGATCGTCGACGAGGACCGCCAGGTACTGATCGGCGTCACGTTCGTGGGGTCCGAGGTCGCCGAACTGCTGCATGCCGCCACAATCGCGATCGTCGGCGAAGTGCCGATCGCCCGACTCTGGCACGCCGTGCCCGCCTATCCCACGCTCAGCGAAGTGTGGCTCCGCTTTCTCGAGACCTACGGGCGGCCGGCCGCCTGAGAACGAAGAACCGGGTCGGAGCACGCGCTCCGACCAGGTTCTTCACACGCGCCCGCGGTGCTCAGTGGTAGAAGTGCCGCTCGCCGGTGAAGAACATTGTGACGCCGTGCTCGCGGGCGAGCGCGATGGTCTCCTCATCGCGCACGGATCCGCCGGGCTGGATGATCGCCGAGATGCCCGCGTCGACGAGCACCTGCGGGCCGTCCGAGAACGGGAAGAAGGCGTCGGATGCGGCCACCGACCCGCGCGCGCGGTCGCCGGCGCGTTCGACCGCGAGGCGGCAGGAGTCGACCCGGTTGACCTGTCCCATCCCGATGCCGACGGTGGCGGAGTTCTGGGCGAGCACGATCGCGTTCGACTTCACCGCGCGGCACGCCTTCCACGCGAAGATCAGGTTGGTCATGTCTTCGTCGGCCGGGCGTTCGCCGGCCACGAGTTCCCAGTTCTTCGCGACCGACTCGATGTCGTCGGGGAAGCGGTCGGCATCCTGCAGCAACAGACCGCCCGAGACGAGGCGCACATCGAACCGCTCCTGCTGCCAGTCGGCGGGCAGCTGCAGCACGCGCAGGTTCTTCTTCAGCCGGAAGAGTTCGAGGGCCTCGGGCTCGAAGTCCGGCGCGACGATGACCTCGGTGAAGATGTCGCGCAGGTTCTCCGCCATCTTCAGCGTGACGGTGCGGTTCGCGGCGATGACGCCGCCGAAGGCCGACACCGGGTCGCACTCGTGGGCACGCAGGTGCGCGCTCGCGATCGGGTCGAGAGCGTTCGGCGCGCTCACCGCGATGCCGCAGGGGTTCGCGTGCTTGATGATGGCGACCGCGGGCTGGACCATGTCGAACGCGGCGCGCAACGCCGCATCCGCGTCGACGTAGTTGTTGTACGACATCTCTTTGCCCTGCAACTGGGTGGCCTGGGCGATGCCGTGGCCGCCGCTGCGGGTGTAGATCGCGGCGCGCTGGTGCGAGTTCTCGCCGTAGCGCAGCGTCTCGAGGCGCTCGGCCCCGATCGTGAGGTGCGCGGGCAGTTCGGAGTCGCCGTTGAGCGTGCCCTCGGCGAACCAGGTCGCCACCGCCCGGTCGTAGCCCGCGGTGTGCGCGAAGGCGCGCGCGGCGAGTTCCTTCCGCTGCGCGAGCGTCGTGCCACCCGCCGCGATCGACTCGATGATCGCCGGGTAGGACTCCGGCGAGACCACGATCGCGACGTTCGCGTAGTTCTTCGCCGACGCACGCACCATCGCGGGGCCGCCGATGTCGATCTGCTCGACGACCGCGTCGCCCTCGGCGCCGGATGCCACGGTTTCCACGAACGGGTAGAGGTTCACCACGACGAGCTCGAACGCCGCGATGCCGAGCTCGCCGAGCTGGTGCTCGTGGCTTTCCAGACGCAGATCCGCGAGGAGGCCCGCGTGCACCCCGGGGTGCAGCGTCTTCACCCGACCATCGAGCGACTCGGGGAACCCCGTGACCGCCGAAACATCCGTGACCGCGAACCCGGCGTCGCGGATCGTCGAGGCCGTGGACCCCGTGGAGACGATCTCGACACCGGCGGCGGACAGGCTCTCGGCCAGCGTCAACAGGTCGGTCTTGTCGCTCACCGAAACGAGTGCGCGGCGCACCGGGACGGTGTCGCGGTGACGGTAAAGGGACGGATCGTGGCTGGGCCCGGCCATGGGACTCCTCGGTGGGGAAAGGGTGTCGGTCAGAGAACGGATGCGGCGAGGTCGAGGTCGCCGACGGCGATCCGGCGCACGACGTCGATCAGCAGACGCCGTTCGACGGGCTTGATGCGCTCGTGGAGCGCGTGCTCGTCGTCGCCCGGCAGCACGGCGACGCGCTCCTGGGCGAGGATAGGACCGGTGTCGACGCCGTCGTCGACCACGATGACGCTCGCGCCGGTTTCGGCCACGCCCGCGACCATCGCGTCGCGGACAGCGTGGGCACCGGGAAACTCCGGAAGGTACGCCGGGTGCGTGTTGATCATGCGCGGAGACCAGCGTTCGACGACCGCCCCGGGCAGCAGGCGCATGAGCCCCGAGAGCACGACGAGATCCGGATTCCACACCTCGAGCTGGCTGGCGAGCTCCGCCCCCCACGCCTCGCGTTCGGCGGCGCCGGGCCACGGAACGACGAAGCTCGGGATGCCGAAGGCCTCCGCGTGCGCCAGACCATCGGCTTCACGGTCGGCGCCGACGACGATCACCCGCGCGGGGAAGTCGGCCGCGGCCGCGGCTTCCAGAAGCGCCCGAAGGTTCGAGCCGGCGCCGGAGATGAGGACGGCGACGGTGAGCACCCGGTCAGTCTAGCGGCGCGACCGGTCGCCGTCCGGGGCGAACGCGGTATCGCGTCCCGCGCCTGCGCCGCGGCGCGGGGCGAGCAGCAGGATGCCGGCGCCGAGGCCCACCTCGACGCCGATCGCGATCGCGACCGCGGCCGCATCCGGTCCGATGCCGGCGAGGCGGCCCGGTCCGAGCGAACCGGTGGCGAGCACGGCGAGCAGCGCCGCCGCGAGGGCGGAGAACAGCGCGATCGCCCCGGTCAGCGCCACCAGGATGCCGGTGGTTTCCGCATCCGCGGAGCTTCCGCGCGGCGACAGCCGCGAACGCACCGCCCAGCCCGCCGCGGCTCCCGCCGCCACCGGGAGGAGCGCGAGGGCGAGCAGCCAGGGCGAGGAGGACTCGGGCAGGACGCCGAGCACCGGGATGCCGGGCAGGATGCCGAGCTGTGTGCCGCCGGGGGCCACCACCGCCCCCGCTCCGAGCCCGACACCGGGACCGGCGAGGAACGCGACCGCCCAGAGCACGAGCGTCGGCAGATACAGCATCTGCCCGAGAGCGACCACGACGGCGCCGAAGCCGTCGAGGTTGGCCGACTGCGAGAGCGCGACGATCTGCGGGGCACGCACGACGAGCGCGATCGCGAGCAGCAGGGCGCCGGCGCCGAGCAGGGCCGTGACGACGAGCGCCGTACCCCGGGCGATGAGTCCCGGCACCTCGGGCCACGCGTGGCCCGCCCGGTCGAGGCGGAGCCGGATGCTGTCCACGATCCCCTCGTCGCCATCGGTCCAGGCCACCCGGACGGCGCCCGCGAGAAGTCCCGACGCGTAGAACGCCGAGGGGAAGAGCACGGCCTGCCACAGCGACACGCTCACGACCTCCGCGGCGGAGGTCAGCGCGACACCGACGGCGAAGGCGGTGAAGACGATGGTCCCGGTCGCGACACCGGTCAGCCACGCGCCGGCCCGAGCTGCTCGGGCGCCGGAGCGCGCGGCGAACAGGAACGTGAAGGCGGCGAACCCGAGGGGCGCGAGCGACAGCACGAACGACGCGAGCGACGGATCAATGCCGGCCTGCGCCAGGTACTCCGCGGGCAGCGTGATCGCGAGCGGGACGGCGTGACCGAGGTGCCAGATGGCCGCCGACGTCTGCCAGATTGCCCCGAGATCGGGAGTCCCGAAGACGACGAACCAGAGCACCATCAGCGGGGCGACCGCGACAGCGACGCCGACGACCGCGGCGACGAGAGCGTCGAGCGCGGAGAGCAGGGAGACGAGAAGGCGGTGCATGCCTGATCGACCCTACCCAGCACCGGATGCGGGGCCCGCGTCCCACGCGAGGCGCGCCCACTTCCGCATCCGACACCGGGCGCGTCGCACCGGAGGGACAGCCCGCGGTGCGCGGATCGCCGCCGGGCGACTAACGTCGTTGGGTGCACGAGGAACCGTCGACTGTGAACCATCCCGCCGAGACCCCACCCGCATCCGGCCGCCGAGGCCGCATCGACCGCTACTTCGCGCTCACCGAACGCGGAGCGACGATCGGCGGCGAGGTGCGCGCCGGAGTCGTGACCTTCGTGGCGATGGCCTACATCGTCGTGCTGAACCCGATCATCCTCTCCGGCGGAACGGATGTCGCCGGCAATACGCTCGGGTTCGCGCAGGTCGCGGCGACGACCGCGCTGACCGCGGGGGTCATGACGATCCTGTTCGGTCTCGTCGCCCGGCTGCCGTTCGCCTTCGCGGCGGGCCTCGGCATCAACTCATTCCTCGCCGTGAGCGTCGTCGGTCAGGTCACCTGGCCCGAGGCGATGGGGCTCGTCCTGATCAACGGTGTGATCATCGTGCTGCTGGCGGTGACGGGCCTGCGACGTCGGATCTTCGACGCCGTCCCGCTCGCGCTCAAGACGGCAATCACCGTCGGCATCGGCCTGTTCATCGCCTTCATCGGTCTCGTCAACGCCGGATTCGCGCAGTCCACCGGGCTGTCCTCTCCCCCGGTCGGGCTCGGCACGGGCGGCTCGATCGCGACCGTCCCGACCCTCATGTTCGTGCTGACGCTGCTCGTGAGCGCCGTGCTGATGGTGCGGCGCGTCAAGGGCGCGCTCCTGATCGGGCTCGTGAGCGGCACGGTCCTCTCGGTCATCGTCGAGGCCATCTGGCACCTCGGCCCGCGCATCGGAGCGGACGGCACCGTGAACCCCGGCGGCTGGTCGCTCACCGTGCCGGAGCTGCCCGCATCCGTCGTCAGCCTGCCCGATCTCAGCCTGATCGGTCAGGTCAGCTTCGGGTCCTTCGACCGCATCGGCGTGCTCGCCGCGACGATGCTCGTGTTCACTCTGCTGTTCACGAACTTCTTCGACGCCATGGGCACGTTCACCGGCCTCAGCCGTGAGGCCGGACTCGCCGATGAGCGCGGCAACTTCCCGCGCCTGCGCTCGGCGCTCGTCGTCGAGGGCCTCGGCGCCGTGGCGGGCGGGCTCACCTCATCGTCATCGAACACGGTGTTCGTGGAGTCCGGCACGGGGATCGGCGAGGGCGCGCGCACGGGGATCGCGAACCTGGTGACGGGGGCGCTGTTCGTGCTGGCGATGTTCGTCACTCCGCTCACGACGATCGTCCCGACCGAGATCGCGTCGGCCGCGCTCGTGCTCGTCGGCGCGCTGATGATGAGCCAGATCCGGCACGTCGACCTCACCGACCCGTCGGTGCTGATCCCGGTGTTCCTGACGGTCATCATCATGCCGATGACGTACTCGATCGCCGACGGCATCGGCGCGGGCTTCATCGCCTGGGTCGTGGTCCGGTCGCTGACCGGTGCCGCCCGCACGATCAGCCCACTCCTGTGGGTCGTCGCGGCCGGCTTCGTCGTCTTCTTCGCCCGGGGCCCGATCGAGGCCGTGCTCGGCGTCTGACCGCCTTCCGGCCGCGAGACTGCATTCGCGCCACGAGACGTCGGTCGGGAACCGACGTCTCGTGGCGAAAGCGCTGTCTCGCGGACGGGCGGGTGCCGGTCAGGCGTCGCGGGGCTCGAGCACGAAGATCGCGATCTGGCGGTCGGTCTTCTTCTGGTACTCGTTGTAGTCCGGCCAGACCCGCGCGGCGCGGTTCCACCACTCGTCGCGCTCGGGGCCGTCCTCGAGCAGGCGCGCGGTGTAGTCGCGGCGGTCGGCGCCATCCTGCAGTTCGACGTGCGAGTTCTTGCGGATGTTGGCGCCCCACGCGGGCTCGTCCGGTGCGCCGCCCTTCGAGGCGACGACGAGGTACGCCCCGTCGTGCTCGACGCGCATGAGCGCGGTCTTGCGCAGTGCCCCCGACTTGGCGCCGACGGTCGTGAGCACGATGATCGGCACACCCCGCAGCTCGTTCGCCTCGGTCCCTCCCGACGCCTCGTACTTCTCGGCCTGGGTGCGGGCCCACTCGCTCGTGCTGGGCTTGTACTCTCCGGTTAGCGGCATGGCCTCAGGGTACCGCGGGGCGCCCCGACAGCGGTCGGAAAACGAGGGGGCGGATGCGGTGCCGCACGCTCTCGCGCCGGCTTCCGCATCCGCCCCCTCGGCGGTGGGACCTAGAGCCCCTGGATGATCTCGCGCATCAGCGCGGCGGTCTCGGACGGCGTCTTGCCGACCTTGACTCCGGCGGCCTCGAGGGCCTCCTTCTTCGCCTGCGCCGTGCCGGCGGAGCCGGACACGATAGCGCCCGCGTGCCCCATGGTCTTACCCTCGGGCGCGGTGAAGCCGGCGACGTAACCGACGACCGGCTTGGTCACGTGGGCCTTGATGAAGTCGGCCGCGCGCTCTTCGGCGTCGCCGCCGATCTCGCCGATCATGACGATGGCCTTCGTCTCGGGGTCGGCTTCGAACGCGGCGAGCGCGTCGATGTGCGTCGTGCCGATGATCGGGTCGCCGCCGATGCCGATGGCGGTCGAGAACCCGAGGTCGCGCAGCTCGAACATCATCTGGTAGGTCAGCGTGCCGGACTTGGAGACGAGTCCGATCGGGCCCTTGCCCGTGATGTTCGCCGGGGTGATGCCGACGAGCGCTTCGCCCGGCGTGATGATGCCGGGGCAGTTGGGGCCGATGATGCGGGTCGTGTTGCCCTTGGACTGCGCGTAGGCCCAGGCCTCGGCGCTGTCGCCCACCGGCACCCCCTCGGTGATGACGACCAGCAACGGGATCTCGGCATCGATGGCCTCGATCATCGCGTCCTTCGTGAAGGCGGGGGGCACGAACGCGATCGACACGTCGGCGCCGGTCTTCTCGATGGCTTCGGCGACGGATGCGTACACCGGCAGCTCGACGGCGGCGCCGTCTGCGCCCGTGTGCGAGACGGTCGTGCCGGCCTTGCGGGCGTTGACGCCACCCACGACCTGCGTGCCCGCCTTCAGCATCAGCGCGGTGTGCTTGGTGCCCTCGCCGCCGGTGATGCCCTGGACGATGACCTTGGAATCCTTGTTCAGGTAGATCGACATGTTCTGTCCTTCTCGAGTCTCAGGGCTCAGGCGTTCGCCAGCTCGGCGGCCTTGTCGGCGCCCTCGTCCATACTGGCGGCGAGGGTCACGAGCGGGTTGTTGGCAGCGGCGAGGATCGCGCGACCCTCGTCGACCTGGTTGCCGTCGAGGCGCACGACGAGCGGCTTG
The DNA here is from genome assembly GCF_020805625.1 of Microbacterium sp. cx-59. Lineage (NCBI taxonomy): Bacteria > Bacillati > Actinomycetota > Actinomycetes > Micrococcales > Microbacteriaceae > Microbacterium > Microbacterium sp. cx-59. The sequence goes on from NZ_JAJHGO010000006.1 coordinate 18,246, forward strand.
CTGGCCGCGTCGCCGAGGATCTCGAGGGCCTTCACGATGCCCTCGGCAACCGCGACGCAGCTCGTGATTCCGCCGAAGACGTTGACGAAGACGCTCTTGACCTGGGAGTCACCGAGGATGACGTCGAGACCGGCGGCCATGATGGTCGCCGAGGCGCCGCCACCGATGTCGAGGAAGTTGGCGGGCTTCACGCCGCCGTGCTTCTCGCCCGCGTAGGCGACGACGTCGAGCGTCGACATGACGAGCCCGGCGCCGTTGCCGATGATGCCGACCTGACCGTCGAGCTTGACGTAGTTGAGGTCGTTGGCCTTGGCCTTCGCCTCGAGCGGGTCGGCCGCATCCGCGTCTTCGAGCTCAGCGTGGCCCGGGTGGCGAAAGTCTGCGTTCTCATCGAGCGAGACCTTGCCGTCGAGCGCGACGATGTCTCCCTCTTCGGTTTCGACGAGCGGGTTGACCTCGACGAGCGTGGCATCTTCGCCCTTGTATACGGCGTAGAGCTTCACGAAGACGTCGGCGACCTTCTCGGCGAGACCCGCTTCGAAGTTGCCGGCCTTCGCGATTTCGAGCGCCTTCTCGGGGGTGATGCCCTCGATCGGGTCGATCTCGATGCGGGCGAGCGCTTCGGGACGCTCGACTGCGAGCTCCTCGATCTCCATGCCGCCTTCGACGCTGGCGAGCGACAGGTAGGAGCGGTTCGCGCGGTCGAGCAGCACCGAGAAGTAGAACTCGCGGGCGATGCGCGCACCGGCGGCCACCATCACGCGCTTGACGATGTGGCCCTTGATGTCGAGTCCGAGGATCGCCTTCGCGGCCTCGTACGCCTCGTCGGGGGTCTTCGCGACCTTGACGCCGCCGGCCTTGCCGCGACCGCCGACCTTGACCTGAGCCTTGACGACCACGACGCCGCCGAGCTTCTCGGCTGCTGCCTTCACCTCCTCGGGGGTGTCGGCGACGATGCCCGCGAGAACCGGCACCTCGTACTTCTCGAATAGGTCACGTGCCTGGTACTCGTACAGATCCACAGTGCAGTCCTCCGCTGGGACGAGGGGGTGGGCAGACGCAAAAACGTCTCGACGTCGAGATAACGACCAGTGACCCAGCCTACTACCGCAGTTTCGCCCGCTTCGTCGCCACGGGCGCGGATGCGGACGCCGGATCTGCGCGTGAGGGCGGGCGGCGCGGGTCTAGGCTGCTGTCCACATGAGCGAGCCATCGTCCCCGTCCGCCGCGCGCAACGACGTCGTCGCCGCAGCGCTCGATCTGTTCGCCCGGCAGGGTTTCGAGGCGACGTCGGTCGATCAGATCGCCCAGGCGGCCGGCATCTCCCGGTCAACGTTCTTCCGCCAGTTCGGCGGCAAGGATGACGTCGTCTTCGCCGACCACGAGGAGCTCCTCGAGCGCCTCCGCACCTACCTGTCGGGTGAGCACGCCGACCCCTGGGAGGCCGTCTGCGAGGCCTCGCTGCAGGTCTTCCGTCATTTCGCCGCGGATCCGGAGCTCGCGCGGCGGCGATACACGGTCGTGCGGGGCGTGCCCGCCCTCCGCGACCGCGAGATCGTCACGGTCTTCCGCTACGAGCGGCTTTTCGACGAGTACCTCCGCCGGTCCTTGCCCGGACTCGACCCGCTCGACGCTGTGGGGTTCGCTGCGCTCGTGACGGCGGTCCACAACCACGTCCTGCGCCAGCTGCTCCGCGGGCCAAAGAAGGTGCCGGTGACCGTGCTCCGGCGCGCGCTCGATGAGGCACTCGACCGGTTCGGCGTGGGCACCTCCCCTCGCACGGGCGAGGACGAGGTCGTCGTGGCTGTGTTCCCGCGGCGGATGCCGCCCGCCGAGCTCGCCCGGCGGCTGCAGCGCGAGCTCTGACGGGCGCGCGGGAGGCGCACGGCTTCGCCCGAGAGACGCCCGGCTGACGGACGCGCGGCCGGCGCCCGGATGAAACTGCGTCCCATGGAGCGAGACACCGCGTTCCGCGCGGAGTACCCTGGAACCGGTTCGCGCCACGGCGGCGCGCCGCATCCAGGAGCATCATGAGCACCCCGACGACCGACGGCAGCTTCCCGGGCGAACGAGTGACGGATTACGACATCCTCGGCCGCCGCGATACCGACTACTACGCGGTGTTCGCCGACATCCCCGCCGCGGATCGCGCCGTCTGGGACCGCGCGAAGGCGTTCGTCGACGAGGTCGGCGACCGCATGACGCACGCGTGGGATGCGGCCGAGTACCCGGTCGATCTCACCGCCCGCCTCGGCGAGCTCGACCTGTACAACGACGGCATCGAGCACCCTCGTCTGACGCACTTCTCCCCCCTGGCTGCGGGCCTGGTCAACATGGAGATCTCGCGCGGCGACGGCTCGCTCGGCACGATCGTGGCCGTGCAGGGCGGGCTGGCCCTGCGTACCCTCGCGCTGTTCGGCAGCCCCGCGCAGCAGGACCGCTGGCTCGAACCGCTCGCTCGCGGCGAGGTGCTCGGCGCCTTCGCTCTCACCGAACCCGACCACGGTTCCGATTCGGTCTCGCTCGAGTCGGTCGCCCGCCGCGACGGCGAGGAGTGGGTGCTCAGCGGCACCAAGAAGTGGATCGGGAACGGCGCGTCGGGAGGAATCACGTTCGTGTGGGCCCGCGTGGATGACCCGGATGCGGCCGAGCACGGCGCCGTCCGATGCTTCCTCGTCGAGCAGACCACGCCCGGCTACACCGGCACGGTGATCACCGGCAAGGGGTCGCTCCGCGGCATCCACCAGGCGCACATCGTGTTCGACGAGGTGCGCCTTCCCGCCGAAGCGGTGCTCCCCGGTGCGCACACCTTCAAGGACGCCTCGATCGTTCTCTACTCCACCCGGTCTGGCGTCGCCTGGTCGGCGCTCGGGCACGCGACCGCCTGCTACGAGGCGGCGCTGTCGTACGCGCAGCAACGCGTGCAGTTCGGAAAGCCCCTCGCGAAGTTCCAGATGGTGCAGGAGCGGCTGACGCAAATGCTCGACGAGCTGACCGCCATGCAGCTCTACTGTCGGCGACTGGCCGACCTCGAGGCATCCGGGGGTCTGCGTCCGACGCAGGCATCGCTCGCGAAGTACCACAACACCCGCGCCGCGCGTCGAATCGCGTCGACCGCGCGCGATCTGCTGGGCGGCAACGGCATCCTGCTGGAGAACGGCGTCATGCAGCACCTCGCCGACATCGAGGCCATCCACACCTACGAGGGCACCGAGAGCGTGCAGGCGCTGCTCCTCGGCCGCGACATCACCGGCGTCAGCGCCTTCGTCTGACCCACCGGCCGCATCCGCTGCCCGGCCCACCGACCGCGAGACTGCAGTTTCGGCACGAGACGTCGGCTCCGGACCAACTTCTCGCCGCACAGATGCTGTCTCGTGGCCGACGAGCACGCGGCGGGGGCCGTCGTCAACCGTGGCGGGAGCGCGGCGGGGTACCGCTACGGTCTCAGCATGGGATTGTTCCGCCGCTCCGCCCGAGAAGTCCAGCTCACCTCCCGCGACGTCGAGTTGACGGCCACCCGCGCACCCTGGAGCCTGTGGGCCGACTCGTTCGGCTCGCTCGCCATCCGGGCCGTGCAGATCATCGTCGTGGTGGGGCTGGCTGCGGCGATATTCTTCGCCATCCACTCGGTCACCGTCGTGACGATCCCGCTCGTGATCGCGCTGATCTTCGCGTCCGCGTTCGCGCCGGCCATGGGATGGATGCGGCGGCACGGCGTGCCCTCCCTTCTCGCCACGGTCGCCACCCTGCTCGTGATCGTGGTGCTGCTGGGCGGCGTCAGCTGGCTCATCGTCTGGGCGGTCCGCGACCAGTGGGACGACCTCTACTCGCAGGCCGAGGCCGGCGTGCAAGAGCTGCTCGCCTGGGTGAACACGCTTCCCTTCGCGCCGACCTCCGACCAGATCGATGACTGGCTGAGCACGGCGGGCGACTTCGTCACCAGCTCGCAGTTCGGATCGGGAGCGCTCGCCGGCGTCAGCGTCGTTGCGAACTTCGTCACCGGACTCGTGTTGATGGTCGTCATCCTGTTCTTCTTCCTGAAAGACGGACCCCGGATGTGGGAGTTCCTCCTCCGCCCCTTCCGCGGCCGCCAGTACGACCGCGGTCGTCGCATCGGCGACAAGACGGTCTCGGTCCTCGGAGCCTATGTACGCGGCACGGCGACCGTCGCCCTCGTCGACGCGATCGGCATCCTGATCGGTCTGCTCATCCTGCAGGTGCCGCTCGCCATCCCCCTCGCGGTTCTCGTCTTCCTTCTCGCCTTCATCCCGATCGTCGGTGCCACTCTCGCGGGCATTCTGGCCGCCCTCGTCGCGCTCGTCGCCAACGGGTGGGTCAACGCGCTGTTCGTGGTCGGTGTCGTGGTGCTCGTCAACCAGCTCGAGGGCAACTTCTTGCAGCCGTTCCTGATGGGGCGTTCGATGAAGTTGCACGCCTTCGTCATCCTGGTCGCCCTGACCGTCGGCACCGTGCTCGGCGGTCTCGTCGGTGCGGTGCTCGCCGTGCCGATCACCGCGACCGTCTGGGGCATCATCCAGGTGTGGGACGGCCCGAACACCCCGCCGCGGTGGGCGCGTCCGAAGCCTCGCGAATCCGCCATCGACTGATCCGGATCCCCCCGTGCGGTACGTCATCCCGGCTCCGATGCTCGCCAAGGCGGTGCCGCAGGTACCGGATGCGGAGGGCTACCTCTTCGAGCCGAAGTGGGACGGGTTCCGCGTGCTCGCGGCGTGGGACGGCGAGAACGTCGAGCTCGGCTCGCGAGGCGCCAAACCGCTCACGCGATACTTCCCCGAGCTGGTCGCGGCGCTGCCCGAGATCCTGCCCGAGCCCTGCCTGATCGACGGCGAGATCGTGATCCCGGTCGGCCCGAGTGGGGCGCAGCGCCTCGATTGGGAGGCCCTCAGCCAGCGCATCCATCCCGCCGCCTCTCGAGTGGCGACGCTTTCACGCGAGACTCCGGCGTTACTCATCGCGTTCGATCTGCTCGCCCGCGGCGACCGCGACCTGCAGCCCGAACCGTTCGCGACGCGGCGCGCGGAACTCGTCGGCCTGCTCGGGTCGGTGCCGCCGCCGGTGCACGTGACGCGCGCGACCGCGGATGCGGGCCTCGCACGCCGCTGGCTCGCGGACTTCGAGGGGGCGGGCCTGGACGGAGTCATGGCGAAACGGCTCGACGCGCCCTACTCCCCCGGAAAACGCACGATGGGGAAGATCAAGCACGCCCGAACAGCCGACGTCGTCGCCCTCGGCTACCGCGTGCACAAGAGCGGGACGGGCGTCGGATCGCTGCTGGTCGGCCTCTACGACGGTGACGGGATGCTGCGGAACGTCGGCGGTGTCTCGGCCTTCACCGATGCGCGGCGCCTCGCGCTGATCGACGAACTCGAGCCGCTCGTGCAGCGGAACGCCGACGGCACCCCCGCCGGCGCCGAGACGGAGCGGTCGCGTTTCTCCGGGGCGAAGGACGTGTCGTTCATTCCGCTCCGACCGGAGCGCGTGCTCGAGGTGCGATACGACCAGCTCGAGGGGATGCGGTTCCGGCACACAGTGCAGTTCGAGCGCTGGCGCCCCGACCGCGACGCGCGGTCGTGCACGTTCGGCCAGCTCGACCGGGTGTCGGCCTACGACCTCGCCGACGTCCTGGACTGACCCGCTTCGCCTCGCCCTATCGGCCCCGCGCGCCTCCATCCGCTCCACTCGCGCCGCGCGCGCCGCCCGTCCCTCTGCTCACGTGGCGCAATACGTCGCCCCACCCGACCAATCGCGACACGTGAGCATCAGCCTCACCCGCTCACGTGGCGCAAAGCGTCGCCCCACGCGACAGATCGCGACACGTGAGCATCCGTCTCACCCGCTCACGTGGCGCAAAGCGCCGCCCCACCCGACCGATCGCGACACGTGAGCATCCGTCTCACCGGCTCACGTGGCGCAAAGCGCCACCCCGCGCGACCGATCGCGACACGTGAGCATCCGTCCGACCCGGCGCGCTCCGCTCACGCCTCCCCCACTCACGTGGCGCAATGCGCCGCCCCACCCGACCGATCGCGACACGTGAGCATCCGTCTCACCCGCTCACGTGGCGCAAAGCGTCGCCCCACGCGACAGATCGCGACACGTGAGCGGCGGAACGCGGGCTACTCGGGCGTGCGGGCGCGGCTGGGCTGCACCCGCGGCGGTTCACCGGGCATCTTGGGGAACTCGGGCGGGAACGGCAGCTCCCCGAGGCCGTCGGCGATATCGCGCTCCCACCATTCCAGCAGCGTGTCGATGCGCCCCGGCCGCGCGGCGAACTCGGCCCACGGGTCACCGACCGTGCGCACGCGCTCGGGCACCGTCCGCACGGTGAACGCGTGCGGATCGACGCCGGGCAGCTCGTCCCAGGTGATGGGGGTCGAGACCGTCGCCGTCGGGAGCGACCGCGGGCTGTACGCCCCCGCCATCGTGCGGTCGCGGTTCGCCTGGTTGAAGTCGATGAAGATGCGCGCGCCGCGTTCTTCCTTCCACCAGTTCATCGTCACGCGGTCGGGCTCGCGGCGGGCGAGCTCGCGGCCCGCGGCGATCACGGCGTGCCGCACGTCGAGGAACTCGTGCGTCGGCTCGATGGGGCAGAAGAGGTGGATGCCGCGGTTTCCGCTCGTTTTGATCCACGACTCCAGTCCGGCCTCGGCCAGCACGTCGCGCATGAGCGGTGCGATGGCGGCAGCATCCGCGAAGTCCGTTCCCGGCTGCGGGTCCAGGTCGATGCGCAGTTCCACCGGGTGGTCCGAGTCGCCCGCCCGCGATGCCCACGGGTGGAACACGACCGTGTTCATCTGCACGGCCCAGAGCGTTGCGGCGGGCTCGTTCAGCACGACCTGCGGATGCCGACGCCCGCTGTTGTAGGTCACCGTCACCGCATCGACGTAGTCGGGCGTGCCCTTCGGCGGGTTCTTCGAGAAGAAGCTCTCCCCGCCGATGCCGTCGCGGAAGCGCTCGAGGGAGACCGGGCGATCGCCGTTCGCGCGGAGGAAAGCCTCCGACACGCTCAGGGTGTACTCGGCGAGTTCCCGCTTGGTGATGCCGACCTCCGGCCAGACCATGCGGTTCGGGCTCGACAGGTCGACCTCGCGGTCACCGTCCGTACCGGGAACGATCAGGGTGATGCGCTCGGAGGCCATGTGCTGACCCTAGGACGCCACCCGCGCCGGCGATACCGGTGGCGCGGAGCCGCCACGCACGGTAGTCGGCGTTCAGGCGCCGACGATGAGCAGCGGATGCAGCTGGTCGCGCGTGAGCCGGATCCAGGGACCGGCCGGGTCGACGACCACGCCGCTCAGGCCGGTGTCACCGCGGAGGGCTTTGGCTAGCTGCGCCGGTTCGACCTTGACCGCCTGGTCACCGCGCCCGAGCGCGAGCAGTTCGAGGGGGTGCGAGAAGACCTCGAGCAGCCGCGCGCCGTCGGGGGTGCGGAGTTCAGCGATACCGACCTGCCCGTCATCCGATCGACGCGCCGCGATCCACAGCGGAGCTTCGGTCATCGCGACCGCCACGTCGTCTGCGGTCTCGGAGGTGCGTTTTCCGGCCAGGAGCGACTTGATGCGCTGGGCGGGGTCGAGGTCGGCGAGCGCCTTCTCGATCAGCTGCTTCGGGAGGAGGGCCGACCCGGGACGCGAGGCGTGGTCGATGGCGACGCCTCCCATCGGACCCGCCACCACCTGCTGCAGCAGCCCGAGAACCGACTGCGCGAGCGCGGAGGTGCCCGCGTCACCGTCGGCCTTGATCGCGTCCTGCAGCGCGGCGCCGCCCGAGTACACCAGCATGTACTTCTCGTCCTTGAACGTGACCATCGACGTCGGCAGGCTCTTGCCCTGCGCGAGCAGCTCCCGCGCGTCGCCCTGGACGCGGATGTAGACGTGACCCTGCAGCAGCTGCCGGGCGACGTTGATCATCTCGGTCGGCTGGGCCTGGGCCGGGAGCGCGGCGAGCGCGTCGCGCAGCAGCACGTTGTCGCGGAGCCCCGGTACGGTCTCCACTCGGCTCGATGCCTCCGCGGCCGGGGAGGCGAGGTGCGCGGGGCGGGCCGGCGTCGCACCCGGCGGGATGGCGGGGGCCGGCGCGGCCGGGGTATCGGCGCGAGACGTGGCGGCACTGACGCTGCCGAACGTGGAGACCGAGATCCCCACGTGCGGCACCGGCTCGGCCGGAACGGACGGCTCGACGTCGGGGGCCACCGCATCCGGCGTCTGCGCACCGCCCTGGGGCGGCACTGCGCCGGTCGAGTCGTCGTCGGAGTTCTTCGGTCGGCGCGAGAAGAGAGCCATCGTGCCAGCCTACGGGGCGGTCAGAGCTTCTCGATCGGCGCGATCTTGATCAGCAGCTTCTTCGCACCCGCCGACTCGAAACGCACGTGCGCGATGCGCTTCGCGCCCTCGCCGGTGACGGCATCGACACGCCCCTCGCCGAAGTCCTCGTGCCGGATGCGGTCGCCCTGCCCGAGTTCCATCGCACTGTTGTCGCGGACCTTCGCGGGGATGCGGTTCGGGAACCGATCGAGCGAGGTGGACTTGGGCGCGAGGGCGGGCGGATCGTCGCGTCGTCCGCCCCAACCGCCGCCGCTGCCGCCACCGGGCCGGCGCGCGTTGAGGGCCCGGGATCCGGCACCGCCGCGGGAGTTGACGTCGCCCGGCGACTGACGCCAGTCGATGAGTTCCGCCGGGATCTCTTGCAGGAACCGGGACGGCATGGCGACGGTCACCTCGCCGAACTGCGCGCGGGTCATCGCGAGCGTAAGGTACAGGCGCTGCCGGGCGCGGGTCACGCCCACGTAGAACAGGCGTCGCTCTTCGGAGGGGCCACCGGGTTCACCGGCCGAGATCCGGTGCGGGATGAGGTCTTCTTCGACGCCGGTGAGGAACACCGTGTCGAACTCGAGTCCCTTGGCCGTGTGCATCGTCATGAGCGACACCGAGCCCGACGCGTCGTCGAGGTCGTCGGCGTCGGCCACGAGCGCCACCTCGGTGAGGAAGTCGATGATCGTTCCGTCGGGATTGTTGCGGGCGAACTCGCGCGCCACAGCCACGAGCTCGTCGAGGTTCTCGAGTCGCGCCTCGTCTTGCGGGTCGCGACTCGCGCGCAGCGCGTCGAGGTATCCGCTCTTCTGCAGCAGCAACGTGAGGCCTTCGGCGACGGCCGTCGGCGGCGCGAGTTCGCCCGAGGACGGCAGCATGATCGCGGTCGCCTCGGCGAGCACGCGGTCGAGTTGCGCGATGGACGCCTGCAGCTTCGGCCCCACCCCCAGCTGCGCGGATGCCGCCAGGGCATCGCGGAAGGTGATCTCGTGCTCTTCGGCGAACCGGGCGATCGAGGTCGCGGTCACGTCGCCGATGCCCCGCTTCGGGCGGTTCAGGATGCGGCGGAGGGCCATCTCGTCAGCCGGGTTCGCCACCGAGACGAGATAGGCGAGCGCGTCCTTGATCTCGGCGCGCTCGTAGAACTTCGTGCCGCCCATGATCTTGTAGGGCACGGCGGAGCGGATGAAGATCTCTTCCAGCGCGCGGGACTGCGAGTTGGTGCGGTAGAAGACCGCGATGTCGGAGTAGGCGACGTTCTTCCGGCGCAACTTCTCGATCTCGTCGGCGATGAACTGCGCCTCGTCGTGCTGCGAGTAGCCCGTGAAGCCGACGATCGGCTCACCCGCGCCCACGTCGGTCCAGAGCTTCTTGTCTTTGCGGTCGAAGTTGTTGCTGATGACCGCGTTCGCCGCCGACAGGATGTTCTGCGTCGATCGGTAGTTCTGCTCGAGCAGCACGACCTTCGCACCCGGGTAGTCGCGTTCGAACTCACTGATGTTGCGGATGTCGGCGCCGCGGAAGGCGTAGATCGACTGGTCGGAGTCGCCGACGACGGTGAGCGATGCCCCCTCCGCCTCGGGCGCCTTCTCGGCCTCGAAGATCATCATGCCGCCGGAAGCATACGGCTCGGCTTCACCCCCGCCGACGGGGCGGGTGAGCTCGTGGATGAGTGCGTACTGCGCGTGGTTCGTGTCTTGGTACTCGTCGACGAGGATGTGCCGGAACCGGCGCCGGTACACGTCGGCGACGTGCGGGAATGCGCGGAAGAGGTACACCGTCTGGGCGATCAGATCATCAAAATCGAACGCGTTGGCGCGCTGGAGCGCCCGCTGGTAGTCCCCGAAGATCGCGACGAAGATGCGCTCCGCGGGATCGGACATGTTTGCCTGACGCGCGTAGGACTCGGCGTCGGCGAGCTCGTTCTTCAGCTTCGAGATGCGACCCTGCACCGACGAGGGAGTGAGCCCGTACGCATCCGCCTCGTGCTCTTTCACGAGCCGCTTGATGAGGGCTCGCGAGTCGCCGGAGTCGTAGATCGTGAAAGCGGTCGTGAAGCCGAACTGCTGCGCTTCTTTGCGAAGAATCCGCACGCACGCCGAGTGGAACGTCGAGATCCACATGCCGCGAGCGCTCTCGCCGACGAGGTGCCCGACGCGCTCGCGCATCTCGCCCGCGGCCTTGTTCGTGAAGGTGATCGCGAGGATCTGGCTGGGCCAGGCTTCACGGGCGCGCAGCAGCGACGCGATGCGGTGGGTCAGCACCCGCGTCTTGCCCGACCCCGCGCCGGCGACGATGAGGAGCGCGGGGCCGCGGTAGGTCACGGCTTCGCGCTGCGGCTCGTTGAGGCCGTCGAGCAGGTCTTCGTCGGGGCGTACGGACGCGGCCGCCTGCGGGCCGCGACCACCGCCGACGATGAGGGGCGTGGATGCGTCGGTCATTGCGTGTCAAGTGTAGGCGCGACCCCGGACACGGCGCCCGCGGAACGAGTGGCCGCGGGCCGGATGCGTGAGGATGAGCGCATGGCTCTGACCCACACCGACCTGCCGCTCGACCTCCTGCGGGAGTACGCGCCCGATCTGCCCGTTCCCGACGACCTCGACGACTTCTGGCGCCGCACGCTCGAGGAGTCGCGGGCGGCCGGCGGCGAGGTCCGCATCGAGCCCGTCGCCCAGCCGATCACCGAGCTGGTCGTGGAGGACCTCACCTTCCCCGGGTTCGCGGGCGAACCCGTGAAGGCGTGGATCACCCGACCCCCGGGCGACGAACCGAGGGCGACCGTCGTCGAGTACCTCGGCTACAGCGGAGGGCGGGGCCTGCCGGGCGAGCGGCTCGCGTGGGCGGCCGCCGGTTACGTGCACGTCCTGATGGACACCCGCGGTCAGGGCAGCGGCTGGGGAAGCGGCGGAGACACCCCGGATCCGCACGGCTCCGGGCCCGCCGTCGCCGGATACATGACCCGCGGCATCTCCTCCCCCGACACCTACTACTACCGTCGCCTGTTCACGGATGCGGTGCGGGTGCTGGACGCGGTCGTCGACCTGCCGTTCGTCGACGCCGCTCGCATCGTCGTCACGGGGGTGAGCCAGGGCGGCGGCACCGCGATCGCCGCCGCGGCGCTTTCCCCGCACGCCCGCGCAGTGCTGCCCGACGTTCCGTTCCTGTGCGACTTTCCGCGGTCGATCACGCGCACGCCCGAGGCGCCGTTCACCGAGATCACGCGCTACCTCGCGGTGCACAAGGATGCTGCGGCAGAGGTGCTGCGGACGCTCTCCTACTTCGACGGCGCCGTCCTGGCGCGCCGCATCACCGTGCCGGCGCTGTTCTCGGTCGGACTGATGGACGAGGTCGTCCTGCCTGGGTCGGTGTTCGCCGCGTTCAACGCGCTGTCCGCATCCGACGCCCACATCGAGGTCTACGGCTTCAACGGTCACGAGGGCGGCGGGTTCCGCCACTGGCACCGCCAGGTCGAGTGGTTGCGCGCCCGCTTTTGAACGCCGAATCCCCCGCGGCATCATGCACGCGGGGGACTCGGATCGTGTCGTCAGGCGGAGCGGATGCGGCGACGCGCGGCGACCGCGATGCCCCCGGCGAGCAACATCAGCAGCCCGAGCACCAACGCGCCTTCGGCTGAATTTCCCCCGGTGGCGGCAAGCGCACCGTCGACGACGCGGAGGGCGGTCCATCCGATCAGCTCGCCGTCTGCACCGTAGACCGCGAGGCGGTGGTCGCCGAGCGCAGCATCCGCCGGGATCGTGACCTGGATCCGACCGGATGCGTCCACCGCACCGGCCGCGATCTGCACCGGCGTCGAGTAGAGCCAGACGGTGACGGGCTCATCGGCGTACGCCGTTCCGACCGACACGGTGATCCGTTGGCCGCGCTCTGCGGTCGCCGGGGCGATCACGGAGCCGCTGTTGTCGCCCGTGAGAGCCGTGCCCGGCAGCGGCACCGACGGTCCGGTCCCGGGCAGCGGGACCGAGGGATCGGTGCCGGGCAGCGGGTTCTCGCCCGGTCCGGGTACCTCGGGGGTGGCTGCCGTGGGAACAGTGCCGAGGCGCAGCGCGCCGGATTTCACACCGTCTTCGAACCACCACGCGGCGCGCGTGCCCGTGCCGGCGGCCGGAGAGGTGGCGAAGCCCTCGTTGTTGACGTTCGGCATCCCCGCCGGGCGAGCGAAGTGCGCGATGGCCGGCTCGGTCGTCCCGTTCAGGGTGATCTGGGCCGCGGCGCCGTCGCATCCGTTGTCGCACACGGCCCAGAGAACGTCGAGCACCGTGTCGTAGTCGAGCGCCATGACCCCCGCGAGGCCCGGGTCGATCGTCGCCACGAGCGACGCCGATCCGTCCGCCTTCAGAGCGAAGGCGTACACATCACCCGTGTCTTCGACGGCGACGAAGAACAGCCCGTTGCCGTGCCCGGGGTACTGCGCCGGGTCGTACAGCTGCCCGGTCGTGTCGTCGATCAGTGACGCGGACAGGTCCGCATCCGCGATCCACTCGACCGCCTCCATCCCGAGGTTCGCCTCCACCTTCGGCAGAAGGGCGGTGAGGTCCCACTGCTGGGTGGCGATGACGTCCGGACCGGTCGCGTTCGGGTCGATCTTGAGCACGATGTTCTGGTTGACCGCTTTCGCGCTGTTGTCGCGCTCGGAGGCCAGGTACACAAACCCGTCGTCGGCGACCGTGATGCCCTCGGTGTCGGGGCCGGCTGCGGTGGGCGCGTTCGCGTCCTTCAGGAAGCGGGCGCGCTTGCCATCCTTCGTCCATCCTTCGGCGAACGTCGTCGAGCCGTCGGCGGCGACCGCGAGCTTCCAGAGTGTTCCGGTGCCGTTGTCGACCGCCCAGAGGAAGGTCCCGTCCGCCGTCGCCTGCGCGTCGAGGCCGGAGCTGTCTTCGAGGAACATGGGTGCCTCGTCGAGCACCGTCACGGATGCCGACCCCGGCCACGGGCTCACCGGGATCTCACCGGCGCAGGTGTTGGCCGCACCCCGGGTGGACTCCGCGGTCACCGCGAAGGGGCCGGTCACGTCGGGGCAGCGACCCCAGGTGGTCGCCGCGTGGCCGGCGCCCCACGTGGTCTCGTCGATGGCGAGGTCGCCATCGAACAGTCGCACCGCGTCGCCGCCACCCAGGCCGAAGCCGAGCGCGGCGCGGTCGATCACGAGGTAGCCGCGCGCAGCGATCGTCGTGTTCGCGGGGATCGCGTAGGCGTGCGTGTCGTCGTCGTCCTTCAGCACAATGCCCGAGACGTCGAGTGCCGCATCCGTCGGGTTGACGAGCTCGATCCAGTCGTCGGGTGATCCGCCGTCGGATTCGATCTCGTTGATCCGCACGGGGTTGCCGCAGGCGTTCCGGAGTCCCTTCGTGGAGACCGCGACGTCGATGAAGTCGCCCGTTCCGTCGGCGCAGCGTGCCCACACACCGGCGGCGTGCGCCGGGTAGGAGTAGGAGGCGACCGTGTTGCCGGTCGCGTCGCGAACGGTCGCGGTGTCGCCGTTGCCGAGTCCGAACACGAAGTTCGTGCCGCCGTCGAAGACGAAGTATTCGCCCGACGCGAGCACGGTGCCGGCGGGGAGCGGCGTGGTCTCGGCCGCGTGCCCGGCAGGGTCGTTGTCGATCAGGGTCCAGCCGGACATGTCGACCACGCCGGCGCCCAGGTTCACGACCTCGACCCAGTCGGTGGCGTCGCCGTTCGATTCGATCTCGTTGATCGCGACGTCGGGCATGACGCAGCTGTTCGACGCGCCCGGCGTCGGGTGCGCCAGCACGAAGGCGCCGACACCGTCGGGGCATCGCGCGAGGGTGGCCGCGGCCTCGGAGCCGTCGAGGCTTGCGTGCCCCTGCCACGGCAGCGAGTCGTCGATCAGCGCGCCGGATGCGTCGAAGAGGCGGATGCGGTCGGCGCTGCCGATCCCGATCGGTGCGCCGAAGGCGACCTGGGCACCGCCGGAGAGGCCGATCGTGTCGGCGGTCACGACGAGGAATTCGCCCGCGACGATCGTCGAACCCGGCAGGAACTGCCAGCGGTGGTCGTCGGAGTTGTCGCGGATCTCGTATCCCGATATGTCGAGCGCAGACGTGCCCGGGTTGACGAACTCGATCCAGTCGGATGGGGCCGAGTCGATCTCGTTGACGATGATCCGGCCCGGAGCGGTGAGGGGCGCGCACACGTTCGCGGCCCCGAGAGTCACGGCGGTGGCGGGTGCCCACGCGCCCGCGCCGTCGGCGCAGCGCGCCCACGTCGCGAGAGGGGCGGTGTTCGCGTAGGCGTAGCTGTCGACGATCGCCGAGGTGGCGTCGTACAGCACGACCTCATCACCCTTGCCGAGGCCGAACGTGAAGTCGGTGCCGTTCACCAGCACGCGGTACGCGCCGGGGGCGAGCGTTGCGCTGCCGGGCAGCGTCTCGGGCGCGCGCTTGTCGTCGGCGAGCTTCCAGCCGGTGAGGTCCACGGGGGTGCTGCCCGCGTTGTAGAGCTCGACGCTGTCCTTCGCGACGCCGGACACACCGTCGTAGACGATCTCGTTCAGGACGACTCCGGATGCCGGCGTCGTCGGCGCGGAGGGCGTCGGCGTCGGCGTCGGCGTCGGCGTCGGCGTCACGGTCGCGAAAGTGTTGGCCGCACCCTTGGTGGAGGCGCTGGTCAGCGCCCAGGTGCTGTCGGCGGTGCGCCCCCAGGTGGTCGTCGCGTGCCCGGTCCAGGTGTGCTCATCCACGAGCGCACCCTGCGGGTCGAACAGGCGCACGCCGTCGTTGGCGCCCAGGCCGAACGCGAAGGCGCCCTCGCCCGATGAGGCCTTCTCGTCGAGCACGAGATACGCCCCCGGTTCGACGATCGTGCCGGACGGGATGGCGTACGCATCCTTCTCCGTCGAGTCCTTGACGGTGTAACCCCCGAGATCGATGGCAGCGCTCGTGGGGTTGGTGAACTCGATCCAGTCTCCGGGCACACCGCCCGACGATTCGATCTCGTTGATGACGATGCCGGGCGAAGCGGCAGATGCGGCGGTGGGCAACGCGAGCAGTGCGGAGGCGCCGACGGCGCCGATCACGAGTGCAGCGAGCCCGCGGTGCAAGCGGGGCATGAGTCTCCTGAGCAGGGGGTGGAGGGGGACTCCCTCAGACCATCGGCCCCGCATGGCCGTCGCGCACACCGGAGGTGGCCGGGGCGTGAATCGATGGTGGCCACCGAGGGGCGACCAACCCCGTCACGTTTCGTCACGACGTGACACGGTCGGACTTTCTCGCGCCGGTGTCGGATGCGGCGGCTAGCGTCGAATCATCGCGGCGATCCGGGTGGTCCCGGGCACCGGCTCATACCCGGAGGCGTTGCGGGTTCGACTCCCGCCGTCGCGTCTAGTCCTTGCCGGGCTCGGCGCTCCTGGGAGCCTGCTCGAGCAGAGCGGTGGATGATCCCGTCATGGCGGAGAAGTGCTGTTGAGCGCCGCTGTTGACCTCGACTGGACGCGTACGGGGGGAAGCGAGCGGCGTGGCGGTCCGTCTGAGGCATCCGTCGTCATTCCGATGTGATCAGACGCCCTCGACTCTCGGCAGTGAGCTTCACCTGCGGGAACGGCTGCCCGACCGCAGTCACGAACGCCTCACAGCCGACCGGTGGCCTCCCACATCCGGATCAACTTGAGCGCCAGGTGCAGAGTGCTGCGCTTCATGCCGTCGGCGAGCGCATCGCGGACGACCGGCGGCATCTTTTCGAGCCGGTAGTACAGGGTCGTCCGGTGGATGAAGAGGATCCCGCACGCGGTGACGACATTCCCGCTGACGTCGAGGTACGTCTCGATCGTGCGGCGCTGGTATTCGCTGCCCTCGAAGTAGAGGGCGTGCGCGGCGGGCGAGATCACCTTCAGCTGCGACGGCTCGGCCGCCGATGACGCCAGCAGCAGCCACCCGCCGAGCGCGCTGACGTCGACTCCGGGCTGGAACTCGTCGAACGTGGCCGACAGCTCCGCGGCGCAGGATGCCTCGTACGCTGCCTGCTCGAGGTCTTCCGCGCCCGCCGACGGAGACGCCGAGCCGATCCCGAGCACGCGGATGCCGTGACCGGCCGCCTCGGCGAGAATCGCGTCCTCGAGCGGCGCGGTGGTGGGCTCGCTCACCAGGTAGAGCGTGCCTTTCCTCACTCCGAGGGACGCGAAGGGCAGGTGCCGGGACGTCGAGAGCCGACGACCCAGCGCCACCAGCATGACGGTGCTGACCGCCGCGTCCACGCGAACGGCGTGGATCCTCATCCCCGCCCCTCGACGAACCCAGCGTTGTTCGATCGCGACCGAAAGCGCCGCCCGGCGCGCTGTCGCATCGTCCGAGAGGAGGTCGCCGAGCACATCGTCGCGACCGGGCAACGCCGGGAGCGCGGGGTCGTCGAGCGCTGCCCGAACCAGGGAGGTCGCGGCATCCAGCGCGTCGAGGTGCCCGTGCGGCAGCGGCCCGCGGGCGCCGGTCAGCACGAGAACGTGAGCGAGGAGCCCCGCGCGACCGTGCACCGGCACGTCGAGCTCGATCTCGTCCTCTGCCGCGTGCAACGTACGCAGGCCGCGAGTCATCCTCGCGGACGAGTTGCTGCGGACGGTGACCGCGGGCTGCGTGGTGCGGATCATCACCGTGCGGTCCAGCAGCGACGACAACTCCTCGACCACATCCCGGAGCGAGGCGAGTGGATCCCCGTACTGCACGAGCGCAATACTCTTCATCACACACTCCCCTGTCGGACGAGTCGCGGGACGCATCAGCGTGGTGGGCCGATGCGCGGGACCGCCACCCGAGGGCGGAATGGTCTCCGAGTCCATTGCACCGCTGTTCGCTGGTGAGCGCCATGCAGAAAGCAGGCAGAAATGCTGCGTCGCAGTTTCTGCACGGGCGCCGAGCGCGAGTCGCGCCGATACGAACACGTCAACGGACGGGTGTCGAAACGTGCGCGACGACTGTCGCGTCGTGCGGCGCGGGCTCCGGCGTAGCTTCGGAGGGTTGCTCCGACCCTTCCGAGGCAGGCGAATGTCCTCTCGTGTCACCTACGTTCTCGTGCACGGCGCGTTCACCGATGCGTCGTGCTGGTGGCCGATCGCCCTGCGTCTTCTCGGAAGCGGATGTCGTGTGCTCGCGCCGCCGGTCTCGATGCGCAGCCTCGCGGGCGACGGCGGGTACATCCGCCGAATCGCCCGCGAGGTCGAGGGGCCGGTCATCCTCGTCGGACACGACTACGGCGCCGCGGTCGTCGCCGTCGCCGGATCCGCATCGAACGTGGCGGGCACGGTGTTCGTGAACGGCTACGTTCCCGACAGCGGCGAGAGCATCGCCGAACTCCGCGATCTGTTTCCCGCCGCCGAGGCCACTCCCCATCTGGTCGCCTCCCCCCTCTCCGACGGCCAGGAATGCACGGAACTCAGTGTCGACATCGACAGGTTCCCTCTCCTCGTCGCGGAGGGCGTCTCGGATGATGAGGCGCAGGTGATGGCGGTCTCGCAGCGGCCGATCGCGGTCTCCGCTCTCACCGAGCGCGCAGCAGCTGTCGCGTGGCGGGGCCTGCCGACTTGGGGTGTCGTCTCCGCCGCTGACCGCGTCATCCATCCGGAACTGCAGCGCTTCGGATGCCGCCGGGCTCTGGCGCGACGCATTCTGGAGCTGGACGCACCGCACCTCGTCATGCACACGCATCCGGCGCCGATCGTCGACCTGTTGCTCGACGCCGCCACCGAGATCGAGTCGCGCGCCTGACGGATCGACGACCCGCAGCCCCCATCTCCGAGGCAGTTTTGCGGGGCTGCGCCGGATCTGGAAAGGTCATCCGTGGGACAGCCGACCCGCGCACGCCCACGAGGCCCTGACCGCATCGACGTCCCCCGCGCAAGGAGACGAGACCGCGTGTCGCACCCGTTCGGAGAGTTGCTGCGCCGCCGTCGCCAACGCGCCGACCTCACGATCGAGGGTCTCGCGGAGCAATCTCGGGTGAGCGTGCGAACGATCAGCGACATCGAGCGAGGGATGAGCGCCGGCCCGCAGCGGCGTACCGTGATCGCGCTCGCCGACGGGCTGCACCTGGCCGACCAGGAGCGCACCGAGTTTCTGAGCGCGGCGCGGCCGGGTCGACGCGGCGCGGCCCTCGATCGTCCGCCGGTGTCCGTCCGTCCGCTCCGACTCCCGGATTTCAGTGGGCGGAAGGCGGAGATGAGCGTTCTGGCGTCGGTCCTGTCGCCGCAGAGCACCCCTCCGACGCCCGTCGTCGTCACCGGCACGGCGGGCGTGGGCAAGACGACCTTGGCGCTCGAGGCGCTCCACCGCGCCATCCCGGGCGGCGCCGACATCCTGTTCGTCACTCTCCACACTCCCGACACGCTTCCGCTCTCCTCGCTCCAGGTGCTGCAGGCGCTCCTGCGTCAGATCGGCGTCGACGACGAACTCGACACGATCGACGACGCCGTCGCGGCCTGGCGGCGATCAAGCGCGAACAAGTCCTTCGCCGTCCTCCTCGACAACGTCACGAACGAAGCGCAGGTGCGACCCGTGCTGACCGCATCCGATGCGGTGCGCATCGTCCTGACCTCGCAGCGGTCTTTGACGGGACTCGAGGGCTGCCAGCGCGTCGTCCTCGGCTCCCTCGCCCGGCACGAGAGCATCGACTTCCTCGCCCGCATGATCGCGCCGTCGCAACAATCATCCGGGGAGCTCGCCGAGCTCGCCGAGCTGTGTGCCGACCTCCCGCTGGCACTGCGGATCGCCGGCAACCGGATCTCGTCGCGTCCCGCATGGACCGTGGAGGATTTCGCACGAAGGCTGCGCGTGGACGCCACGCGGCTCCGCCAGCTCGTCGCGGGAGATCTGCGCGTCGAGTCGACCTTCGCCCTCTCCTACGAGGCGCTCACGGCACGGTCGAGACAGGTCTTCCGCAGCATCCCCCTCATCACCGGCGCCTCATTCCGCGCCGATATGGTCGCGTCCCTCCACCCGTTCGACGACGAGACGACGCGGGAAGTGCTCGACGAACTCACCGATCTCGCCCTGCTCGAGTCGTTGAGCGGTGACCGGTACCGGATTCACGATCTCCTTCGGATCTTCGCCGACCGCCGCCTGTCGGCCGAACAGGACTCGCGCGAGATCGATGCGCAGCGCACCCGGCTTCGGCAATGGACGCTGACGATGACGCGCGAGATGGCGCTGCGCACGGAAGAGACGGATGCTGCCGCGATGCCCGGAGAAGTCACGCTCGCCTCGGCGCGAGCGTGGTTGATCACGGAGGCAGACACCTGGCTCGAAGCACTGAAGGTCTCGGCGGCGACACCCGCGGAGTCGCAGGTCGCCGTCCTCGACACGGCGCGGGCGCTCACCCAATTCGCGGAGCGATGGCTCGGGTATCGACACTGGCGCACGGTCGCTCAGATCGGGGTGTCTGCTGCCGAGCACCTGGGCGATCAGGGTGCCCTGGCATACCAGCTGCAGATGATGGCGGCGCTCGAGCTCGGACTGATCGACGGGGATGCGGATGTCGCCGAAGAGATCGCCCTTCGGGCGCGCTCGACGGCGGAGGCGGCAGGGGCAGACACTGTCGCCATGTGGGCATTGATCTCGCTGGCCTGGAGCAGCGCCCGGCGCGGCGAGCTCGACTCAGCCCTGGCGCGTGCGCGACAGGCTCTCGCGGAGGCCCGAGAACAACGCTCTCCCGAAGCCCAAGTGCAGACCAGATACTGGATAGCCATCGCGATGATGCCGGATGATCCGGAGGGCGCGCTCGGCGAAGCCCTCGAGATGCGTCGGGTGCTGGACGAGCACGAGGCCGATTTCTCGATCCGGGAGTGGTACTCCTCGAACAGCGTGACGACGGCCATCGCGGTGAAAGCGCTTCTCCGCCTCGAGCGTTACTCCGACGCCAAAGACGTCGCGAATCGGATCATGGACGACGCATCGTTCTTTCCGCACGAACCGGACTTCCTCGCCCGGGCGTACCGTCACCGTGGGTTCGCGCATCTCGGCCTGCAGAAGCATGACGAAGCGCGGAGCGACCTTCAGCGAGCGCTCGAGCTCGTCCAGGAGCACGAACGCCCGGACTGGTGGGCGGCAGAGATCCAGGCGGCGATCGATTCGCTCGGCCCACGCTGACGCCTCACCGCGCGCGGACGACCGGTGTTCACTAGCATTCGAGGATGACGAATCCGACCCCGATCCGCGATGTGTCCGTCGGCGAAGACGGCATCCGCCTCGGACAGTTCGTGAAGTTCGCCGGTCTTCTCGACTCCGGTGGCGACGTCAAAGAAGCCATCGTCGACGGCGAGGTCCGCGTCAACGGCGACGTCGAGCGTCGCCGCGGGCGACAGCTGCGGGTGGGCGATCTGGTCGTCTTCGGCGGCCGCACGGTGCGGGTCTCGGCGTGACGCGGAGCACCCCGACCGGCCGAGTCGGATGCGGTGCGTTCGCGCCCTCATCGCGTCTGTCACAGTAGTCACGTGCACGCTGTCGTCCTCGTCTCCGGTGGCGC
Source organism: Microbacterium sp. cx-59 (assembly GCF_020805625.1). Classification (NCBI taxonomy): domain Bacteria; kingdom Bacillati; phylum Actinomycetota; class Actinomycetes; order Micrococcales; family Microbacteriaceae; genus Microbacterium; species Microbacterium sp. cx-59. The sequence goes on from NZ_JAJHGO010000006.1 coordinate 39,056, forward strand.
TGCCGTCACCCCGTTCACCACGCCGGATGCCGGCGCCCGAACCGGGTTGGCCGCGGGCAACACGATGACCGCGATGCGCGCGCACCTCCTACGCGCCGGGCACGCCGTGTTCACCGCTCCCGCCCGCATCGGGCCGGGCACCGTCGCCGACGACACCGGCTGGCAGGGATTCTCCGATGTGCCGGCAGAACTCCCCGCCGCGATGACCATCAATGCCGCGGGAACGATCGCGGACGCCGGACACGCGCTGCATACCTTCCTCGCTCACCTGACCGCCACCTTCGATCTCGACCGGATCGACGTCGTCGCGCACTCGATGGGCGGCCTCTTCACGCGGGCCGCGCTCGGGCAGAGCCGGGCCGATCCCTCGGTCGCGCCGCTGAGCCGACTCGTCACCCTCGGCACGCCGTGGTCCGGGTCACTCCTCGGCGATGTCCTGGCGGGCGACATCCGCCTCGAAGACGCCCACGAGGATCCGGCGACGATCGCCATCCTGGAGCAATCGCGCGAATACGCCGACCGGGTGTCGCAGGGCGCCGCCGGCCAGGTCTCGCACGCATTCCTCGCGGGCGCCGACGGGTGGAACGACACCCAACGCGGGGCGCTCGACGACATCTCCGTGACGCTGATCGGCGGGTCGTTCTTCGCGTCCGCCGACCAACCGCCCACGCTCTGGCCGCACGACGGGCTGGTGGCACTGCGCAGCGCGTCGGCGCGGGAGGTCTCGGATGCGGTCCTCCCCCGCCGCACGATCCACGAGGTCGACGACGTGCACAGCATCTACTTCGCGGACCGATTTGGCCTGAGTTGGGACCGCGCACTCACCTGGGATCCGCGCGTCTTCGATCTCATCGACGGTGCGCTTCGCGCCTAGCCGATACGCGAGAAAGGCGCGGAACCGATCGGTCCGCGCCTTTCTCGTGTCGAGCCTCAGCTCGTCAGCGTCTTCTGCGTCTCGGATGCGGCCACGCTCTGCACCTCGATCTTGCGGGGCTTGGCGCGCTCGCTCACGGGGATGACGACGCTCAGCACGCCGTTGTCGTAGCTCGCCGAGATTCCGGCCGTGTCGACGCCTTCGCCGATGCTGAACTGGCGAAGATACGTGCCGGCCGGACGCTCCTGCACGAGCCACTTCGCGCCGTCGGCGCTGCCGGCCGTGCGCTGCGCGCGGATCGTGAGCAACTGGCCGTCGACATCGACGTCGACCGAGCCCGGGTCGATACCGGGAAGGTCGGCGGTCACGACGTACCGATCGGCGTCACGGTAGAGGTCGACGGGCATCGTGCGCGGACCCGGACGAGACTGCAGAAGCCCTGCGGCCAGTCGGTCGAGTTCGCTGAAAGGGTCAAAAGTCATAGCCATGATGAAAGATCTCCTTCCGGTCGTGTAGTTGAGTTCCCACGACTCAACTACGAATATGTTAGCAAGCTCGTCGCGCGGATGCCACCTCTCGGAGCTCAGACTCCGTACTCGGTCCACGCCTCCGGCTGGTCGGCGTCAGCGAGTTCCGCAGAGGGTGCCGCCGGGCCGTACATGCGCAATCGCGATGCTTCTCCCCGCAGGAAGGCGACCAACTCCTCATCGATCAGTTCGTCGTAGGTCGAGGCCTCCGCACTCGAGATCAACTGGCTCGACGGGCCGACCAAGAACTGCGAGCGCCCCCGCGATCCGTCGTCGTTGATCGTCGGAACGTCGACCGTCGCGGAGCCGCCCGTCTGGGCGAGAGCCTGCGCGTAGTCGAGCAACGCTCGCGCGATGTCCGTGCCCGTCGCACACGAGTCGCCCGCATAGTGAATCCTGTCCATTGGTCAGGTGTATCCCGTGCAATCGGTTCTCGGCCGATCTTCCCTTCGGAGACCAGATCCGTTACGCGCGAGCAGCCGCGGCGGCCCTCCTCAGCCCCGGCTCGACGAGAGATCGAGCCGGGCGGCCGCCTGGAGTTCGGCCGTGACATAGGCCGGCTCCGACGAGCACGTCAAGCCGTTGGGGCTGTTCGCCTCGGTCATCAGCTCGTCGATCCATCGCATGTCAATGGACGGAGCACGGCTCCCCAGAAACTGGAACGACACGGGTACCCCGGCGCTGATCCACACACTGCGCGTCCCGATGCCGTTCGGGTCGGGAACTTGGAACATGAAGGGCTCCCCGCGCCGCAGCTTGTTCATGAAGACCACCCGCAGGTGCGCCAGCGTCCGATCGTCGATGTCGAACGGGAACTCCCCCGAGTTGTACAACAACTTTCCCACTGATGAATCCCCCTCACTCGTATGGAAAATGCGCATTCCGAATGCCTCGGAGCCGCGCAGAGCGGCCACCGTAAAGCCGGGCTCCGCGCCTCACAAAGGGGGTTGACATTTCGCCGTGTGCGCGCTCCCACGACCTATCCCACGCGCGCGCACTCGGCCGCGGAGGCTACTCCTTCCGACGCCATCCCACCAGTGCATAAACGCCTTTCCGGGCGGCCGTAACGTCGCCATCCCACGACCCGCACGGGTCCCGTCGAGCCGAAGGGTTTTCATGTTCTTCCACAAGCAGGAACTTCAGTTCCAGGCGTCGCCGAGCAAACCCGACGCGATCCTCGCGCGGCGGATGCAGGAGCTGCTGGGGGGCCAGTACGGCGAGATCTCGGTGGCCATGCAGTACGGCTTCCAGGCCTGGAACTCGCACGTGCCCGGCAAATACCGCGACGTCCTCTACGGCATCGGCGCCGAAGAATTCGGCCACGTCGAGATGCTCGCGATCATGATCGCGCAGCTTCTCGAGAAGGCGCCGGTCGAACAGTCCGAAGCCGCCGCGGCGGCCGACCCCGTACTCGGTGCGGTCATCGGCGGGATGGACGTGCAGGCAGCGATCGTCGCGGGAGCGGGCGTTCGTCCCGTCGACAGCAACGGCAACCCGTGGCAGGGTTCCTATGTCACCGCGAGCGGCAATCTGCTCGCCGACTTCACCGCCAACGTGAACGCCGAGATGCAGGGACGCATCCAGGCCGCGCGGGTCTACAACATGACCGACGACCACGGCGTGCGCGACCTGCTCTCCTTCCTGATCGCTCGCGACACGATGCATCAGAACCAGTGGACGCGCGCCGTCCAGGAGCTTCGCGAGGAAGGTGTGGAAGACCTGCCCGTACCGAGCAACTTCCCGATCTCGCAGGAGAACCGCGATGTGAGCTACCAGTACATCAACTTCTCCGACGGGCAGGCGGCCGCCGAGGGGTCCTGGGCCTCCGGGCCGACGCCCGACGGCAAGGGGGAATTCACCTACCTCGCCGGCCCCGACTCCAGCGTGCCGATGCCGCCCCCCACCCAGCCCGACCCGCGGTTCTTCGGCACCGACCCGAAGCCGAACATCGTCGACAAGGCGGCCGGCGTCATCAAGGACACGTTCAGCACCAAGTAGGCCTCGCGCCTCGCGGCGCGGGTGTCCTGTGCGAGAACAGGATCCGCGCCGCACTCCACCCCCTCCCCCGATCCTCCGGATCGGTGATCGAAAGGAACACAATGTCGAACATCTACGGCGAAGGGTCGAGCGCTGCGCCGACCGCACAATCGTCCGCCCCCTCGGGCACCGTCGACACGGCGAAGCACGAAGCATCCGAACTCACGGACACCGCCGTGCACGAGGCCGGGAACGTCGTCGAGACGAGCAAGAGCGAAGTCTCCACGGTCGCTCACGAGGCCGTCACGCAGGTCAAGGACCTGTACTCGCAGACGCAGCGGCAGCTGGCGGACCAAGCGGCAACGCAGCAGGAGCGCATCGCGTCGGGACTGCATACCGTGGGCGACGAGCTTTCGTCTCTGGCGGATGGCGCCGAGTCTCCGGGCATCGGCGCAGACCTCGTCCGCCAGGCCTCCGACCGGGTCTCGAACGTGGCGACGTGGATCGGCGACCGCGATCCCGCGGCCCTGCTCGAGGAAGTGAAGTCCTACGCCCGCCGCAAGCCCGGGATGTTCATCGGCATCGCCGCCGTCACCGGACTCGTCGTCGGTCGTCTCGTGCGCGCCCTCGGCGAGAACGCCAAGGACGAGCACGCCGCGGCATCCGAGACGGCGAGCGCCGCACCCGCACCCGCACCCGCTGCTGCTCCCGCTCCCGCTCCGCTGGACGCGACGCCCGTCTACGACCAGTCGCGCGCGGCATGGGCGGAGTCCACCCCGACAGGAGGCCCTCGCGATGACCGATCCGACACCCTCTGAGCAGCAGGCCGCGACGACCTCGCTCGGCGATCTGCTGGGCGAGGTGACCCGCGACCTCTCGACGCTCATGCGTCAGGAGATCGCGCTGGCGAAGGCCGAGCTCTCCGAGTCGGCTCGTCACGCATCCAAGGGCGCCGGTCTCCTCGGAGCGGGCGGGTACGCCGGCCTCATGGCGATCTACTTCGTCTCAATGGCGCTGTGGTGGGGACTCGGCTTCCTGACGGGTCTCGTCTGGTCCGCGATCATCGTCGCCGTCATCTGGGCGATCATCGCCGCCATTCTGCTCCGCAGCGGCCGCAAGAACATGAAGAACGTCGAGGGAGCACCGCTGACCGTGGACACGCTCAAAGAGATCCCCGACGCCATCAAGAGAAATGAGGAGAACCGATGAGCGATTCACCCGAAGCCATCCGCGCTGAGATCGAAAGCACCCGCCGCGATCTCGGACAGAACGTCGACGCCCTCGCCGACAAGGTCACCCCGTCGAAGATCGTGCACCGCCAGACCGACAAGATGCGGGGCGCGCTGGGTTCGGTGCGCGACCGCGTCATGGGTGTCGCCGACGACGCCGGCTCGTCGATCCACGACGCCGGTTCCTCGTTCGCGGACTCCGGAGCATCCGCCCTCGCCGGCGTCTCCGGCGCCGGGCACCGCGCGGCCGCCAAAGCCAGCGGCAACCCGCTGGCCGTCGGCCTCATCGCCCTCGGCGCGGGCCTCCTCCTCTCCTCGCTGATTCCGGCGTCGAGCAAGGAGAAGGACCTCGCGGCAACCGTGAAGGACCAGGCCCAGCCGCTCCTCGACGAGGCATCGAGCGTCGCGAAAGACGTCGGCGAGCAGCTGAAGGAACCGGCGCAGGATGCGGCGGCCGCCGTGAAGGACAGCGCGACCGAAGCCGTCTCGAACGTGAAGGACGCCGCCACCGGCGCCGCCGCGACGGTCGGCGACCGCGCGCACGACGCCCGCGAGAACGTCACCGCCCCGCAGTGATCACCGAACGGGGGGCGGTGCGGCCGGTGCCGCATCGCCCCCGTTCTTATTTGAGGAGAACCGTGAACGACAGCAGTACCCCGGCTCGCGCGCAGAGCACCGCCGCATCCGCCGAGGCCCGGAAGCCGGACTCGCCCGATGACCTCACCGGGCGATCCTGGAAGTACGTTCTGCGCAAGACCGTCCGAGAGTTCATGACGGACCAGTGCCCCGACATCGCCGCCGCGCTCACCTATTTCGGCGTCCTCGCCCTCTTCCCGGGACTGCTCGCGGTGTTCTCGCTGCTCGGCGTCGTCGGGCAGAGCGAGAGCACCGCCGAGACGGTCCTCGGGATCATCGACGAGGTCGCCCCCGGGATGGCGGAGAGCCTCCGGGCGCCGATCGAGGAGCTCTCCTCGTCACCGAGTGCGGGGTTCGCCCTCGTCCTGGGGATCGTGCTGGCCATCTGGACGGCCTCGGGGTACGTCAGTGCGTTCAGTCGGGCGATGAATCGCATCTACGAGATCGACGAGGGGCGACCGGTCTGGAAGCTGAAGCCCGTCCAGCTGTTGCTCACCGTGATCGCGGTCGCACTGGTGACCCTCGCCGCCCTCATCCTCGTCGTGTCCGGCCCGATCGCGGAAGCCGTCGGATCGTCGCTCGGGCTGGGCGAGGCGGCGCTGACGATCTGGAGTATCGCGAAGTGGCCGGTGTTGGTGGCGATCGTCGTGCTGATCCTCGCCATCCTCTATTACGGCGCTCCCAGTGCGAAGCAGCCGAAGTTCCGCTGGATCAGCCTCGGCGCGGTGTTCGCCCTCGTCATCCTCGCGGTCGCGACGCTCGGCTTCGGGATCTACGTCGCGAACTTCTCCCACTACGACCGCACCTACGGGTCGCTCGCTGGCGTCATCATCTTCCTGCTGTGGCTCTGGATCGCGAACCTCGCCATCCTGTTCGGGGCGGAGTTCGACGCCGAGCTGGAACGCGGTCGGCAGCTCCAGGCCGGCATCGCCGCCGAGGAGCAGATCCAGCTGCCCCCGCGCGACACCCGCAAGATCGAGAAGACGCAGGAAAAGGAGCGGGCGGATGTGGCCGAGGGACGCCGCATCCGGCACCTGAACCCGCCCGCGGGCGGTTCGGACCGCTGAAGATCACCGCACCCGCTGAGCGCCCCGTCCGCGACGGACGGGGCGCTCAGCGGGGTCAGCGTCGGCGGAGGCGCGCCGCGATGCTCCAGAGCCCTGCCGCGGCGAGCACCCAGGGCCCCGCGACCAGGAGCGGGTCCATCCAGGTGTGCCGCGCGTCGACCCGCCCGCGGCCGTACCGCGACGACAGCGGGCGGGAGCGCCGCTCGGCGAGGATGCCGGTCTCGGTGATCGGGTTGTCGGGGCGGAGCGTGAACAGCGACCGCGCGTGGGCTCCGGCCGCCTCCACCCGATCCGCTGCGATGAGCAGGAGCCAGTGCCGAGCCCGACCCTCACTGAACCGCGCGTAGGCGGAGCGGCGGATGGCACCGGACAGCCCGTGAAGGGGCTGCGCCGTGCCGTACACGGGGGTGAGCATCGCGTGCTCGATCGAGCGCTCCCGACCGGGATCGTCCGGCTGCCGTTCCGGCTCGTCCCAATGAGCACCGATCGGCGGAAGATCGAAACGTTCCTGCGGGAACGACGGCCGGTCGGCCGTGTCGAGATCGACTCCCCACCCCGGGATGCGGGCACGGAGCTTCTCGACGGACGGACCGGGATTTGGGTTCTCTGCGGTGTAAGGCATGGCTTCTCCTCAGGAGACGACGATGACGGGCTTGATGCAGTCGTCGAGTTTCGACGAGAACACGTGATAGGCCTCGGCGATGTCCTCGAGCGGGATGCGGTGGGTGATGAGGTCGCTCGGTCGCACGAGGCCGGCCTGGATGTGCTCGAAGAGCCGCGGCCACTGCCTCTTCACCGGTGCCTGGTTGGCGTGCAGGGTGAGACCCTTGTTGACGACGTCGCCGAACTTCACCGCCGCGTGGATCGGCCCGTACGCACCCATGACCGACACGGTGCCGCCCTTGCGGACCGAGTCGATGGCCCAGTTCAGCGCGACCGGCGATCCGCCCTGCAGCTTCAGCTTGGCGCCCGTCACATGCTGCAGCAGGCTGCCGTCGGCCTCCGCTCCGACGGCATCGATCGCGACATCGGCGCCGAGATACTCGGTCGCCTGTTTCAGGGCGACGACGATGTCCTTGTGCTCGGAGATCGAGAGCGTCTCCGCGTAGGCGAATTCGCGCGCCTTCGCCAGGCGGTAGTCGAGGTGATCGACGACGATCACGCGGCCGGCTCCCATGAACCACGCCGAGCGCGCAGCCGACAGGCCCACCGGCCCGGCGCCGAAGACCACGACTGTGTCACCCTGCACGATGTCGCCCAGCTGGGCGCCGAAGTATCCGGTGGCGAACGCATCCGTCAACATCAACGCGTCCTCATCGGCGAGCCACTCCGGGATGACGGTGGGTCCGACGTCGGCGAACGGCACCCGCACCCGTTCGGCCTGCCCGCCGTCGTACCCGCCGGTCGTGTGCGAGTAGCCGTAGATGCCGCCGACGGCCGTCGCGTTCGGGTTCACGTTGTGGCAATTCGAGTACAGTCCCCGAGCGCAGAAGTAGCAGGAACCGCAGAAGATGTTGAAGGGAACCATCACCTTGTCGCCGCGCTGCAGGTTCTGCACCGATGAGCCGACCTCTTCGACGACGCCGATGATCTCGTGCCCGAACGTGTGCCCGATCCGGGTGTCCGGCATCATCCCGTGATACAGGTGCAGGTCGGATCCGCAGATCGCCGCACGGGTGACGCGCACGATCGCGTCGTTCGGGTGCTCGATCCGGGGATCGGGCTTCTCTTCCACGCGCACCTTGTACGGCCCGCGGTAGGTCATCGCTTTCATGAGCACTCCCGTCTCTCGATGCCCCAGTGTGGTCAGGGCATGAGCGCGACATCCGGGCTTGCCAGAGCCACGCGGGTGTGCGACACGCGTCGGTGCCGGTGCGAGTCAGGTCGAGCGGGGTCCGGTCGTCACGCGCGCGGCGGAACCGGCACGGACGCGCCGAAGAACGCGACACCGAGGTCGGCGTGATCGACGAACACGCCGTCGAGTGCGGCCGCGCGGAGGATCTCCCACTCGCCCTCGTAGTCGCCGAACTGCGCGGGCTCCGAGCCGACGCGGAACTGCCGCGCGAGGAATCGGTTCTCCGGCCGGCAGGTCCACGTGAACACCTGCAGGCCGCGTGCCTTCGCCTCGGCGACGACGGCGGCAGGTCCGGTGATCCGGCCGAGCTTATTGGGCGCCAGGATCATCTTCTTATCGAGGCTGATGCCGTCCACCCGGTCGATCAGGAGATCGAGTCCGGCGGGAGAGACCATGTCCCGGTAGCTCGGCGCCGCGGCGCCCTGCGTGAGCAGGAGGTCGATCGGGGCGCCCTCGGCTTCGACGAGCTGGATGTAGGTGCCTGCGAGACCGTGCCCCCGCAGTTGCGCGAGCACGGTGGGCTCGAATGATTCGATGATCAGCGGGGCGTCCGCATCCGCCCATCCGGATGCGGCGAGCTCGCTCAGAATCATCGGCACGAGGTCGAGGCCGATCGCGGCGAAGTACGCGGCGTGCTTGATCTCGAGCACCATGGCGACCGGGCGCCCGGCCGAGGCGAGGATGCCGAGCAGGTCGGTCAGGCGAAGGATCGGATCCTCGTCGTCGTGGGCGGCGCTCGCGCGGCGGATGTTCGGGAGACGTTCGCGGCACCGCAGCGTCGAGAGCTCGGCCCAGGTGAAGTCTTCGGTGAACCACCCGGTCAGCGAGTGACCCGCGAAGTCCTTCGTGCGGTGCAGGTGCGCGAACTCGGGGTGGTCAGCCACATCCGTCGTGCCGGAGATCTCGTTCTCGTGCCGGATGACGAGCACGCCGTCCTTCGTCGGCACGATGTCGGGTTCGACCGCGTCGACACCGCTCGCGATCGCGAGTTCGTAGGACGAACGGGAATGCTCGGGCAGATAGCCGGGAGCGCCGCGGTGGCCGATCACGAGGGGAGACATCGCGTTCAGGCTACCGGGCGAGGGTCGCGCTCATGCTCGATCCGGCCGGGCACATCGGCGGCTCAAAGTCCACTCACAGGTCTCGGCTCGTCTCCCCCGTAATTACTCGGATATCGTGGGTTAACGGCACCGTGCCGTCACCCGATACCTGGAGTGTGATCGAGCCGATGGCTTCATCCAACCCCGCGTTCAACAATCCCGCGTTCCGTGACGAACGCGCGGTGCGTTCCTACCCCGGCGGCGCACGCGCCGCGAGCCTCGTGCCGCCGCCCGCGTCGCAGTCCGCCGACCTGGCCGCCCACGCTCAGCTGGAAGGCGCCCTCGCCGGCCCGCCCGCCGGTGCGATCGAGACCGGTCGCATGACCGTCGAAGACACCGTCCACAAGACGCTCGCCCTGTTCGGCGTGCTCGTCGTCGGTGCGGTCGCCGGCTGGATGTGGACGATGGCCGGCGTTACCGCCGCCAACCCGCGCCCGTCGATCGCCCCGATGCTGATCGGTGCGCTCGTCGGCTTCGTGCTCTCGATGGTCGTCATCTTCACCTCGCGCAAGAAGATCCGCCCCGCGCTGATCTTCGCGTACGCCGCGTTCGAAGGACTCTTCGTCGGCGGAATCTCGGCGTTCTTCGAGTTCCTCTACCCCGGCATCGTCGTTCAGGCGACGCTCGCGACGCTCGCCGTCGTGGGTGTGACCCTGGCCCTGTTCGCCAGCGGCAAGGTGCGCGCATCCAAGCGCGCCACCAAGGTCTTCATGATCGCGATGGTCGGCTACCTGGTGTTCAGCCTGCTGAACGTCGGACTGATGCTCTTCAACGTGCCGCTCGCTGGTGGCGCGTTCGGTCTCCGCTCGATGGAGATCGCGGGTATCCCGCTCGGCCTGATCATCGGTGTCCTCGTGGTCATCATGGCGGCGTACTCGCTGGTGCTCGACTTCGACTCGATCCAGCAGGGTGTGCGCAACGGCGCCCCGCGTCAGTACGGCTGGCTCGGCGGCTTCGGCATCATGGTGACGGTCGTCTGGCTGTACCTCGAGATCCTGCGCATCCTCGCCATCCTGCGCGGCAACAACTAGCCGCAGGTTCGCACTGAAGGGGTCGCCGCGAGGCGGCCCCTTCGTCGTTCCCGCCGTCCTGCTTGCGCGCGCGGTCCCCCGCGTCGTCCGCGACGCTCGTGCTCGCCCGCGTCGTCCGCGTCGCTCGTTCTCGCCCGCGTCGCTCGTGCTCGCCCGCGTCGTCAACGCTCACGTGTCGCAATACGCTGCCCTCACCGACCGATCGCGCCACGTGAGCAGCCCTACTCTGCGCTCACGTGTCGCAATACGCGCCACGGAGCGACAGATTGCGACACGTGAGCACGAAGGCTGAGCGCCCTCGCGGGGGCGGGGGCGGCGCGGGGGCGGGGCGGGCGCGAGGGCGGGCGGGCGAGAGCACGCGCGGGCGGAGCGAGGGCGGCACGAGGGCGGCACGAGGGCGGGCGCGGCGCGAGCACGCGAGGGCTTCCGCGGGCGGGCGCGGGTCAGCGCAGGGCGTGACGGATGCCGGCGGCCAGCGCCGCGGCGGCGGCCTCCGGTGCGAAGCGGTGCGCGACCTCGAGCGCCTCGGCCGCCATCCGGTCACGCCCAGGACGATCGGTCAGCATCCGGATCATCGCCTCGGCGAGCCCGGTGATGTCACCCCGGCCACCGGGGTCGGGGACGAGGATGCCGGCGCCGTGCTCCAGCTGATCCTGCGGCCCGTACGGCACGTCGTAAGCGATCACCGGGCAGCCGCGGCTCATCGCCTCGAGCGTCGAGAGCCCCTGCCCCTCGTAAGCGGACGACTGCACCATCGCGACGGCGCCGTCGAACACGACCGGCCCCGCGTCGTTCCGCCCGCGGAGCACGACGGATGCGGTGAGCCCGAGTTCCTCGATGAGGCGTTGCAGGTCGTCCCGCAACACTCCGTCGCCCCAGATCTCGAGCGTCGCCGCGGGCACGACGGAATGCACGCTCTGCCACGCGCGGATCGCGTGATCGACGCGCTTGACCGGGGCGAGCCGGTTCAGCATCACGATACGGTTCCCGGCGACGGGCGCCGGCTCCGCCAGAACGCGCGGGGCGGCGTTCGCCGCGACGAGGTACCCGGAGTGCGCGCCGAAGCGCTGCTCGACATCGCGCTTCTGCTGGGGCGTGGGCCAGAGCACCGCGTCGAACTCACCGGCGACGGCGAACCAGCGTTCCCAGAGCGGGTTGACCGGCGCGTCCGGCGTGTAGGGCGGCAGCACGTGCGCGATATGGATGGTGTGCGCGAGGCGAACGCCCTCCGGCCGCCAGCGCGCGAGCAGCTCACCGAGCTGGCGCGACTCGCAGATGAGGACGACGGGCTTGTCCTCCCGGGCACGGAGCGACGCGACCAGCTCGTCGAGCCACGCGCGGTACAGCTCCCCGAAGCCGTCGACGACGCCGACCACGGAACCGTCTGCTCCGCGCACCCCCACGGGCGCCGCCGACGTGTGCCAGTCGGGGTCCTCGGCGATCACCGGAAGATCGACGACGGGACGACCCATCGCATCCGTGACCTGCCGGTACTCGAGCGACTCATCGACGGACCCAGCGTGTGCCGCACGGCGCACCCAGTCCGCAGCACCGCCGTCGACCCTCGACGACGCCTCGTCGAATAGATTGCGCATCGCATCGGCGCGCGCGATGGCGCCACGACGCGCGAACTCCTCGCGGTGGGCGGCGTGGTTCTCCGGCCGGCCGGGATCCAGCGTCAGAAGGAGCGGCTCACGCCCGGCGTCGGCCAGCTGCCGAGCGCGCGCCAGCGTCGCCACGGTGAAGCCGCCGTCGAGATCGGGGATCAGTCGACTGGCGAGGATGAGGTACCAGGCGTCGGGGAACTCGACACCTCCGCCGGGCGCGCTCACGATCCGACGCGTTCGATCCGGAACACCGGGAAGCCCGGCGCGATCTCCGCCAGACGCTCATCCGGCGAGTTCGCGTCGACGCCCTCGAAGAAGCGTCCGACCTCCCAGGCCCACGCCTTCAGGTAGGCGCGCAGGATCGGCGGCTTGTCGACATCCGCCACCTCGACCGCACGGAATGCCACCGCCCGCCGTCCGGCGCGCAGCTCGCCACCTCCGGAGACACGGATGTTGCGCACCCACTGCGCATGCCCGCGGGGTGCGACGAGGTACTCCGCACCGCCGACGCGCAAAGGATTCACCGGGGTCGTGCGCCATTCGCCGCTGGAACGCCCTCGTACCGCCAGCACGCGGCTCCCCGCGAGAGGCAACCCGATGCGGGTCGAGAACCCGACGACGGCGTTGAACGCCGCGTCGACCCGCGTGGGACGGATGAACCGTGCGCTCATCGGCGCGCTCCGGCGCGCGACGAACATCCGCTCACGCAGAGCAGCACCCGACGGGGTCCGCCCGGTGCCGAGCCCCGCCCGAAGGCGGGAGGGAGGGTCACTCCCACTCGATGGTCCCCGGCGGCTTCGACGTGACGTCAAGCACCACGCGGTTGACGTCGCGGACCTCGTTCGTGATGCGGTTCGAGATCTTGGAGAGCACGTCGTAGGGCAGACGCGTCCAGTCAGCGGTCATGGCGTCTTCGCTGGAGACGGGACGCAGCACGATCGGGTGACCGTAGGTGCGGCCGTCGCCCTGCACGCCCACCGAGCGGACGTCCGCCAGCAGCACCACCGGGCACTGCCAGATCTCGTTGTCGAGGCCGGCCTTGGTCAGTTCGGCCCGGGCGATGGCATCGGCCTCACGCAGAATCTCGAGGCGGTCAGCGGTGACCTCACCGACGATCCGGATGCCGAGGCCGGGCCCCGGAAACGGCTGACGGCCGACGATCTCCTCCGGCAGGCCAAGTTCGCGCCCGATCGCGCGGACCTCGTCCTTGAACAGGGTGCGCAGCGGCTCGACGAGCTCGAACTGCAGGTCTTCGGGAAGCCCGCCCACGTTGTGGTGGCTCTTGATGTTCGCCGTGCCCGTGCCGCCGCCCGACTCCACCACATCCGGATACAGCGTGCCCTGCACGAGGAAGCGGATGGGTTCTCCGTCGGCCGCCGCCTCGGCGACGAGCTCGCGCTCCGCGGCCTCGAACGAGCGAATGAACTCCCGCCCGATGATCTTGCGCTTCTGCTCGGGATCGCTGACACCCGCAAGCGCCGTCAGGAACTGCTCGCGCGCGTCGATCGTGATCAGGCGCACGCCCGTCGAGGCGACGTAGTCGTTCTCGACCTGCTCGCGCTCGCCCTTCCGCAGTAGACCGTGGTCGACGAAGATCGCGGTGAGCTGGTCGCCCACGGCCTCGTGCACGAGCGCCGTCGAGACCGCGGAGTCCACGCCGCCGGAGAGGGCGGAGATGACACGAGCGCTACCGACCTGCGCCCGGATGCGTTCGACCTGCTCGGCGATCACGTTGCCGCTGTTCCAGTCGGCGGGCAGGCCGGCGGCCTTGTGCAGGAAGTTCTCCAGCAGCGACTGGCCGTAGTCCGAGTGCTTGACCTCGGGGTGCCACTGCACGCCGTAGAAGCCACGCGCGTCGTTCGCGAACGCGGCAACTGCCGTCGCGCCGGTGCGAGCGAGCACGTCGAAGCCCTCGGGCGCGCGCGAGACCTGGTCGCCGTGACTCATCCACACGTTCTGCTCGACCGGCTGACCCTGCATGAGGGTTCCCTCGGTAAGGATCGTGGCGTCGGTCGCGCCGTATTCGCGCAGGCCGGTGTTGGCCACGTCACCGCCGAGGGCGCGGGCCATGACCTGGAAGCCGTAGCAGATACCGAGGGTCGGAACCCCGAGCTCGAAGACGCCGCCGTCGAGGTTCGGAGCGCCCTCTTCGTACACCGACGAGGGCCCCCCAGAGAGGATGATGCCGACCGGGTTCTTTGCCGCGATCTCGGCGGCCGACGCGGTGTGGGGCACGATCTCGCTGTAGACGCCCGCTTCGCGGACGCGGCGCGCGATCAACTGGGCGTACTGCGCCCCGAAGTCGACGACCAGGACGGGACGCTGGGAAGTTTCGGTCTGCTCGGTCACCGGGGACTCTCTGTAGCGGCGGCGGATGCGGGAACGGCCTCGGCCGCTTCGCGGACGGCGAGGTAGTGCTTCACGTCACGGGCGACGAACCACTCCATCACGAAGGACAGGAAGGGAACGACACCGCCGGCGACGAGCAGCAGGAAACGCCAGAACGGCCAGCGCATCAGGCTCCACACGCGGAAGCAGGCGAACAGGTACACGACATAGAACCAGCCGTGGATGATGAGGATCGCGAGCGACAGGTTGACCCCGTCGCCGGTCGACACGAGTTCGCCTTCGGGACCGGCGATGACCGGAGCGAGCCACAGGGCCCCGCCCGATCCTCCGGCGAAGACCTCGACCGCGAGCGGCGTGTACTTCAGGATCATCTCGGTGACCAGCAGGAGCAGTCCGACGCCCGTGATGATCGAGCAGATCTGATAGAACCGCAGCGCCCCGCGGATCGCCGGGAAGGTGGCGAGTTTCGGCTGAGGCATGGGGTCCATCCTACCCGCGGCGGTTCGCCGCATCCGCCCCGCCCGCGCCACCCGGAGAGGGTGCGGGTCAGGCAGTCTCGTCTTCGAGAAGCTCGAGTTCCTTCTCCCACTCGTCCTTCGCGAGGCGATACCAGAAGTAGAACGCGAAACCGGCGAACACCACCCATTCGGCGGCGTAGAAGATGTTCAGCCAGTTGACCGAGGCTCCTGCATCCGGAGCCGGCGAGTGGATGTCGACGAGCCCTCCGAAGGGATCATCGGCCACCACGAACTGGCGATAGACGTTCAGGTCGACGGCGTCGTGCCAGCGGCTGAGGAGCGCCGCGGGAGACATGCGCGTCATGTCGGTCGGGTCCGCACCGCTCGAGGGCGGTACGGGACCCTCGTCGGGGATCAGCCTCCCCGTCACCTCGAGGTTCGCCGGGGCGTCGGCGTTCAGCGCGGCGGCGGCGGCATCCGCCTGCTCCCGCGTTTCGGCCCAGCCCACCGCGACGGCGATCGAGGTCGGCTCGGCATCATCCGTGCGCAACTGGCCGGTGACCCAGAACCCCTCTTTGCCGTCGTTGAAGCGCGAGGAGACCACGATGAAGTCGTCGGCGACGAACGATCCGGAGACCTCAATCCGCTGACCCACGAGAGGATCACTCAGATAGGACCCCGGCGTCACGACGTCTTCGAGGGGCATGACCTGCTCGGTCGCGCCCTCTTCGCGCGGTGCCGTGTCGATCGCGCGCGCGAGCTGCCACTGACCGAGCCAGGCGAAGATGCCGGCGACGACGAGGCACAGCAGCAGCACGCCGATCCACTTCGGCCGCAGCATCACTTCGCGCAGCGTCGGCGGAAAGACCTCGGGCACGGATGCCGCCCGGTTCTGCTCGTCCACGGACGTCATCGCGTTCTCAGCGGCCGTAGGGCGCGACAACCACTTCGACCCGCTGGAACTCCTTCAGGTCGGAGTAGCCGGTCGTCGCCATCGATTTGCGGAGCGCGCCGATCAGGTTGGCGGTGCCGTCGGCGACCCGCGCGGGGCCGTACAGCACCTCTTCGAGCGAGCCGACCTGCTCGACCTGCACGCGGTGACCGCGGGGAAGACGAGGGTGATGTGACTCCGGGCCCCAGTGGAACCCGCGCCCCGGGGCGTCGGTCGCGCGTGCGAGCGCCACCCCGAGCATGACGGCGTCGGCGCCCATCGCGAGGGCCTTCACGATGTCGCCGGAAGTGCCGACTCCGCCGTCGGCGATGACGTGCACGTAGCGCCCGCCGGACTCGTCGAGGTAGTCGCGTCGCGCGCCGGCCACATCGGCGACCGCCGTCGCCATGGGTGCGTGGATGCCGGTCGTCGCGCGGGTCGTCGACGCCGCGCCGCCGCCGAATCCGACGAGCACCCCCGCCGCGCCCGTGCGCATGAGGTGCAGCGCGGCCGTGTAGGTGCCGGCGCCGCCGACGATGACCGGCACGTCGAGGTCGTAGATGAACTTCTTCAGGTTCAGGGGCGCCGCAACCGACGAGACGTGCTCGGCCGACACCGTGGTACCCCGGATGACGAAGAGATCGACGCCCGTCGCGACGACGGTCTCGTACAGCTCGGCCGTGCGCTGGGGAGTCAGGGACCCGGCGACCGTCACGCCCGCGGCGCGAATCTCGGCCAGGCGGTCGCGCACCAGCTCCGGCTTGATCGGCTCGGTGTACAGCTGCTGCATCCGGCGCGTCGCGTCGGCGCCCGGGAGGCCGGCGATCTCGGCGAGGAAGGGCTCGGGGTCGTCGTAGCGGGTCCACAGGCCCTCGAGGTCGAGCACGCCGAGCCCGCCGAGCTGGCCGAGCATGATGGCCGTCCGGGGGCTGACCACGGAGTCCATCGGCGCGCCCAGGACCGGGATGTCGAAGCTGAACGCGTCGATCGACCAGTGCGTGGAGACGTCTTCGGGGTTGCGCGTGCGCCGGGAGGGCACGACCGCGATGTCATCGAAGGTGTACGCGCGGCGAGCGCGCTTGGCGCGTCCGATCTCGATCTCCATGCTCACCCCTCCAGCCTAGCCGCCGGGGACGACAGCGACGGGCGGGTCACCAGGGCTCGTCGACACGGGGCGCGAGGCGGAGGACGACCGCCTTCTCCGTGGGGAAGCACGCGGTGAACAGATCGGTCACCCGGGGATCGTTACCGTCATCGTCGGCCATCCGCAGTCCGATCAGCGTGTTGAGCATCATCCCCTGCGCGATGAACTCCTGCGCGCGCTCGGCCGACATCCCGAGATCTCGCACGTACTGCCAGACCCGCGCGAAACCGTCACGCGCGCGCGGCCCGATCACCGGGTGCGCACCCAGGAGGAAGGCGTGCGAGAGGGTCTGATGCAGACCGCGGGTCTGCAGGAGGCCGATGTACTCGTGCCCGAGTCGCTGTTCGAGCGGCTCATCGGGGTTGCCGGCGGCGGCGCGTTCGAAGGCCGCGAAGAGCTGCCCGAGGGCGTCATCGAGCACGTCGAGGAACAGGCGCTCCTTGCTCCCGAACAGGCGGACGACGTAGGGCTGCGACACGGATGCGGCACGGGCGATGTCGTCGGTCGTAGTGCCCACGTACCCCTTCGCCCCGAACACCGCGATCGCCGCCTCGAGAATCTGGGCCCGGCGTTCCTCGGAGCTCAGCCGCGGCTTTGCGGCATCCGTCGCAGTCATGGTTGACATGTTATCAGTCGATTACTACAGTCACTCTCGTCAAGTAATCATTCGATTACAAACAGGAGACCTCATGTCCACTCCCCCTTCCCCGCGTCCGTTCGGACTCGTCGTCGCGGCCACGGCCCTGCCGATGTTCATGGCGACGCTCGACAACCTCGTGATGACCAACGCCCTCCCCGTCCTCCACGACGATCTCGGCGCCAGCGTCGAGCAGCTGCAGTGGTTCGTCAACGCCTACACCCTCGCGTTCGCCAGCACGATCCTCATCGCGTCGGCCCTCGGCGACCGTTTCGGTCGGCGCACCGTCTTCCTCGCCGGCATCGCGATCTTCGGCATCGGCTCCGTGCTGGCGGCGCTCAGCACCGATCCCACGCAGCTCATCGCGGCGCGCGCCGTGCAGGGCTTCGGCGGCGCCGGCGTGCTGCCGCTCTCGCTCGCCCTCCTGTCGGGCGGCGTCTCGCCCGCACGACGACCGCTCGCCATCGGCATCTGGGGCGGCGTGTCGGGCCTCGGCGTCGCGGTCGGCCCGCTCGTCGGCGGCGCGGTCATGGAGGGGTGGAACTGGCAGGCCATCTTCTGGCTGAACGTGCCCGTGGCGATCATCGCGATCCCGCTCGCGCTCCTCGTGCTGCGCAACGACTTCGGGCGCCGGCAGCGGATCGACGTCTTCGGCGCGGTGCTCGCCGGCCTCGGCGTGCTCGCTCTCGTCCACGCGATCGTGCGCGGCAACGATGACGGCTGGGAGTCCTTCAGCGTGGTCGGTGAGATCGTCGCGGGTGCCCTCCTCATCGCCGGCTTCCTGTTGTGGCAGTCGCGCACCCGGGCGCCGCTCATGCCGCTCCGGCTCTTCCGCGACCGGTCCTTCACCCTCACGAACGTCGTCGGCTTCGCGTTCAGCTTCGGAACCTTCGGGGCGATCTTCATCCTGATCCAGTACATGCAGGTCGTGCAGGGCTCGACGCCTTTCGAAGCCGCGCTGCAGACGACGCCGTGGACGATCGCCCCGATGTTCGTCGCGCCACTTGCCGGCATCTTCTCCGGCCGGATCGGCACCCGCGCGCTGCTGGTCACGGGTCTCGCCTTCCAGGGGATCGCCCTGGGATGGATCGCCGCCATGCTCTCCGAGACGCTCGACTACGGAGTCCTCATCGCGCCGTTCCTGCTCGCGGGGATCGGCATGGGACTCGTCTTCGCCCCGTCCGCGACCGCGCTGCTCGCGACCCTCGGGCTCGTCGATCACGCGACCGCATCCGGGGTCAACTCGACCGTCCGCGAGATCGGCGTCGCACTCGGCACCGCCGTCATGACCGCGGTCTTCGTCGGTGCGGGCGGCGCGCTGCTGCCGGACCAGTACGTGGATGCGGCGCGTCCCGCCGTCTTCATCGGGGCAGCTGTCCTCCTGATCGCCGCCGTGGCCGCGCTGTGGCTTCCCGCTGGCCGCGCCGCCCGCCCGGTGCCGGCGACCGCTGCGGACGAGTCGACTCTGGCGCCGGTGGCCTGACGTCAGGGGCGAGGGTGCGGCGCCGGTGCGGCGCCGCCCTCGTCCTCACGGGTGGGCCCGGCGTCGGCCGTGCGCTCATGGCCCGGCACGCCCGGCGTACCGCCGAGGGCGCGGGTCAGGAGCCCGTCCGCGAGGAACAGCCAGAATGCCCACGGTCCCACCCACGGACTCGCGACGACGACCGCGGCCGAGATGATGAGTGCGCTGAGCGTCGCGCCGCTCCCCCGGCGAGCTTCCGCCGCGGACAGGCCGGGCGCGAGGATCTCGCGACGCCGCACGGCCCATCCCCACTGCATCCAACTCATCAGGATCGCGAAGAAGAAGTTGATCGGCAGCAGGATCCGGCCGAGGAGAAAATGCGAGTAGTCCGTCGACAAGGACGAAGTGAAGGGCACGAGCACGATGAACAGCAGCCGGATGTTGTTGATCCACATACCGGGCCCGTCGATCCGCGCGATCCACTCGAACTGCGCGACGTGCGTCGTCCACATCAGGCTCAGGATCACGAAGCTGACGATGAACGTCAGCACCGGCTGCCACATGTCGAGCAACGCGTCCGCGAGATCGGCATTGCTCTTCAGATCACCGAACGAGCGGGTCGTGAGATCGAGGACCAGCAACGTTGCCGCGATGGCGAAGACCGCATCCGTGTACGCCGCAACGCGCGTCGTCGTGACGGACGAGTCGGGGTGCGAACGGCGGCGGATCACACCGTCAGCGTAGTGACGCGCCCGGGCGACGCGCGGGTGTTCCGCGAAGGAGCCGCACGAAGTTCGCAGACTCAGCGCTTGTAGTTCGGCGCCTCGACCACGATCTGCACGTCGTGCGGGTGGGACTCCTTGAGCCCCGCCGACGTGATGCGGACGAACTTGCCCTTGGCCTTCAGCTCGTCGACCGTGCGGGCTCCGACGTAGAACATCGACTGGCGAAGGCCACCCACGAGCTGGTACGCGACGGCCGAGAGCGGGCCGCGGTAGGCGACCTGGCCTTCGATACCCTCCGGGATCAGCTTGTCGTCGGTGGGCACGTCGGCCTGGAAGTACCGGTCCTTGGAATAGGACGTCTTCTTTCCGCGCGTCTGCAGCGCGCCGAGCGAACCCATGCCGCGGTACTGCTTGAACTGCTTACCGCCCTGGAAGACGATCTCGCCCGGCGACTCGTCGGTGCCCGCGAAAAGCGAACCGAGCATGACGCTGTCGGCACCGGCGACCAGCGCCTTTGCGATGTCACCCGAGTACTGCAGACCGCCGTCGGCGATGACCGGAACCCCGGCCTCGCGCGCTGCGAGCGACGCCTCGTAGATCGCCGTCACCTGGGGCACACCCACACCCGCCACGATGCGGGTCGTGCAGATGGAGCCGGGGCCCACACCGACCTTGACCGCATCGACGCCCGCGTCGATGAGCGCCTGCGCGCCCTCACGCGTGGCGACGTTGCCGCCGATGACGTCGATGTGCGCGAACGACTCGTCGGCTTTCAGCCGACGCACCATGTCGATGACGCCGGCGGACTGGCCGTTGGCCGTGTCGACCACGAGCACGTCGACACCGGCATCGCGCAGCGCCTCCGCGCGCTCCCACGCATCACCGAAGAACCCGATGGCCGCCCCGACCCGCAGGCGTCCCTGGTCGTCCTTCGTCGCGAGGGGGTACTTCTCGCTCTTGTCGAAGTCCTTGATGGTGATGAGGCCCGCGAGCTTGCCGTCGCCGTCGATGAGCGGCAGCTTCTCGACACGGTGCTTCGCGAACGCGGCGATCACGTCGCCCGCGCTGACCCCGACCGGGGCCGTGATGAGACCCTCGCTCGTCATCACGTCACGGACGACGGTGCTCTTGCGCTCGAAGTGCGAGACGAACCGCATGTCACGGTTCGTGATGATGCCGACGAGGCGGCCATCGGGATCGACCACGGGCAGACCCGAGATGCGGTAGGTCGCGCACAGCGCGTCGACCTCGTCGATCGTCGCGTCGGGCGTCGTCGTGACGGGGTCCGAGATCATGCCGGACTCGCTGCGCTTCACCCGGTCGACCATCGCGGCCTGGTCGGCGATCGAGACGTTCCGATGCAGGATGCCGAGGCCACCCTCACGGGCGATAGCGATCGCCATCCGCGTTTCGGTGACCGTGTCCATCGCGGCGGCGATCAGCGGCGTCGCGACCGTGATGCGGCGGGTGACACGCGACGAGGTGTCGGCCTCGCTCGGGATGACATCGGTGTGCCCCGGCAACAGCAGGACGTCATCGTAGGTCAGCCCGACAAAGCCGAAGGGATCGTGGTGCTCCATGAGTTCTCCTCTCCGATCGCCGACACGCAGCGATCGGGCGACATCGACCGTAGCGCGGGATCGCGGAGATCTCCGGCTCACCGATTCTAAGCGCCGTGTCATGCACTTTTGTTCCCGGTGCACCTTGATCACTCGCGCGCGATGCGCACGCGCGCGTGACACATGCGCGAGCCGCCGGTTGACCAGACTGCGCATTCCCGTTATCAGTTGCGGCCTGGAAACACACAGGCAACAATCACTGGGTACGTTCAGGTTTCGCCGAGGTCACCGACGGGTTCTCCGGTACACCGACACATCGACCGGCAAGACCGTTCACCCCAGGAGGTGCCAGTGGGGATCACCCGCACATCGCGCGCTGACAACCGCTCGAGTCGCGCGATCGCAACGCTGATCGCCGCGTTGTTCGCCGCCGTACTGCTGCTGGGCTGGGCATCGCCCGCATCCGCGCAGACCGACGACCCGGAGGATCTGCCGTACACGATCGCCGGTAACGTCCGCACGGACGGAGCGCCGATCCCCGACGCGACCGTAACCGTCACCGGGGCCGACGGATTCGAGAGCGAAGCGACGACCGCCGAGAACGGCAGTTTCCGCATCGGCGTTCCGACCAAGGACACTCCGTACACGATCGACCTCGAGCTGCCCAGCGGCGTGACCGCACCTGACGGCTTCGAATCGTCCGTCGAGGTCACGTTCGGTGCGACCAGCACCATCACCCGCAACTTCACGCTGACCGCCGCTGAGCGGGTGACGACGAGCTTCGTCGACCAGCTGATCTCCCGCACGGTGAACGGCTTGAACTTCGGCCTGATGCTCGCGCTCGCCGCGATCGGCGTCTCGCTCGTGTTCGGCACCACTGGGCTTTCGAACTTCGCTCACGGCGAGATGGTCACGTTCGGCGCTCTCGCCGCGCTCCTCTTCTCCGCGGGCCTCGACGTGCCGATCTGGATCGCGATCCCCCTGGCGGTGATCGCGTCGGCGCTCTTCGGGTTGGGGATGGATGCCGGAATATGGCGACCACTCCGAAGAAAAGGCCTCGGAACCGTCCAGCTGATGATCGTCTCGATCGGTCTGTCGCTCGCCCTCCGGTACGTCTACCAGATGTTCGTCGGCGGCGGTACAGAGCAGCTCCCGGGCGGTGATTCCGCATCAATCCCCGGGCTCGGCCCCATCCGACTCACCGTCACCGACGTCGTGAGCATGGCCGTCTCGATCGTCGTGATCGCGGGCTTCGCGTTCTGGCTGATGCGCACCCGCATCGGGCGCGCGACGCGGGCCGTGTCCGACAACCCCTCGCTCGCCGCCGCCAGCGGTATCGACGTCGACGCCGTCGTCCGAGTGGTGTGGGTCGTCTCCGCAGCCCTCGCGGGCCTGTCGGGTGTGCTGTGGGCCTACTTCCGCCCCGGCATCAAGTGGGACATGGGAACCAGCATCCTGCTCCTCGTCTTCGCGGCCGTCACGCTCGGTGGTCTCGGTACCGCCTTCGGCGCCCTGATCGGCTCGATCATCGTGGGTCTGCTCGTCGAGGTCTCGACGCTCTGGATCCCCTCCGACCTCAAGTACGTGGGCGCGCTCGTCGTGCTGATCGTCATCCTCCTGTTCCGTCCGCAGGGCATCCTCGGACGCCGAGAAAGAATCGGATAGGTAGGGCGCCTTCATGGACATGCTGCAAATCCTCTCCAACACCGCTGCGCAGATCCTTGCGCCGGCCACGCTCGGCTACGTCCTCGCGGCGATCGGCCTGTCGGTGCACTTCGGCTTCGCCGGGCTCCTCAACATGGGCGTCGCGGGCTTCATGGCGGTCGGCGCCTACGGCTTCGCGATCTCGATCGCGTCGTTCGACGTGCCGTGGCCGATCGCGATCGTGATCGGGCTCATCGCCTCGATGGTGTTCGCCCTGATCATGGGCATCCCGACGCTCCGGCTCCGCGGCGACTATCTCGCGATCGTCACGATCGCCGCGGCCGAGGTGCTCCGGCTCCTCTTCCTCACCTCCGCGTTCCGCAACTACACGGGTTCGGCGGACGGTCTCTCCGGCTTCCAAGCGAGCTTCCGCGCCAGCAACCCGCTTCCCGCCGGTCGCTACGGCATCGGACCGTGGACCTATCAGTCCGACCAGTGGTGGGTCATCATCGTCGGCGTCATCACGATCGCGATCGTCATCGCCATCGTCTGGCTGCTGATGCGGAGCCCGTGGGGCCGCGTGATCCGCGGCATCCGTGAAGACGAGGATGCGGTCCGCTCGCTCGGCAAGAACGTGTTCGCGTTCAAGATGCAGGCGCTGATCGTCGGTGGCGTCATCATCGCCGCCGGTGGCATCGTCACCGCCATGGGGACGAACGTGAACCCGAACGTCTATGTCACCTCGCAGACGTTCTACATCTGGACGGCCCTCCTGCTCGGTGGCGCCGCGACGATCTTCGGCCCGGTGCTCGGCGCTGTGCTCTTCTGGATCGTTCGCGCGTTTCTGTCGAACCTGCTGCCCGCGCTCGTCTCGATCGGCTGGCTGCCGTTCCTCACCACGGAGCAGAGCCAGATGCTCGTCTTCGTGCTCGTCGGTGTGGCCCTCATGCTGCTGGTCATCTTCCGCCCGCAGGGAATCCTCGGAAGCAAGAAGGAGCTGACCTTTGTCCGCTGAGGCCGTGCCCCCCACCCCGCGCCCGAAGACCACCGGCCTGCACCAAGGCGAACCCCGCCCGGGTGTCGCCAAGGTCGACCCGATCATCGTCATCGACGGCGTGCGCCGAACCTTCGGCGGCCTCACCGCCGTCGACGTCGAGCACCTCGAGATTCCGCGCGGGGCGATCACCGCCCTGATCGGCCCGAACGGTGCCGGCAAGACCACGCTGTTCAACCTGCTCACCGGCTTCGATAAGCCGAACGACGGCAGCTGGTCGTTCGACGGCACGAACCTCGCCGGCATCCCGGCATACAAGACGGCCCGCATGGGTCAGGTGCGCACGTTCCAGCTCACCAAGTCGCTGGGCCTGCTGACGGTTCTCGAGAACATGAAGCTCGGCGCGACCAAGCAGTCCGGTGAGCGCATCTGGGCCGGCATCCTGCCCTTCCTCTGGCGCAAGCAGGAGACCGACATCGAAGCCAAGGCCCGCGAGCTGCTCGCGCGCTTCAAGCTCGATGCCAAGGAGAAGGACTTCGCCGCCAGCCTCTCCGGCGGTCAGCGCAAGCTTCTCGAAATGGCCCGGGCGCTCATGAGCGACCCCGTGCTCGTGATGCTCGATGAGCCGATGGCCGGCGTCAACCCGGCGCTGACGCAGTCGCTGCTCGACCACATCCTGGATCTGAAGGATCTCGGCATGACGGTCGTGTTCGTCGAGCACGACATGCACATGGTGCGCCACATCGCCGACTGGGTCGTCGTCATGGCCGAGGGCAAGGTCGTGGCCGAGGGCCCGCCGGACGCCGTCATGAAGGAGCAGGCCGTCATCGACGCGTACCTCGGTGCGCACCAGGACGTCGACCTCGGTGTCGTCACCGGACGTCACGCAGGCACGCTCACGGCGGAGGGTCAGGAACTCCTGGAGACCGCTCAGGAACTGGAGCAGGCCGTGGAGGCCGACATCCACCGCGATGCTGACAAGCCGGAGGACGGCCGATGAGTACGAACGTCGTCGAACTGAACGATGTCTTCGCCGGCTACCTGCCCGGTGTGAACATTCTCAACGGTGCGAACCTCACCGCCGCCAAAGGCGAACTGATCGGCATCATCGGGCCCAACGGTGCCGGCAAGTCGACCATGCTGAAGGCGATCTTCGGACAGGTGAAGGTGCGCGAAGGCTCCGTCATGCTGAACGGCGAGAACATCACGGGGCTGCGCGCCAACAAGCTCGTCGCCAAGGGCGTCGGCTTCGTGCCGCAGAACAACAACGTCTTCCCCAGCCTGTCGATCGCCGAGAACCTGCAGATGGGCGCCTACCAGCGGCCGAAGGTGGTCAGCGAGCGCATCGACTTCGTCGCGTCGATCTTCCCCGACCTCGCCAAGCGGCTCGGACAGCGCGCCGGCTCGCTCTCCGGTGGTGAGCGGCAGATGGTCGCGATGGGCCGTGCGCTCATGATGGACCCGCACGTGCTGCTGCTCGACGAGCCGTCCGCCGGCCTCTCCCCCTCTCGCCAGGATGAAGCGTTCCTGCGGGTGTCGGAGATCAACAAGGCCGGCGTGACCACGATCATGGTCGAGCAGAACGCGCGACGCTGCCTGCAGATCTGCGACCGCGGCTACGTGCTCGACCAGGGCCGTGACGCCTACACCGGCACCGGCCGCGACCTGCTGAACGACCCCAAGGTCATCGGCCTGTACCTGGGCACCCTCGGGACCTGACGCGCCGCTCGCGCCCGACGCGCCTGCGCGCGCCTGACGCGCAGCTCGCGCCTGACGCGCAGCTCGCGCCTGACGCACCTGCGCGCCGCTGCACGGCTCATGCCGGTCCACCTTCGGGTGGGCCGGCATTTCCGTGCGCGGGGCCCCTCGTTTCTTGCTCACGTGGCGCGATCGGCCGCCCTCGCGCGCCGATTGCGCCACGTGAGCCATCCGGAGTCTGGCTCGGGCCCTGCTCGGGTGCCGCTCACACGGGATCTGGCTCACGTGGCGCAATCGGTCGGGAACCACGGCGAACTGCGACACGTGAGGCAGCCGGGATCTGGCTCACGTGGCGGAATCGGTCGGGAACGACGACGGATTGCGACACGTGAAGCATCCGGAGTTGGGCTCGGGCCATGCTCGGGTGCCGCTCACACGGGGTCTAGCTCACGTGGCGCAATCGGTCGGGAACCACGACGAACTGCGACACGTGAAGCATCCGGGGTTTGGTTCACATGACGCAATCGGTCGGGAACGACGGCGGACTGCGACACGTGAAGCATCCGGAGTTGGGCTCACGTGACGCAATCGGCCGGGAACGACGACAGATTGCGACACGTGAGGCATCCGACCTTCGCTCACGGAAGGCATAGGCACGAGCACGAGCAGGGCACGAGCCGGGGCACCGGCACGAGCACGTGCAGGGGCCGGGGCACGCGAAAGGGCCCCGGTCCGAAGACCGGGGCCCAGATCCTGCGGTCGGGTCAGCCGACGTTCAGGAACTCGTAGTTGTTGTCTTCGCCGTACTGGAAGATGCCGATCGACGCCTCGGTCGGGTCGCCGACCGCGTTGAACGTGATCGGACCGGAGACACCGTCGTAGTCAGCAACGCCACCGGCGATGATGATGTCGGCGCACTCCGCGTACGTGGTGCACTTCGTGCCGTCATCCGCGCCGCCCGAGACGGACTGCAGGTGCGCAGCGACGTCGGGGCCTGCGGTCGAGCCGGCCTCGAGAGCCGCCAGCGCCAGCAGGATCACGGCGTCGTAGGACTCCGGAGCGTAGGTGAAGTCAGCCAGTTCGGCGTTGCCCGCACCGGTCCAGAAGGACTGGAGGTTGTCGCGGAAGGTCGCCGTGGTGGCCGGGTCGACAGCCGGGTACGTACCCTTCGCGCCCGCCATGGTGCCCTCGGGGAACTCATCGCCGAAGTTAGCGAGGTTTCCGTCGACGAGGTACATCTTGTCGGCCGGGAAGTCTGCACCGAGCAGCTCGGGGATGATCGTCTTGACCTCTTCGAAGGTGATCAGGGCGATCGAGTCGGGGTTGGCCGCCATGACGTCCTCGACCTGGGCCGAGAAGTTGGTGTCACCCGTGTTGTAGAGCGACGCCGCGACGACCGATCCGCCGGCTGCCTCGAAGGCGGCCTTCGTGAAGCACGCGAGTCCGGTGCCGTAGGAGTCGTTGAGCACGATCATGCCCAGCGTCTCGTTGCCGTCGGCCGCGATCAGGTTGCCGAGCACCTCGCCCTGGAGCACGTCCGAGGGGGCGGTGCGCCAGTAGAGGCCCTTGTCCTCGTAGCCGGTGAAGGCTGCCGACGTGTTGGCCGGGGAGAACTGGATCGCGTCGGCCGCGATGACCTGGTCGATGAACTGCAGCGAGGTACCCGAGGATGCGGCGCCGATGATGGCGGTCGCGCCCTCGCCGAGGAGGCGGGGGATCTCGGTCTCGTAAGCCTTGTTGTCGGTGTCACCCGAGTCGCCCTGGATCAGGTCGACCGTGACGCCCTTAGCAGCCGCGTTGACCTCGGAGGTCGCGTACTGGGTGGCGGAGATCTCGGGCGGTCCGAGGAACGCCAGGTTGCCGGTGACCGGCAGAGCGGTACCGATCTTGTAGGTCAGGTCGGTGCCGGGGCCCTCGGAGGTCGAGCTGAACTCCGGGGTGTAGGACGCGGGCTGGGCCGCGTCGCAGTCGATCGGGAAGTCCGAACCGGCTGCCTCGGTCGACGTGGCATCGCTGCCACCGCCGCCGCTACATCCGGCCAGAACGAGTGCACTCGCGCCGATCAGGGCGATGCCGCCCAGGACCTTTGCGGTACCGGAACGCGGGAAAGCGCGCATGGTGCTCCTTGGTGAGAGTCGGAAACGCGGGCTCGTCGCCGCGCGAATTGTGACAAACCTAGCCAAGGGACCGCGTCGCACATGTTGCGATGTGTTAACGGAAGGTTTCGCTACTCAATCGTTATCAAATTGCTGTGAGTTCCTCTGCGTGAGCGAGCACCTCTGCGAACCCCCGTCGTGCCCGTTTGCCGCGCGATCACGTCAGTTCTGCGACATCCGAGGGCGCGTCGTCGCGCTCGCGGGCGGTCGCCGCATCCGCTCGCCCGCGTCGCGTGCGGCGCGCCGCGAGGAGCGAGTCGGTGGTCAGCAGGATCAGGGCGACCCAGACGATCGCGAATCCGATCCAGCGGCCCGTCGTCATCTCTTCGCCCAGCAGCCACGCTCCGATGACGAACTGCAGGACCGGAGCGACGAACTGCATGATGCCGAGCAGGCTCAACGGGGCGCGCCGGGCGGCGGCGGCGAACATGAGCAGGGGCGTCGCGGTGGCGATGCCCGCGGCCGCAAGAAGCGCCGTCTGCGGCATGCCCACGGAGACGACGAGAAGGCCACCCGTCGCGGCCACCACACCGAGCTGCACGAGCGCGACCGGGGTCAGCCAGGCCGACTCGAGGGTGAGCCCGCTGACCGCATCGACGGCCGGGCCGATCTTCTTCTTCACGAGTCCGTAGAAGCCGAACGAGAAGGCGAGCGACAGCGCGATCCACGGGAACACGCCGTAGCCAACGACGATAACGCCGACCGCGATCGCGGCGAGGCCGATCGCGATCCACTGCGTGAGACGGAGACGTTCACGCAGCAGCAGGACGCCGAGCAGCACCGTGACGATCGGGTTGATGAAGTACCCGAGGCTCGTCTCGATGACGTGTCCGCTCAGGGCGGCGTACAGGAAGACCTGCCAGTTGACGTAGATGAGGGCGCCCGCGAGCGCCGTGAGCCCGAGCAGCCGGGGTTGGCGCAGAATCGCGACCAGCCGCCCCCACGACCGGGTCACGAGGATCAGCAGCGCGCAGAACACCAGCGACAGCAGGATGCGCCACGCGACGATCTCGAAGGGACCGATCGGTGCCAGCAGCACGAAGTACAGCGGCAGGAATCCCCAGAGGAAGTAGGCGCCGAACGCGTACAGCCCGCCCGCGGTGGTCTGGTCTGCGGAGGCATTCGGAGTCACCTCCTCAGCCTACGGCGGGGGAAGGACACGGGATGCGGCGCCGCATCCGGTGTGCTGCCGATCACCCGCGGGATCCTGCCACCGCGCTCTTCCCGCCGCTCCTCTCCCCAGGGAGGGGCGCGAAAAAGAGAAGGGCCCGACCACCGGAGTGGTCGGGCCCTTCGTCAGAGGATCGTCAGCGAACGACGACCGCGAGCACGTCGCGGGCCGAGAGCACGAGGTACTCGTCGGCACCGAACTTGACCTCGGTTCCGCCGTACTTGCTGTAGATGACGCGGTCGCCCACGGCGACGTCGAGCGGAACGCGGTTGCCGTTGTCATCGATGCGGCCGGGGCCGACAGCCACGACCTCGCCCTCCTGGGGCTTCTCCTTGGCGGTGTCGGGGATGACCAGACCACTCGCGGTGGTCTGCTCTGCCTCGACCTGCTGGATGACGATGCGGTCCTCGAGCGGCTTGATGGAAACCGACACGGTCTACCTCTTCTTTCTCGCTTCGTGAAACGGAAGACTCATTAGCACCCTCACATCGAGAGTGCTAATGCAAGTCTAGAGGCGTCCTGGCACTCGTGCAACGCGAGTGCCAATCCGCGCCCGTTCGCCACGCCACGAGCCCGCCTCACGACAGCGGACGCGCCGCCGACCGTAGGCTGGCGGGATGGAGATGGCGGACCTGCGTACGCTGCTCACCCCCGAGGGCCTACGGCTGCTCGATGAGGTCGGCACGGTCGAGTCCACCGACGACGCCGCATCCGCTGTCGGCCGGCTGCGAGCGCAGGGGCACTCCCCCGAGCTCGTCGCGGTCGTGGTGACGCAGGCGCGGCTCCGCACGCGGGCGCGCGCGAAGTTCGCGCAGTTCGCCGACGGGATGCTGTTCACCCGGGCAGGTCTCGAACAGGCGACACGGCTCGGGATCGCCGCCCGGCACGCCGCCCGCTTCGCGGCGCTCGCGCCCCGCGGCGAACGCACGCACGTCGCCGACCTCGGCTGCGGTATCGGCGGCGACGCCCTCGGCGTCGCGGCGCTCGGGATGCGGGTGACGGCCGTCGACGCCGACGAGGTCACCGCCGCGGTCGCCGCTTACAACCTGGCGCCGTTCGGGGACGACATCCGCGTGCTCCACTCCCGCGCGGAGGAGACCCCGCTCGAGGGCATCGACGCCGTGTGGCTCGACCCCGCGCGTCGAAGCGCCGGCCACGACGACACGACGCGCCTGCGCGCCTCGGACTACACACCGTCGCTCGACTGGGCGTTCGCGCTGGCCGAACGCGTGCCCACCGGCATCAAACTCGGCCCCGGCTTCGAGCGCGCCGACATTCCGGAGGCCGCCGAGGCGCAGTGGATCAGCGTGGACGGATCGACGATCGAGCTCGTGCTGTGGTCGGGGGCGCTCGCCCGCGAGGGGGTGCGGCGCGCGGCGCTCGTCATCCGGGGGGATCAGGCCCACGAGCTGACGGCCGCGGGCGACACCGAGGACGCCCCGCCGCGCGAGCTCGGGGAGTTCCTGCACGAGCCCGAGGGGGCCGTCATCCGCGCGCGCCTGATCGGAGACGTCGCGCGCGCGCTCGATGCCGGGATGCTCGACCCGAGGATCGCGTACCTGACGTCGGATGCGGCCGTCACGAGTCCGTTCGTGCAGTCGTTCCGCATCCGCGAAGAACTGCCGTTGGACACGAAGAAGCTCGCCCGAGCGCTCAAGGAACGGGGCATCGGGCGCCTCGAGATCAAGAAGCGCGGCGTGGACATCGACCCGGCGACGCTGCGGACGCGGCTGAAACTCTCGGGCGACGCAGGAGCGACGCTGATCCTCACCCGCACGGGTGGGCGGCGTCGCGCGCTGCTCGCCGACCGCGTGGGCTGAGCGCGCAGTCGCGCCGTCAGCCCCACCATCCGGCGCGGTACGCGGCCCACACCAGCCATCCGGCGCTGTAGATCACCGCGAGCGCGCCGAGCGCGATCGCCCAGATCGCCATCTGACGCGACTCGGCGCGGCGGCGCAGAGACAGCGCGCCGAGCACGAGCCCGGCGAGCGCGATCGGCAGCGCGAGGCCGACGACGAACGACGCGATGAGCCCGACGACGGCGAAGCCGAGGCCGATCGCCGCCAGGTTCGCCGGTCGAACGGCGGCGACCGGCGCCACCGACGTTCCCGTCGCTGGCACGAACTCGATCCGCGGCTCGTTCGCGCCGAACGACGCGAGTGCGAGGGGCGCGGTCGGCGGGCGCGTGAAACCGCCGCGGTGCGTGCCCGGCAGAACGGCCTCGGCGACAGGCGTCTCCACGTCGGTCGACGGCGCCTCGACGGAGGTCGGGACCGGGGGCGCCGGGGGGCGCGGCCGCGCCGTCTCGGGAGCGAGCGCCTCGGCGGCGGCCAGAATCGGCTGCGCAGAGGCATCCGCCGCATCCGTCTCCGGTCCCGCCTCCCGCTCGGTCATGCCGGGACCACCGCCGGGGACTCGGCGACCTGGATCTCGGTGACCGGCAGCGTCGAATCCGCGCCGAACGACAGGGTCGACGGTCGTCGCCCCGACATGATCAGCTCGGAGGCGAGCGCGGCGATCATCGCGCCATTGTCGGTGCAGAGGCTCAGCGGCGGGATGCGGACCGCCACGCCCGCCGCCGCACCGCGCTCGAGGGCGACATCGCGGAGCCGCCGGTTCGCGATCACGCCACCGCCGAGCAGCAGGCGGGGGACGCCGAAGCGGGCGCACGCATCGAGCGCCTTGGTGACGAGCACATCGACGACGGACTCGCGGAACGATGCCGCAACGTCGGGCACGGACGGCTCCGGAGTCTGCTCCACGTACCGCGCGACGGCCGTCTTCAGCCCCGAGAACGAGAAGTCGTAGCGGTGCCGATCCATGTCGGATGCGCGCGTGAGTCCGCGGGGGAAGCGGATGGCGGCGGGATCGCCGGCAGCGGCGACACGGTCGATCTCGGGGCCGCCCGGGTAGGGCAGGCCGAGGATGCGCGCGACCTTGTCGAACGCCTCGCCCGCTGCGTCGTCGACCGTCTCCCCCAGCAGCTCGACGTCGGTCGTGAGGTCGCGAACGAGCAGGAGAGACGTGTGCCCGCCGCTCACGAGCAGGGCCACGGTGGGGTACTCCAGCGGCGGCGCGTCGGCGTCGAGGATGTCGGCGGCGATGTGCCCGACGAGGTGGTTGACGGCGTACAGCGGCTTTCCGAGGCCGACGGCGAGCGCCTTCGCGGCGCCCACACCGACCATCAGGGCACCGGCGAGACCCGGCCCCGACGTGACGGCCACCGCATCGATGTCGCCCAGCTCCACGCCGGCATCGGCGAGCGCCGCCTCGATCGAGGGCTGCAGCGCCTCGAGGTGCGCGCGCGCCGCGACCTCGGGAACGACCCCGCCGAACCGCGCGTGCTCGTCCATCGAGCTCGCGATGGTGTTGGAGAGCAGCGTGCGGCCGCGGACGATGCCGATGCCCGTTTCGTCGCAGCTCGTTTCGATGCCGAGAACCAGGGGTTCGGATGCGGTCATGTCGGGCCTCCTCCGTCCGCGATGGCGGGTGCCGGGCCGGCGTCGGCGGGTGTTGCGAGATTCGGAGATGTGACGGGATTCGGATGCGTGCGGGCCGCCGCATCCGAATCCGGTGACATCTCCGAAACCGGTGACGGCGTCGCGGCCGGAGCGAGCGTCGCGGGCGGAGCGACCGGAGCGGGTGCGGCCGAAGCCGCGGCGGCGGGCGGGACCGGGCGGGCCGCCCACGCGGGCACGTCGAGGGTCATCACGATCGCGTCGACGTCGTCGGGCTGGTAGTACCGCGGGCGGCGGCCGGTCTCGACGAAGCCTTCCGAGGCGTACAGCTGCTGCGCGACCGGGTTGTCGTCGCGGACCTCGAGGAAGACGGTTCGCGCGCGGCGTTCGTGCGCGATGCCGATGAGGGCGCGCAGCAGCATCCGGCCACTCCCCCGCCCCCGCTCGCTCTCGGACACGGCGATGGTCTGGATGTCGGCGTCGGGGGCGCCGACGACCGAGCGGAGTCCGGCGTACCCGGCGAGCACGCCGTCACGTTCGAGCACGAGGTAGCGGCCGTGCGGCGACGCCAACTCGGCGCGCATCATCGCGGTGCTCCAGGCGTCGGTCGGAAACGAGGCCCGCTCGAGCGCCATGATCGCGCCGAGATCGTCGGCGGTCGCCTCCCGAATCACGCCGGCCTGCGGATGCGGCGCCACGTCGCGCATCACGAGACTCGCTTCGGCGCGTGCGCGACGGTGACGTCGGGTGAACGCAGGTAGAGCGGTTCGGGGCCGGCGAGGACGCGCCCCGCCGCGACCGCGCGCGCGCCGGTGATGGCGAGCAGGGCCGCCGAGACCGAGGTCGCCTCGATCCGCGCGGCGTCGAGCTCGCGCAGCCGGTCATCGAGCAGGTCACGGGGCACGAGCGCCGGCTCCGCGACCCGTACCGGCAGGCCGTCATCGTCGAGCCCGAGATACACCGTGTAGGCGAACTCCTTGCGCCGCGCGTCGGTGACGACGGCGAACCGGCCCGCTTCTGCTCCCTCGAACGCCGCGGCCAGCAGCACCCCGAGCGCGACCGCGTCGTGGCTCGGCACGGGGATCACGGGAATGGCACGCGCGAGGGCGAATGTCCGCGCCGCGGCGATCCCGATCCGGAGCCCCGTGAACGGACCGGGCCCCATGCCGGCGACGACGTGCGTGATCGCGTCGTCACCGGATGCGGGCAGCCCGCTGCCGTGCGCGGCGGTCGTTCTGGCCGCATCCGTCGCCTGCACGAGAAGATCGCCGATCACCTCCGCATGGCCGAGCGGGTTGTCGCTCGCGACCTCGGCCCGCACGACACCGTCGGGGTCGACGAGTGCCACCGCCGTGCCGAGGGAGGTGTCGATGCCGAGGATCACCCCTCCAGGGTATCCGGCCGGTTGCGTCCCCCGTCGGCGAGGCGCGACCGCGGGGACGGATGCCGGCGGGTGCGCGTGCCGACATCCGCGCGCCGGGCGCCAATCCGCGGCCCTCGCCGCAACGAATAGCAGGTATGCACCGAGACACGAGCCTCACCGCGCTCCGCACGAGCGCCGCCGCCCTGGGGCTGCGACGAACCCGGCTGGGCCGGATGACCGTGCACGCCGGACGCGAACGCGGCGAGGTCGCGACGCTGCTGCTGCACGGCGCCGCCGGGTCCTGGACGACGTGGACGCCGCTGATCGCCGCATCCGATCGTCTGGGCACCCCGATCACCGACGTGATCATCCCGGACCTGCCCGGATGGGGCGACAGCGCCGGCACCGTCGACGACATCGGCGCGGTGTCGGCCGAGCTCGCGGCGATGATTCGCTCGCAGGGATTCGAGCGCTGGCGCGTCGTCGGACACTCCCTCGGCGGATTCGTCGCCCTCGACCTGGCGGCGCGCGAGCCCGAGGCGACCGTCGGGGTCGGACTCGTGTCGCCGAGCGGCCCCGGGGTGCAGGCGGTGGTCCGCCGGCCGTTCGCCCGTGCCGCACGAGTGCCGGGATTCGCGGGGATGCTGCTCGCGATGCGGGCGCTCTCCGGGCTCGGCGCGGGCGCATCCGACCTCCTGCGCGGCCTCGATCGGGTGGGACTGCTGCGGCCCCTCGCCGCCCCGCTCTTCGCGCGACTCGACCGCATCGACCCCTCGGTGATCTCCGCGCTGGCCGACGAGATCCGGCCGGTCGCGTTCGGCGGTGCAGCCCGCCTCGCCGCGGCCTACGACACCGCCAGGTGGCGCACCATCACGGCGTCCGTGGTGTCGGTGCGCGGCGAACGCGACGTCTTCGCCGCGGCGGATGAGCAGGCCCGACTGGCCGCGATCGTCCCCCGTTTCCGCGAGGTCCGGATGCGGTCCGCCGGGCATTTCGCCCATGTGGAACAGCCCGTGGCCACGCTCCGTGCCCTCGGCCTCGGCGCCGCGGGCGGGACGGACCCGCGCTGGCGGGACTACCGCCGCGTCACCGCCTGACCGACGCCGCCCGGGGTGGCGAGCGGCGTCAGGGGCGGCGGCTGATCGTGACGAGGCGCGGGGTGTCGGCGTCCAGCGCGAGCGTCGCCTGCGAGTACGTGCCGCACGCGGTGTCGACGCCGCGGCCGTGCCACTCGCGGTCGAGTTCGACCTCCCACCACGAATCGGTGACGGCTCCCGCGAACGGCGCGCCCCACTCGACGACGACGACCGAACCGGCGAAGTCGATGTCGAGGTCGTCCAGCTCCGCTGCGGAGCCGAGACGGTACGCGTCGACGTGCACGAGGGGCACGCCACCGACCAGCGAGGGATGAGTGCGCGCGATCACGAAGGTCGGGCTCTGGATCGGGCCGCGGACACCGAGCGACTCGGCGATCCCGCGCGTGAGGGTGGTCTTTCCGGCACCGAGCGGGCCGGTCAGCACCAGCACGTCGCCCGCGCGCAGCCGGGAGCCCATGTCGCGCCCGAGCTGTTCCATCGCGTCGGGCGAATCGATCTCACGCTGCCCGAGGAGGTCGTCGAGTCCGGTCGTCTGCGTGTCCTGTGCCATGTGATCTCCAACGCTGAGCGCGCCCGCTTCATGCCCCGCGTCCGCATCCGCATCCGCATCCGCATCCACCTTCGCCGAAACGGGATCTTCGCGCCGAAACGGAGGGGTTACCCCACTGTCTCGGCGCGAAGATCCCGTCTCGCGGTCGGATGCGGGGGTGCCGCCGGGGGCGCGGCGGCTCACGACGCGACCTGACGGCGGGTGACGCGGGCGCCGATCCGGGTGACGATCTCGTAGTTGATCGTGCCCGCCGCATCCGCCCATGCCGACGCGGCCGGGGCACCGAGCGTCGGATCGCCGAACAGGATCGCCTCGTCGCCGACCGACACGACGGCGTCGCCGACGTCGACCACGAACTGGTCCATCGCGATGCGACCCGCGACACGGAACCGCTGTCCGCCGATGACGACCGGTCCCGCGCCCGACGCCTGTCGCGGCACCCCGTCGGCGTACCCGACCGGGATGAGGGCGAGCGTCGTCTCACGCTCGGTGACATAGTCGTAGCCGTACGAGACCCCATGCCCGGCGCCCACGCGGCGCACCGCGGCGACGGACGCACGCAGGGTCATCGCCGGACGCAGGCCGAGGTCCGCGGAACTCCGGTCCGGGAACGGCGACAGCCCGTACAGACCGATGCCGATGCGGACGCAGTTCAGCCGCGCCTCGGGCAGGTCGATCGCCGCGTGGGTCGCCGCGAGGTGGTGAACGCGCGGCGCGAGTCCGGCGGCACTCGCGGCCGCCACACCGTCGTGGAATCGCGCGAGGGCGGTGCGGTCCGCATCCGCCGACGCGTTGGAGAGGTGGCTGAAGATGCCATCGACGCGGATGCGGCCGAGCCGCTCCAGCCGCGCGGCCTCCGCGAAGACGACCCGGTCCTCGCCGGCCGCGAGGCCGTTGCGGCCGAGGCCGGTCTCGAGCTTCAGGTGCACGACCGCGGGCCGGTCGGCGGTCGAGGCCGCCGCGGCCGCGTTCAGCTGATCGAGGCTCGAGATGCCCAGGTCGATGCCGCGCTCGACGGCTTCACCGAAGGTCGCCCCGGGCGCGTGCAACCACGCGAGGATCGGGGCGTCGATGCCCGCGCGGCGGAGCGCGAGCGCCTCGGGCACATCGGCCACGCCCAGGCGACTCGCCCCGCCGGCCAGAGCCGCCGCGGCGCTGCGTCCGGCGCCGTGCCCGTAGCCGTCGGCTTTCACGACGGCGAGCACATCGACGCCGACCATGCGGCGCAGCTGCCGGACGTTGTCTTCTATCGCGCCGACGTCAATCGTGGCTTCGCGCATGACCCCCGCGGGCAGCGTGCTCATGCCGCGTCCTTTCCCTCGCCCGGTACCGCGTGACCCGTCGCGGTGTCGCCCGCATCCGGAGATCCCGCAGCGTCGCCCGCCGCAGCGTCGCCCGCATCCGGAGATCCCGCAGCGTCGCCCGCCGCGGTGTCGCCCGCATCCGGAACCACGGACGCGGCGCGGATCGACTCAGCGCCCTCGGCGACGACGTACGCCGTGGCGAGTCCGGCGTCGTGGCTCATCGAGAGGTGCAGGGTCACGATCCCGCGCGCCGCCACGACCTCCGCGGTCGACCCGGTGAGGGTGAACCACGGCCGGCCAGAGGGCTCCGGGGTGATCTGGATCTCGGTCCAGTGCACGCCGTCCGATCCGCCAAGCGCCTTGATCAGCGCTTCCTTCGCGGCGTAACGGGCCGCGAGCGAGCGCGGTTTGAGGGCCTGCTCGGCGACCGAGAACAGGCGTTCGCGCAGCCGCGGTGTGCGCAGCAGGGTCTGCTCGAACCGCGGAATGTCGACGATGTCGACGCCGATGCCGACGATCATGTGTCCTCCCGGATGCGGCGGCCCACCGCATCCGCCACTCTATCCGCGCCCCGCGGGGCGCCTCCATCCCGCGAGACTGCAGTGGCGCCGCGAGACTGCGGCCTGCGACCAACGTCTCGCCGCGAAAGTGCAGTCTCGCGGGTGAAGAGCTCGCGGGTTACTCGACGGTGACGGACTTCGCGAGGTTGCGGGGCTGGTCGACGTCGAGGCCCTTGGCGGTTGCCAGGCCCATCGCGAAGATGTGCAGCGGCACGACCGCGAGCAGCGGCTCGAAGAGCGCACCGGCGAGCGGGATGCGGATGACCTCGTCGGAGAACGGCAGCACCGACGCGTCGCCCTCCTCCGCGATCACGATCACGCGCGCGCCGCGCGCCCGGATCTCTTGCACGTTGGAGACGACCTTGTCGTGCAGCAGCGACGACTCCCGCGGCGACGGGACGATCACGAAGACCGGCTGGCCGGGCTCGATGAGCGCGATCGGTCCATGCTTCAGCTCGCCGGCGGCGAAGCCCTCGGCGTGGATGTACGAGATCTCCTTGAGCTTCAGCGCCCCCTCGAGCGCGATCGGGTAGCCCACGTTCCGGCCGAGGAACAGCACCGAACGGGTATCGGCCATCCAGCCGGCGAGCTGCGTGATGCGCTCCTGCTCCTCGTCGAGGATGCGCGAGATCTTCTTCGGCACGGCCTCGAGCTCGTGCACGTGACGCGCGATCTCGGCGTCGGTGAGCGAACCGCGCACGTGCGCGACATGCAGCGCCAGAAGGTAGAGCGCCGTGATCTGCGCGACGAACGCCTTCGTCGATGCGACCGCGACCTCGGGGCCGGCGTGCGTGTAGACGATCGCGTCGGACTCGCGCGGGATGGTGGCGCCCTGCGTGTTGCAGATCGAGAGCGTCCGCGCGCCGCGCTCGCGGGCATACTTGACGGCCATGAGCGTGTCCATCGTCTCGCCGGACTGGCTGATCGAGACCACGAGCGTGTCGGGGCCGATCACCGGGTCGCGGTAGCGGAACTCGTGGGCGAGCTCGACGTCGACGGGAACGCGCGCCCACTGCTCGAGCGCGTACTTGCCGGTCTGGCCGGCGTACGCGGCGGTTCCGCAGGCGATGACGATGATGCGGGTGATGTCGCGGAAGAGGTCGTCGAGTCCGTCAAGCTCGGGGACCCGGACGATGCCGTCCCGGATGCGGCCGCGCACGGTGTTCGCGACGGCCTCGGGCTCTTCGGACACCTCCTTCGCCATGAACGAGGACCATCCGCCCTTCTCGGCGGCGGCGGCGTCCCAGGTCACCTCGAACGGCTCGACCTCGACCACATCACCGCGGAAATCGGTGACCTCAACGCCCGACGGCGTGATCGCGACGATCTCGTCCTGGCCGATCGCGAGCGCGTTGCGCGTGTGCTCGACAAAGGCGGCGACATCGGATCCGAGGAAGTTCTCCCCCTCGCCCAGACCGATCACGAGCGGCGAATTGCGGCGCGCCGCGACGACGAGTCCCGGCTGATCCTGGTGCATCGCGAGCAGCGTGTACGCGCCCTCGAAGCGGGAGACCGTCGCCCGGAAGGCCTGCACGAGGTCCTTCGACACGGCGTACTCGCGGCCGATCATGATCGCGGCGACCTCGGTGTCGGTCTCGCTGCGGAACTCGTAGCCTTCGCTCACGAGCTCTTCCTTCAGGTCAGCGAAGTTCTCGATGATCCCGTTGTGGATGACGGCGAGCTTGTCGTCGTCGGCGAGATGAGGGTGCGCGTTCGCATCGGTCGGGCCGCCGTGGGTCGCCCACCGGGTGTGGCCGATGCCGGTCGTGCCGTCGCCGAGCGGCGTCTGCGCGAGGTCGTCGCGGAGGACCTTCAGCTTGCCGGCGCGCTTGCGCATTCCGAGCGCACCCTCGCCGTCGATGACGGCGATCCCCGCAGAGTCGTACCCCCGATACTCGAGCCGGGCGAGCCCGGCGATGAGGATGTCCTGGCTGGGCCGAGGACCGACATATCCGACGATTCCACACATGGGGTCAATCGTAGGCGAGTGGGCCTGGCAGCCGGCCCGGTCGGAACGTGGGCGTGGCGCGACGAAAAGAGAACGGACCCTCTCGAGCGTCCCAGTGGGGACTGGATAGCTCGAGAGGGTCCGCGAAACCGCCCGGCGCCCTGCGGACAAGCGTTGGGGACGAATCGCCCGCGTCACCGCTGGGGGCGGTGCGGGTGCTCAGAATGGCGGCACCCCTATGGTATTCCTATCCGCGCCCCGCAGGAAAGCCGCAGCACCGTAACGCACCATCCGACTCCTCCGCCCTCGCTCAGCTCGACGCACAGGGTTCCGCGGCCGCCACCCGAGCCGCGCCCGGTTCGGTCAACAGCGGAGTGTGAATCAGGACCGGCTCGACATCGCCGCCATCCGGTGCGATGAACCGGAAGACGAGCGTGCGCGAACGCCCCGGCGCGAGGTCGGTGCGGCGGGTGACGGCCAGCCGCTCGCCATCCTCGACGGCGACGCTCGCCACCAGGTCGCCGTCAAGCGACACCCCTCCGGGCAACCAGCCAGGCGGCGTCACGACCGTGACCGTGGGGGCGATATCGCCGACAGCGGCGCCGAAGAGCCCTCCGCCCGTCACGCTGACGGGGAATGCGGTGGCCGCATCCGTCGGCAGAGCACTCCCGAGATCGACCGCGATGCTCACGTCTTCCCGGCCGTCGGGGCGACACGTCGTCGTCGCGACGCCGAGGCCCACGCTCAGATACGGGGTCAGCTTGCCGCCGGTGGCGTCGTTGAAGTAGACCGCGAACGCGTCGTCGCCGGCTTGCTCCTGCCGGGCGAGAGGCCCGGCCAGAGCCGACCGCGAGATGATCTCCTGCTCGGCGGGGCGCGCGCTCCACAGCGACACCCGCCCCTCGGCCAGCGGCGCTCGGAGCGACTCCGCCAGCCCGAGCACGTCCGCTCGTTCGACGAGCGCGGTGAACACCGCGGTGGCCGCATCCGCGAACTGGTCGCTCTGCTCCTCCGGCGTCGACGACAGATACGGAGTGACCAGCAGCCGATCGACGATGTCGTCGGCGGTCAACGTGCCGGCGATCGAGTCGACCGAGCCGGTTACCCGCAGAACGGCGGCCATCACGAGCGGATCGACCGACACGACCGCATCGGGAACGACCCCGGTCGCCGACTCCCACCACGTCGAGGCGAGGCGCGCCGTGAGCGTGAAGTCCGCTGTCATCGAGGCGTCCTGCACGAAGCGTCCGATGCCGTCCCCGAAGGAACGCTGCTCGCCCGCCCGCAGCGGAAGGAGCGGCTCGGCGACGGGCGCGAACGACGACGAGTCCCGGATGC
Organism: Microbacterium sp. cx-59; assembly: GCF_020805625.1. NCBI lineage: Bacteria > Bacillati > Actinomycetota > Actinomycetes > Micrococcales > Microbacteriaceae > Microbacterium > Microbacterium sp. cx-59. Next base: position 79,505 of record NZ_JAJHGO010000006.1, read on the forward strand.
CGGTGACCGCGACCCGTCCGCCCTCCGCATCCAGCTGGATGAACGTTCCCGTGATGCCCCCACCCGTCCGGAGCTCCGCCGTGTTCTGCACCGCCACCAGCACGGTGCGCGGCTCGTCGATGCCGAGCAGCGGCGGCAGGAGGGCGGCCGCCTCCGCGGCGCCCTCCGTGAGCGGACCCGCCTCCGCCAGCACCCGGTCGAGCGTGTCGACGCCGCCGCTCACCTCCGGGATCAGCGCGCTGCGGTCGAGGCCCGCGAGTTCGTCCCGCACCGCGCCGACCGCGTCATCCGCACCCGCGAGGTCATCCACCGATGCGGCGAGCACCTCGATCGCGCGCGCCGAATCGACGCCGCGGAGCTCCCGCGCGACCGACAGAAGCGGCACGGCGGTGTCGCCACCGAGATGGGCGAGACCGTCGGAGACGATGCGCACCGCGGCGAGATTCGCGCCCGCCCCGGGCACCGTCTCGGCCAGCCGCCAGACCGGGTCCGCCCCCACGTCGACGCGCGCGGCGTGATCGGTCATCGCCGCGATCGCCGTCTCCGCCCCGTCGACGTCCCCGCCCGCAAGGAGCGCGGAGGCCTGAGCCGCCGCATCCGCCGCTGCGGCCAAGTACTCTCGGGCCTGCACCGCGCGAACCCCCACGTACAACACCGCGACCGCCGCGAGAAGCACGACGGCGATGATAGATGCGGTGATCAGGCGACGAAGGCGACGGGGCCTCATCGCCCCACCGCGGCACGGCGCGACCGCCGCCGCCCGATGGCGAAGACGACTACGCCGCCGCCCAGCACCGCACCGCCGAGCGATGCGATCACGAGCGGAACCTCGGCACCGGTGCCGGCCAGGGTCGCGGCGCCGACGGCGGGCAGGGTGCAGCCCGGGCCCTGCGGCCGATCGAGCGGCACGGCGAGCGCGGTTTCTCCGACCCTCACCTCCGCACGCACAGCGGCAGACGTCACGTCGGTCTCCGGCCAGGGCCAGGCGACCTCGCCGTCGAGCCGGCCGTCGCGCATCGTGCCGAGCGGCAGGCTCGACGGCGACACATCGCCCGTCACCGTGAGCACCGCCGACGCGTCGTCGGAGACGGTGCGGGCCGCCGGTGGCGACGCGGATCCCTCCGTCATGACGAGCGAGTAGACGATCATCGGCTCACCCGAGCGACACGCCGTCGTGAACACCGAACCGGCCAGCGTCGACTCTCGCGGCGTCACCGGCGTGTACGGATCGAACCCGTCCACTGCGGCGACTCCGCTCGGAACTCCGGATGCGAGTACTCCGCACAGCAGCGCGGATCGCAGAACATTCCCCCACATATCAGCCTCCCCCAGGCTGTCGTCGGTGCCGATTCTCCCCAGACTCGGCACCGCATTTGAATAACGGGGTGAACGTTACCCCACATCTCACCGAAACGTATCCCCTGATTTTTCACGATCTTCCTACACCAGCAGCACTCTCGAAGTAAATAGATTTGTCCACCACTTGGGGGACAAGGCATTCCTGGAGTAGCGTGACGGATGCCGCAGTCCGAAGCGCTTTGGGGAGCGCACCGGCACATCACGGCAAGGGCAACGTGGCCTAGATCTGGGGGATCTGCTCACGTTTGTCAGGGCCTCTTGTGCATTCTGCTCACTAGAGCGAGGCGCAAGGGGCCCGACGTCATTTTCGAAGCCGAACCGACGTCGTCCGACTCGCGCACTTGTGATTGCGGCCGGCGTGTGTCATGCTCGGCCCACGTCAGCCGCTGAACGCGGAGTCGGATCACCGAGGGGTCGGTGTTCCGAGGGGCGACCCGATATGGGAATCGGGCTCGCCGCGACGTAGGATCCGGGAAACCGGAACCCTGCACTGGGGAACGCGGGCTCTGTCCGCACTGGGGAGGCACGGATTTCGGTCCGGGCCTGAAATCTGGGGAATGACGTTCATGGGGATGGAACGTGGCATGCGTGCGCAATCGACGCGCCGCAATGGCAACGAACGAGGTCGTTTCGGCGACCGGGTGTCGGCATGCTGACGGCGAGCGCGCTGACGCTCGAGTCCGTCGCAACGCCGCGGCCGACGGCGACGCTGCTCAGGCGTCTGCGTGATCGGCAGCGACATCGCGCCCTGGTGACGGCGACGGATGCGGCGGCCCTCACGGCCGGCGCCGCCGTCGTCAGCGCCGCGACCGTTGGCATTGCCGCCGCCGGGCCGACGGCCGTCGACGTGGCGCTGCTCTGCAGCATCGCGGCGGGCGGGATCGCCGTCTGGCTGATCGCGCTCGCGGCGACGCGCAGCAGGTCCACCGAGATCCTGGCCGCATCCGAGTACCGCCGGCTCATCGCCGCCGCGGTGTTCGTGTTCGCGGCCGGGGCGAGCGTGAACACGGTCGCACCGTCGACCGAGTTGCGCGTGCAGGTGCTGCTCGGTGTGCCGGTCGCGCTCGCAGCAGTTCTCCTGAACCGCACGTTCTGGCGTCGGTGGGCCCCCCGCCGCCGCCGGTTGTCCTCGCCGAGGACGCTCCTGGTCGGCTCTCGGGCCGATCTCGACATCCTGGCCCGGACGCTGCAACGCGACGGTCGACTCGGTTACCACGTCGTGGGGACGGCGTTGGTAGGAGCTCACGCGATCGAGTCGACCGTCGTCCCCGACCTTTCGGCGGCGTCACCGGGGGGCGTGCCGATCCTCGGTCCGGCCGTCGCCGCGGCGCAGTTGGCTCGCGAGATCGACGCCGAGATCGTCATGGTCGCCGGCGCCACCGATGACGCCGATTTCATCCGCCGTCTGAGCTGGCAGCTCGAGGGCACCGCCACGAGCCTCACGGTGGCAACGCTCCTCACCGACGTCGCCGCGGGCCGCATGTCGTTGCGCACCGCGCCGGGACTCGCCCTGATGAATCTCCGCATCCCGACGTACACGGGAGCGCCCCATCGGGTGAAGCGCGTGATGGACGTGCTGGCGGCGGCGTGCGCGATCGTGCCCATCGCCCTCGTCACCCCCCTGATCGCCGCCGCGATCCGACTGGATTCGCCCGGGCCCGTGTTCTTCCGTCAGCGCCGGGTCGGCCGCGACGGCCACGAGTTCGACATCGTCAAGTTCCGCACCATGCGGCCCGACGCCGAGTCGGAGCTGGCCGGGCTTTCCGCCGCGAACGAGGCGGCGGGCGCGCTGTTCAAAGTACGCCGCGACCCGCGCGTGACCCGGGTGGGCGCGATCTTGCGCAAATACTCCATCGACGAACTGCCGCAGTTCTGGAACGTGCTCCGCGGCGACATGAGCGTGGTCGGACCGCGCCCTCCGTTGCCGAGCGAGGTGCGTCAGTACGACGACCCGGTCTTCCGGCGCCTGTACCTGCGGCCCGGGATCACCGGTCCCTGGCAAATCGGCGGGCGAAGCGACCTGTCGTGGCAGGAGAGCGTGCGGCTCGATCTGCACTACGTCGAGAACTGGTCGGTACCGAGCGATATCGGAATCATGCTGCGCACGGCCGGAGTCGTCCTGCGCGCGAAGGGAGCCTACTGATGGCTATGCGTGTCGCGACGACGCCCGTCTTGACGGGTCGTCGCTCCATTCCCGTCCGCGTGCCGGTGGCACCGCGACCCACCCCCGTCGGCTTTCCGGCCATCACGATCGCCGACACCCTCGTGCATCTGACGGATGCGGCCGGCGCCCGCGAGGCGATCGCCGATGCCGCACGATCACGCACCTCGTCGCCGCTCGCGGTGGCCTCGGTGAACCTCGATCACATTCACCACCTGCCATCGCTCCACGGCGACGCGCCCGTCGCCTCGGCGACGCGATGGATGAACCTGATCGACGGCGCACCGATCGCCCGACAGGCACTCCGGATGACGGGAACGCCCTGGCCGCGTCTGGCCGGTAGCGACCTGATCACCGGCGTCCTGACCGACGCGCAGGCCAGCGGTGCCCGCGTCGCCGTCCTCGGCGGCAGCGATGAGATTCGGGGCGCCCTCACCCGGCGCTTCACCACAGACTGGCCGACGATGACCTTCGTCGGACATTGGACTCCGACACGCGATGCTTTGTCCTCGCGCGAATCCTCGCTCGCTCTGGCGGCCGAGATCCGTGCGGCGGGAGTGGACATCATCATCGTGTGCCTGGGAAAACCCCGGCAGGAGAAGTGGATCAACGACTACGCGGAGGCGACGGGCGCGGGTGTTCTGCTCGCCTTCGGAGCCGTGGTCGACTTCTTGGCCGGTCGGGTCTCGCGCGCGCCCCATTGGGTGAGCGCGGCGGGATTCGAATGGATGTGGCGGCTCGTGCTCGAGCCTCGACGGCTGGCTCGGAGGTACCTCATCGAGGGACCCCCGGCCTATCTGGCCGTCCGACGGTCGTCGAGACCCGGTCGAGCATGACCCGCCACCTACACGCGGGCACGGTCGGGCGCTCCCCCCGTCCGGCCGTGTCCGCCCTGTGGGTCGATGAGGCCCCACCGGATGACAGACGGCCGCCGCGTCCGTAACGCGGTTCGAAGGGGGAGAAATGGACACCGAGGTATCGACCTCGCCGGCACCACCACGTCACCGCCCGACCAGGGCGGTGATCGTGGTGGCGCTGACCGCTGTCGGAGCACTCATCGGCGTGGCCGTTGCGCTGGGCATCGGCGGCGGCTTCGGCGGCGGCCCGGCATCGGAGAGCGCACCGACGGTCGCGGGTCAGAATGCACCGGACGGTGAGACCGCGGACGCTAGCGAGCGCCGCGGGCCCGCGCCGGGAGCAACACCCGTCGACGGGAGTGAAGTGCTGCCCCCGACGAGCGGGGAGGATCCGAACCGCATCCCGCCACGCGAGGCGGACCCGCCGATCGTCTCGGCGCCGCTTCCCGCCGCCGCATCCGCCAGCGGCCACCTGGTGACGGGATTTCCGGCGAGCGTGGTCGGTCCGGCCACCGGCGACGACGTGATCGACAGCTCGGTGTCACCCGAGGGAACCACCCTGCAGGTCACCCTCACCGCGCGCTCCGACCGGGGGGCGGACGAGATCCGCACGCACTTCCGCGAGCTCTGGGCCTCGTTCGGGCTCCTCGCCCGGGAGGCATCGGTGCAGAACCAGCTCTTCGCGAGCGACACCGCATCCGTCACCCTCGACGTCGTCGAAACCGGCACGGGCACGGTGTACTCCCTGTTCGCAACCCTGCGGACGGAGTGACATGTACATCTCGCTCCGAAACGCCCCGGCATCGACCGGCTCCGCCCCGCGTGCACGCGGCGTCCGCACGGTCTCATCGACCGTCATCACGCTCGGCGTCGTCTCGATGCTGACCGACATCTCCTCCGAGTCCGTCTCGGCCGTTCTTCCGCTCTACGTCACCGGGATGCTGGGCCTGTCGGTCATCGCGTTCGGACTCATCGACGGGCTTCATCAGGGTGTGAGCGCCATCGTGCGCATCGCCAGCGGCTACACGTCCGACCGCATCGACCGCCCGAAGTGGGTCGCGTTCGCGGGATACGCCACCGCCATGGTCGCGCGCATCGGACTGCTCTTCGCGAGCGGCTTCGCCGCGCTTTCGGCCGTGATCGTCGCGGACCGCATCGGGAAGGGCATCCGCACGGCACCCCGCGACGTGATGATCACGATCGCCTCGCCGCCCGCCGACCTCGGACGCGCATTCGGCGTGCACCGGATGCTCGACAACATCGGGGCGGCTCTCGGGCCCCTGATCGCGTTCGTGATCCTGCTCGTCGTTCCGGACGGCTACGCGATCGTCTTCACCGCATCGCTCGCGTTCGCCGTGATCGGCGTGCTCATCCTCGGGCTGATCGTGCCGAACCTCCGGAGCCGCGGGAAGACAGATGCGGCGCTCTCACCCGACCGGGAGGCATCCGGGGCGGCGCTCTCGGCCACGGCGGCGCCTGCGCGGGATCGGCTCGCGCGGGATCGGCCCGCGCGGGCGCGGATGACCGACGTCTGGCGCGGCCCGATGCGGCGGGTGCTCGCCGCATCCGGGCTGCTCGGGATCCTCACCATCGGCGATGGATTCGTCTACCTCGTTCTGCAGTCCCGCAGCGACTTCGCGGCGCAGTGGTTCCCGCTGCTCTACGTGGGCACGAACGTCGCCTTCCTGGCGTTCGCCATCCCGTTCGGGCGTCTGGCCGATCGCATCGGCCGCGCGCGCGTGTTCGTCTTCGGTCACCTCGGCCTGCTCGCCGCCTATGTGGTCGCGGTGCTCGCGTGGGACGACGCGGTCGCAACCGTGCTGTGCCTCTTCTTCCTCGGCGCGTTCTACGCCGCAACCGACGGCGTCCTCGCTGCCCTCGCCGCGCAACTCACGACGCCCGACAACCGCGGCACCGGGATCGCCGCCGCGCAGACGGTCGTCGCCGTCTCGCGCTTCCTCTCGGCCGCGGGCTTCGGCGTGCTCTGGTTCACCGTCGGGCCCGAGGTGTCGTTGTTGATCGTCGCCGCGGCCCTCGCCGTCGCGATTCCCCTCGTGCTGCTGTTGCTGCGGCCGTTCCTGTCGTCCGCCCGGCAGGTGCCCGCGTGAACCCGCGTCGCGCCTGGGCGATCATCGCCGGCGTCGCCCTCGTCGCCCTCGGCGGCACCGCGGCGGCCGGCGCGGTCGCCTGGGCGCAGTACGACGAGCGCGCGAACGCGACGAGCGAGGTGGCGACGGGCGGGCCCGCCGCGATCGACGAGGGTCGTATCGTGTTCCGCAGCACCGCATCCGGCCGCGGCTACGGGCACGTCGCGAGCGTGAGCGTCGTCGCCCCCGAGGGCGAACGCGCCGTGAGCGACGCGGTGTGCGACCGTGTCGACGCGGATGCCGGCATCATCTCGTGCGTGCGCACGGTGCGCGGCATCACCCCGAGCTACACGGCCGAGATCACCCGCCTCGATGGCACACCTCTCGCACAGTGGCCGCTCGCCGGCATCCCCTCTCGCACGCGGATCTCGCCGAGCGGCGAACTGGTCGCGACGACCGCCTTCGTGACGGGTCACTCGTACGCCACCGTCGGTTTCTCCACCGATACGTCGATCCACCGCCGGGACGGCGAGGATCTCGGCGATCTCGAACAGTGGACGCTGCTCATCGACGGCACACCGAGTGCACCCGTCGACCGCAACTACTGGGGCGTCACCTTCATCGACGACACCTCTTTCTACGCGACGGTCGGAATAGCCTCCGCGGGCACGACGTATCTCGTGCGCGGCGACATCGCCACGCGCACCTTCACCGCCCTCGCCGAGAACGTGGAATGCCCGTCGCTCTCACCCGACGGCACGCGGATCGCGTTCAAGCGACTCACCGCGGGCTCCGGCCCCGACGCGCGCTGGACGCCGGCCGTCTACGACATCGGCACGGGCGACGTTCGGCTGCTGCCCGAAGCGCGCGGCATCGACGATCAGATCGAGTGGCTCGACGACGACACGATCCTGTACGGCCTTCCGCGGGACGACGTGCCCGGTGATTCCGACATCTGGGCTCTCGCCGCCGACGGCTCCGGCAACGCACGCGTGTTCATCGCCCACGCCTGGTCGCCGGCCGTCGTGCACGACGGGACGGACGGATGAGGACGACCCACGCGATCGCCGCGCCGACCGCGGCGCCGAGCGCATTCGCGAGCACGTCGCGCGGGCTGGGCAACCGCGCCGGGAGCAGGATCTGCACGAGCTCGACCCCGATCGAGAGCACCAGGGCGAGCGCGAATCCCCACCAGGGGCGGCGGAACAGCCCGGTCAGCAGGAAGCCGAGCGGCACGAACAGCGCGATGTTGGCGCCGAACTCGATCCAGCCCTGCCGAACCGTGCTCCACCCGAGATCGTTCTGCACCCACCCGGTGACCGCCGCCACGATCTCGCCGGGGCCGATCGGCGAGATCAGCAGAACGAGCGCCGCGAGGCCGTACACCGCCAGCGCCACGATCAGAGCGATGCGCCGTCGGTTCACGGTCCCACCCTGGCACAGCGGCGCCGCGCCCGTCGCTCTCCGGCGCGCGCCGTCTCGCACGCCCGACGATCATTACCACCCACACGAACAGAGGACCCGACCGTGACGATCACGTCGCCCGCCGCTCCCGCCTCCGCTTTCTTCGCCCCGTCGGCGCAGGCGACGACCGGCGCTTTCCACCGCATCGGTGCCGTCGAGGTGGCGGTGCTCATCGTCACCTACAACAGCGCCGCCGACCTCGATGCGCTGATCGCGGATCTTCGCATCGAGGCGGCGGACTGCCGCATCCGGGTCATCGTCGCCGACAACGCGTCGCACGACGGCACGTGGGACGCGGCCGCGGCGCACCGCGACGTCGTCGCGCTCCGGACGGGCGGGAACCACGGGTATGCGGGCGGCCTCAACATCGCGATGCGCGCGGTCGGCGACGCGGAGGCGGTGCTGGTCTTGAATCCGGACCTCCGCGTGCGTGCCGGCGCCGTGTCGGCGATGCTCGCACGCCTGCGTTCGCACGAGGCCATCGGGGCGGTCGTGCCGCTGATCGAGCAGGGCGACGGCTCGGTCTACCCCTCGCTCCGCCGCGAGCCGGGCGTCCTCCGCGCCGCCGCCGACGGTCTCTTCGGACGGATGTGGCCGGCGCGCCCCGCCGCCCTCTCGGAGTACGTCCGGGATCCGCGCCGGTACCGGGACGCCCACTCGATCGACTGGGCCACGGGCGCGGCCCTCCTCATCCGCTCGTCCGCCGCCGCATCCGTCGGGTCCTGGGACGAGCGGTTCTTCCTCTACTCGGAGGAGACCGACTTCCAGCGCCGGCTCCGCGAAGACGGCTGGCGTATCGAGTTCGACCCGTCCGCGGTCGTCGTGCACCGCGGCGGCGGGTCGGGCGTCTCGGACGACCTCGTCGCGCTCACGATCGTGAACCGCGTGCGGTACATGGACAAGCACGCTCCCGCCCGTGCCGGCGCCTTCCGCGCGGCGATCATGGCGGGCGAAGAACTCCGCCGCGACCCGTCGCATGCCCGCGCGCGTTGGGCGCTCCGTCGGCGGGCCCGGTGGCAGCAGCTTCCGCGGGCCGAGGGCGCGGACGGGCTGGGTCGGACTGAAGCTGGAGCCACCGGGGCCGCCGGGGCCGCCGGGCATGCCGGGGCCGCCGGGGCCGCCGGGCTAGCCGGAGCCGCCGGACCCGAGGCCGCAGAGGTGTCCGTCGATCACGTGCTCCTCACCCGCTTCAACCTGCCCACGCCCGGCCCGGAGAGTCTGGTGCGCGCGCGCGACGGATGGCTCCGCGAACGGATCGACCTGTTCGAGCGCTACACGATTCCCTCCGTCGACCGGCAGACGGTGGGGGGCGTTCCGTGGATCGTCTACCTCGACCCGCAGAGCCCCGCCTGGCTGCTGGATCGGCTCCGCCCGTACGTCGATCGCGGACTTTTCACTCCTCTATATAGGGACGCGGTCACGTGGGTCGATGTCGCGGCCGATGCGCGCGCGCTCACGGGCGCATCCGGGGACGTTTTGCTGACCACGAACCTCGACAACGACGACGCCCTCGCCGACGACTTCGTCGAGCGGCTGCAGCGTCTCGCGCGCCGTCATCGGCACGCCGTGATCTATCTGACGTCGGGCCTCATCGCGCACGGCGACGATCTGTACCTGCGCCGCGATCGCCGGAACGCGTTCTGCAGCGTCGTGGAGTCGTGGGAGTCTCCGGGCACCACCTGGAACGACTGGCACACGCTCCTCCCCCGCCACTATCCCGCGGTCACCGAGGCCGGCGCGCCCGCGTGGTTGCAGGTGGTGCACGGCGGCAACGTCAGCAACCGCATCCGCGGTACCCGGGTGGATCCGGCCGCGTACCGCGCACGGTTCGCGCCGGCCTTGCCAGCCGTGACCCCCACCCGGGCGTCCCTCCTCGCGGATCGCTGCGTCGGCGCGCCGGTACGTGCGGCGCGCGAGCTCGTCCGCGCCACCGCGAAGAGCGTGCTCCTCGCGGTGCTCGGCAAGGACGGCTGGGATCGAGTCAAGGCCCGCCTCATCCGCCGCTGACCCGGGTCTCACCCGCCGGCGCGGGGTGCGGCAGCGAGTCACGTCCTCCGGGTTCGGGGCGCAATCCTACGTTCGGGGCACGAAAATCGCGCCCCGAACGAAATATCGTGCCCCGAACCCGCGGATGCAGACACAACGGGCGCGAAGACGCGCGTGGCGCGGTGTGTCACCCGCCGGCGCGAGACGCGGCGACGGGAACCAGCGGAGGCGGGAACTCCCGCATCCCGTCCAGCTCCGCGACCCAGGTGTGCGAGAGCCAGCGGTCGGAACGCCCGACCGTCCGCGCCGCCGCGCACAACCCGAAGATGAGGAACGCGGTTCCGGGGGCCATGGGGAACGCGAACGCGTCGAACAGTGAGAACAGCACCGCGATCGTCACGACGCAGGCGGCCAGGCACCGGCCCACGACCTGCAGATCCTCGAGCGACGACTCGCGGCTCGCCCGCCAGGCGCTCCAGATGGCGACCGCGAACAGCGCCGCGAGCGCGGCGACGCCCAGGATGCCGACCTCGACGGCCGTATGGATCCACTCGTTGTCGAAGATGCGGTACCGCGGCAGGAACGTTCCGGTGCCCGCACCGAGCAGCGGCGACGACGCCAGGAACTGCGGAGCGAGATCCAGGGCCACGGTGCGCGACTGCGTACTGGTGTCGGTGCCGATGCCGAGGAACATGCCGACGATCGTGCCGTAGAGGCCCGGCACGGTCAGCATCGCCCCCACGAACGCCGTGACCACCACGACCATGACGACACCTCGGAAGCGCCGCGGGAGCCCGGGGATCACCGCGACCGTCGCGACGATGAAACCGATCACGGCCGAGCGCGACACCGCGAGGAACGAGGCCATCGCGACCGTCATGACCGGCAGCCACCAGCGCAGCCGCTTGTGGCCGTGATCGCCGATGATCGCACTGGCCACGGCGAGCGGGAGAGCCACCGAGATCGCGATGGCGTACTCGAGCGGATGCGTGGCGGTGCCCGACGCACGGATGAATCCGCCGCGACTGTCGATGCCTCCGGCGTCGCCGCTGAAGCCGGGAAGGCCGCTCAGGAAGTCGATGATCGGCTGGTCGGTCGCGAACTGCAGCAGCCCGAGCGCGGCCACCAGCCCGCCGGCGAGCGCGACGCGGCGCACCAGCGTCATCAGTTCGTCCATCGTACGGATGCCGTCCATCGCGACGAGTGCGACTCCGGTCCACGACAGCAGGCGCGCGAGAGACGACACGGCAGGGCTGATCTGATCGGCCGGCTGACCGCGGAGCATCGCCTGCGCGAAGCTCAGCAGGAAGACGACCAGCAGCACGCAGAGCGCGAGCCGAACGGGTTGCGACACCGACCGCGGCAGCGTCGGCGGCTGGAAGCGCGACAACACCCACCACAGCAGCAGCACGAGCCCCCAGAGAAACTGCGGCCGCCCGTAGGAGCCGAGGAACGACAACGCCAGGTTCGACGGGAAGCCGTAGAGCAGCACGATGTACACCGTCAGCATCGACACCGCATCCATCCCGGGTCGCCGCGACACACTGTGCCGCGACGCCGCGATCGGCGTGTATCGCGCGCCCGCCACCGCGTCCATCAGCGGGTCGGCCGCTTTCCGACCAGCGACCGCGCCCGTGCCGCGGAACCGCCGGTGCGACCGTTCCGCGCGGGGCGCGCGTCCGCCCCGCGCGGCCCACCCGCGGATGCCGCCGCCACGGGCGGGAGCGCGTCTGCGCCCGGCTCCGGCTCCGCGTCCGTGTCCGTGTCCGCGCCCGGCTCCGCATCCCGCTCACCACCACCGCCGTCCGCGGCGGCACTCTCGTCACCCGCGTCGGCGTCCGCCACCGCACCCGTCGGCGACGGCTCGCCGGCCGATTCACCCTCGGCCTCCGCGTGATCCGCGCCGGCCGGCGGCTCCGCGTCGTCGCGCAGCTGCTCCGAGCGGGAGCTCACGGGCTCGACCGGATCGATCGTCGCCAGGGGCCGGCGGACGACGCCGACGGATGCTGCGCCCACCGCAGCTTCGCCCGTCGTATCGCCGCCCGTCGTATCGTCGCGCGTCGCGTCATCGCCCGCCCGACCGCCGCCCGCGGCATCCTGCTCGCGCGGGATCGCCCCCGCGCGCGCTCGGCGACGTGCCCGCACGATGCCGTCCAGGACCACCGCGATGCCGAGCGCGAGAAGCAGCACGGCCGCGCCCGCGAGGGCGGTCACCGTGAGACGTGTCTTCTGGATGACCGTGCTCTCGTCGGCCGCCGTCAGCGGGGTGATGACGACCCGCTCGTCCGCGGGGATGCGCTGCTCGTTCTGCAGCTCATCGAGCGTTCGCCCGGTGATTCCGAGCATTGTGTCGAGCACGGCACCGGCGTCGGCATCGCTCGACGCCGTCACCGTGACCACGAGCACCGCTCCCGCAGCCTGATCCCGCCCCACGACGACATCGGCGCCGGGATAGTCCCGGGTGGCCTCAGCGATGTCGTCGGGTCCGATCGCCCGCACCACGACATCGGCGATCTGGTAGAGCCCACCCACGAACAGGTATGGATTGGCGTGCTCGGGGATCGTCGCGAGCCCCGGAAGCAGTAGCTGAGTGCCCGTCCGCTCGTACTCCGGCGGCACCGTCGACCAGAGGAACGACGACACCCCCGCGGCAACGAGCACTCCAGCCAGCAGCACGTACCACCGTCGGCGCAGCGCCCCGATCACATCGGCGAGTTTCATCGAACGACTTCCTTTCCCCCGACGCGTCGTCTCTCCGGGCGCGTCACCCGTATCCGGCGCGCGACCGCGCGCCGATCCCCCCATACCGCCGCCGCGGACCCGATCAGCAGTCCGACGGCGGCCAGCGCGGTGAACCCCAGGATCTGGCCCAGCCGCGACGGTCCCACCTGTTGGATGGCCGTGCTGAGCGGTTCGACATCGACGTCGATTCGAGCGGATGCCGGAATCCCGACCTGCAGCGCGGCGGCGGCCGCGTCGACGGCCTGGATCTTCTCGGCCTGCTGCCGTTCCACCCACGCCCGGTCGGGCGATACCGCGTCGATGATGATCGCCGCGCGGGTGTAGCTCGCCTGCCATTGGCCGCCCGAGTCCGGAACACTCACCCGCACGCCCTGGCGGATCCCCGCGCCGTAGTACGGGGCATCGGATGCGGCGTACGCGGCGGCATCCGATCCGACGCCCACCTGCTGGGAGACGGCGATGGCGAGCGAGATCACGCCGGTCTCGCGAGACCCGTCGGTCTCCCACGGACCGGGATCGGATGCCTCGAACGTGACGGCCGTGCGGGTGACGAAGAGTCCGTCATCGCGGGCGAACAGCATCCCCACACAGGCTGTGACGACGAGGACGCCGACGAGGATGTACCACCGCCGGAGCACGACCACGAGCAACTCCTGGACCGTCACGATGCACCGCCCCGCACGGCGGCCACGAAGTCCTCGGTGCGGTGCCGGGCCAGAACCTCGGCGCGCCCGCGGCGCCCGATCTCGTCTCCGACGTCGGGGTTCTCGCGCAGGTAGTCGATCTTCGCGCGAAGCGCGCCGGCATCGCCGGGCGGCACGTAGAAGCCGGTGCGACCGTCTTCGACGACATCGACCTGGCCCACCGTGCGGGTGACGATCACCGGTCGCGCCATCGCCATCGCCTCGAGGACCACGCTGATCCCGGCGTTGTTCTCGGCCTCGACGAGCGGCACGACGACCGCGTACGCCGCCGCGTACGCGGCCCGGAGCTCGACCGGCGACAGCGGGCCGACCGTCACCCCGGGGGGCGCCGTCAGCAGGTCTTCGGCCGATCGCAGGCGCGTGCGGAATCCGCCGAATGCGCCGATCCGCCCCGCCGCGATCGTCGTGACGATGTCGGAGCCGTCGACCGCCCGGATCAGCGTCGGAAAATCGCGTTGGGTCTCACCGGCCGACATGACCTGCACCCGGGTCGCGTCGAGCGGTGCGAAGAAGTTCTCGTCGACGGGGTGCTCGATGCGCTGCACCTGGTCGGGCCGGAATCCGATGCGGTCGACGCAGACGGCGCCCTGGACGCTGCTCCAGGTGAGCACGCGGTCGACGCCCCGGCGGACCAGCCGAAGCGGGATGCGGACGACGGGCTTGGACACCCAGTCGAGGATCGCGACGTGACGCGGCCGGCGGCGGCGCGGGCGCAGCAGCAGCGCGCCGGCGACGGCGACCGTGAAGCGCTCGGCCCAGGTGAGCACGACGTCGTAGTCCGGGCTCCGCCGCAGCGCCTCGGCGGCGAGGGCCAGCGGCATCGGCACGGCGCGCAGCATCCGCCCTCGCCAGCCGGTGAGTGCGCGGATGTCGGACTCGCCGAGCAGATCGAAGCCGAACGCCTCTTCGACAAGCACGCGGCGCGGAACGGACCCGGCGAGCTCCCGCGCGCGACGCGTGGCCCGTGGCTCGGCGCCGCGCCCTTCCGTCCGCACGTAGAGCACGCGGGGCGAACGCTCAGTCATGGCGCACCCCGATCATGCCGAAACGGCCGACGACGCACCACGGTGCCGCAGTCGCACGCCTCGGGCGCACGAACGCCGGGCACGATGATGAACCGGATGCGGTTCCCCGCCTCATCCGGAGGCGCGAAGGCGCGCCTGAAAATCCCCCAGTTGTCACCGTCGGCCCCCAGCCATTCGGATCGTGCGCTCACTCTATACCTCCCCCGCGGCATGCGATACTCTCCTCGAGCAGGATGGGGACGCACGACCGTGCGCCTGCGCACGCACTCGTGGGGGGATGCATGGGATCTGGGGGACGACGTCTGCTCGCGCGCGTTCGCGGGCGTTCGCCGCGATATCTGGCGCAGTACGCCGCGCTGCGGCTGACCGCCAGACTGCGCGCGCACGAGCTCGAGTTTCCGCTGCTGTCGCAGGATCTCGCGGATTCCGCGACCCTCCGGCCACCGGTCGAACGGGAGCGGAACGTCGATCGCGCGCCGGAGGTGGCGTGGCTCGCGGCACCTCCCGGACCGGGTTCGGGCGGGCACACGACCCAGTTCCGGATGATGGCGGCAGCGATCGAGGCGGGGCAGAAGACGACTCTCCTCCTCTACGACCGCCACGGCGGCGAATTCGCTCGCAAGGCCGACGTGGTCCGGCGGGCGTGGCCGTGGATGACCGCCGACATCCGGCCCGTGCCCGATCGGATCACGGGCTACGACGCCGTTGTCGCGACCTCGTGGCCGACCGCGCACGTCGCCGCATCCCGGGTCGACGAGGGGCGCTTGCTGTACTTCATCCAGGATTACGAGCCCTACTTCGCGCCGCACGGCGCCGAGTACGCCCTCGCGCAGGACAGCTACCGCTTCGGGTTCCGTCACATCGCCCTGGGCCACATGGTGCAAGATGCGCTGCGAGACGAGGTGGACGCCGCGAGCGACTTCGTGCCCTTCGGCTGCGACACCGAGATCTACCGCGCGTTGCCGCCCGCCGGCCCGCGCCGGGGGGTCGTGTTCTACGCGAAACGCAGCAACGACCGCCGCGGCTTCGCGCTCGCCATCCGAACGCTCAGTGCGTTCCACGAGGCGTGCCCCGACGAACCGATCCATATCTACGGTGATGCGGTCGACGATGCGCCGTTCCCGCACGTGGCGCACGGCAACCTCGACCCGACGGCCCTCAACGCGCTCTACAACACCGTGGTCGCGGGCCTCGCCCTCTCGTTCACGAACATCTCGCTGGTGGCCGAGGAACTTCTCGCGGCGGGGGCGATCGCGGTCGTTAACGACTCGCCGCTTCCGCGAGCGGACCTCGACAACCTGCACGCCGGGTGGGCGCGGGCGACCCCGTCCGCCCTCGCCGAAGAGCTCATCAGGGCCGTCCGGCGCCCCGACCGCGACGCGCACGCCGCCCGCGTCGCCGCGTCGGTGGTCGGTCGCTCGTGGCAGGAGACGCAACAGGCGACCGCCGCCCTGGTCGCGGACGAACTCACCCGCGTCGGTCACCCGCGCGCCTGACCGGCGGGCGCGCAGGGTCAGCGCGCAGGGGTCGGCGCGCAGGGGTCGGCGCGCGCAAGAGTCGGCGCGCACGGGTCAGCGCCCAGGGATCGCGCGCGCAAGGGTCGGCGCGCGGTTCTGCACGCGCGTCGACACTCCGGTGATCAGCGCGCGCGGTTCGCCTCCCGCTCGGGGGCCGCCGCCGATTCGAGCGCGTCCAGGATGCGCCCCGCGACGTGACCCCACGAGGACTCGCGGGCGGCGGCGCGGGCCAGCCGGCCCCGCCGCTCCGCCTCCTGCGGCCGGCAGAGCATCAGCATCGCGCGCAAGATGGCGTCGTCGTCACCGGGTGCGACGGTGATCGCCGCGTCGCCGAGCATCTCCCCCGCGCCGCCCTCGGTGGTCGCGATGACCGGCAGACCCGCGGATGCCGCCTCGAGGTAGGCGATGCCGAAGGGCTCGAACGTGCTCGGGAGGACGAACGCCGTCGCGCTCCGGAGAACGCCGTCGAGCTCTGCCTGCGCCCGCGGATCCTCGCGGGCGAGGAGTCCGTGGTCGATGACCCCGTCCTCGTCGACGCGCTCGTGCGCCCCGACCAGATGCAACGTCGCCCGGGGAAAGTCCGCACGCACCCGACGGAAGGCACGCAGCACCGCATCCCCGTTCTTGCGGCGCCAATCGACCCCGATGAACAGGAACGTGGGCGAAGCCCAGTCCCGCGACGCCTCCCCGCCGTCGTCCCGGGGCCGGTGCCCCATTCCGACGACCGCGATCCGCTCTTCCGGCATCCGGTCGCCGCGCACGAGCGAGCGACCCGCCCAGGCGGTGCTGACGCAGGCGACGGTCGCCGCGCGCTGCGACGCACGCTGCACCGCGATCCACCGCACGACATCGGCCTCGCGGAAGCCGGCCTGGCGGATGTCGGAGTCCGGGTGCGCCCACATCCGACTGAGAGACGCATCGTCGTAGGTGGCGGTCGGCGCCGACGCCTCGAGCCGCCCCAGGCGGAAGCAGTCCGTGCCGACCGCGATGACCGCGTCCACCGGAGGGACCCGGGCGAGCTGGCGCCGGAGCGAACGCTCGCGCAGCCAGACCTTCAGCGGGCTGCGTTCGGCGGCGGTCGGGTTCGGCGTGGTAGCGCGCGCCAGCAGATGGACAGCCGCGCGGACGGGCGCGGGCACGTCGTACCCGATCTCATCGACCTCGATGCCCCGCGCGCGGAGCGCGGTGACCAGGCCCGCGGGTGTTCCCGACCAGTCCCGCTCGGTCAGCGGCCCCCGGGAGGGGTGCACGAAGGCCACCCGCCGGATCGTGCGTGCGGCGCTCATGTGCCCAGGTACCTCCAGCGTCGCCAGCGCAGTCGACCCGCGACGTTCCGCGCCGCGGATCCGAGCCGGATGCGGATGCGGTCGCCCGCAGCCGACGAGGGGCTCCGCCGGAGCGCGAGCTCGCGCACCCCGGGCAGGCGGTGGGCGCCGTCCCAGGTCGCGAGCGCGAAGGCCAGGCACCGGTCGATCTCGGCGCCCGGGAGGGGCGCCGGTTCGCTCAGCCGGTCGCACGCCCACCCGATCGCCTCCGCGGCGAGCCGCTTCTGCATCGTGCGGCGAAGGCGTGCGACGCGCGCAGCGGGCAGCGACGAGCGGTCGAGGAACGACTCGTAGGCGGCGCGGCGCTGCTCGAGATCGGCCAACGGGGTCGCGAACGCCGTGTGCATCATGCTCGCCTCGTGCACCCGCCGGTACGCCTGATCCGGACCGTTGATCCGGGCGACGTGCGCGACGTCGGCCAGTCGCAGCCACATCTCCAGGTCGCCCGAGTGCGGAAGTTCCGGTCGGTACCACCCGGCCTGCCGGTGCGCGGCCGTGCGCACCACGGCCTCCGGGCTGTAGATGATGCTGAGCCCGCGACGGAACTGCCGGTCGATCCACTCCGGGCCCGTCCACGCCGTCCACGTCGTGACCCTCGACGGCGTCGGGTCGGGCTCCCCCTCGAAGTTCTGCGGGTGACCGTAGACGAGGCCGATCCGCGGATCGGACTCCATCACCCGCACCGCGCGCCCGAGGGCGCCGGGCGCGAGCAGGTCATCCGCCGACAGCAGCACGACGTACGTCGTCTCGGCGCTCGACAGACCCTCGTTGTACGTGCCGATGTGTCCGACGTTCGCGGTGTGCACGACGACCTCGATCCGATCGTCGCGTGCCGCGAGCGCACGCGCGACCGACGCGCTGTCGTCGGTCGAGGCGTCGTCGATGATGAGCACGCGCGGTGAGACACCGGTCTGACCCAGGATGCTGTCGACGCACGCGGGCAGATAGTGCCCGTAGTTGTAGCAGGGCACGACGACGAGAACCGTGGGCTGCGTCTCCGCGGCGGGCAGGAGTCCGACCCTCATTCGGGCACCTCCGTCGGCATCCGGGAACCACGTCCGAAGCGCGAGAGCAGCAGCGATCTCGCGTCGGCGAGCGCAGCGGGAACCAGGATCCGCGCCATCAGGAGGTGCGCGAGCACGACCAGCGGGCCGACCGCCAGCAGCACGACGAACGCCGGCGCACCGAGCACACCATCGAGGACCGCGGCCGCGAGGGCGCCCACGGCGATCGAGACGGCGACGCCGAGGAGCGGGCGGATGCTGAGACCCACGACCCGCCGCACGGGTAGCTCGAGCAGCGCGGCGACGAGGAACCACCGGACGACGGTCGCGACGGCGGAGGTCGCCACGAACCCCCACGCGACGGCGTCGAGCCCGTACCGCACGACGACGAGGGTGACGGCCAGTTGCACGGTCTCGATGACCACCGCGTAGACGAGCCACCGGCCGGGTTTGCCGAGCCCGTAGAACAGGCCGTGGTCGAGGGTGGCCGAGAGCCCCACGATGCCGGCCAACGCCAGGGCGACGGCGGGGAGGATGCTCGCGGTCCACTGCGGACCGAACAGCAGCGGCACGAGGATCGGGGCGAGCACGGCGACGCAGGCGAGGGCCGGGGCCATCACCATGAACGACAGCGCGAGAGAACGGCCGTACCCGGCGGCGAGCCGGCCGCTGTCGCCGCGAACGCGCGCGAACACCACGGTCGACACGGGCGCGATCGCCGAGCCCATCAGATCCCGCACCGTGAACACCAGGCGCTGCGCGATCCCGAACTGGCCGAGCGCGGCAACCCCCAGGACACGGGTCACGGCGGCGTTCTCTGCCCAGAGCCGTGCCATCGCCGCGAAGTCGACGCCGACGACTTTCGAACCGAATCCCATGATCTCGGGAAGGAGCTTCCGGTCGGGCCATCCGCGCGGCCACCACCGCGCCGTGCTCCATACGAGGAGCAGAGTCATCCCCTGGGAGACGAGGATCTGCGCGATCAGCGCCCACACACCGAACCCGCTGAACGCGAGAACGAGGGCGCAGACCTGGCCGATGACGGCCGCCGCCGCGCCCTGGATCGACAGCGCACGGAAGCGCATCCCGCGGCGCATGAGCGCGGTCGGCGTGGCCGCGAGCGCCACCATCGCCACCGCGGGGGCGACGGCCATGATCACCGCGGCCGCATCCGGAGTCCCGAGGAACCCGGCGATGGGTACCGCGGCGACGATCAGGACGCCGGCGAGCAGCAGCCCGAGCCCGGTCGAGGCCCAGAAGGTCGTCGTCGTCGTGCGCGGCGTGAGGGTCGTGGCCTGCACGACGTACGTCGTGAACCCGAGGTCGGCGAAGAGGTAGACCATCGAGAGCACCGTCATCGCGATCGCCACGAGACCGAACTCGCCGGGGGTCAGCAACCGCGCCAGGATGGCGACGGTCACGAACCCGCTCAGCCGGGTCACCCAGTTCTGCAGGGTGAGCCAGACAGCGCCGGCCGACGCGCGGGACGCGAGAGGCGCGCTCGCCTCGCGTTCGATCACCACGTGCTCACCCCCGGGCGCCCGCGGCGACGGTGCGGCCGCTCAGCGGGCCCGGACGGCATCCCGCACACCCTCCGCGACTCGGTGCTGCTGCGCGGCGGTCAGGTGCGGGAACATCGGCAGCGACAGGATGCGGTCTGCCGCGGCTTCGGCGACCGGGAACTGCCCGCGGCGGTATCCCAGGTCGGCGTATGCCTCCGTGAGATGCACGGGCGTCGGGTAGTGGATCCCGGCCCCGATCCCGGCCGCGCCGAGCTCGGCGAGGACGCGGTCGCGCTCGTCCACCCGGATCACATACAGGTGCCAGACGTCGTCGTTACCCGGGCGAGAAACCGGCAGCCGGACGCCCGGAACATCCGCGAGCAGCTCGGCGTACCGGTCCGCCGCGGATCGGCGCGCGCCGTTCCAGCCGTCGAGTCGCCGAAGCTTCGCGCGCAGCACGGTCGCCTGCACGGCGTCGAGGCGCGCGTTCATCCCGACCCGATCGTGCACGTACTTCACCGAGCTGCCGTGCGCACCGAGCGTGCGGACGCGGGCGGCGAGCGCGGGGTCGTCGGTGAGGACCGCCCCCGCGTCGCCCGCGGCGCCGAGGTTCTTTCCCGGGTAGAAGCTGGTCGCGGCCACGTGGCCGAGCGAGCCCGCCCGCCCGCTCGGACCCGACGCTCCCTGCGCTTGCGCGGCGTCTTCGACGACGAACAGGTCGTGACGGCGGGCGAGCGCCGAGATCAGTCCCATCGGGGCGGTCTGTCCGAACAGGTGCACGGGCGCGATCGCGCGGGTGCGCGATGTGATCGCCGACTCGATCATGGCCGGGTCGATCAGCAGCGAGGTGTCGTCGATGTCGACGAACACCGGCACCGCGCCGAGACGGGACGCGGCCTCCGCGGTGGCGATGAACGTGTTGGCCGGCATGATGATCTCATCTCCCGGGCCGATCCCGAGCGCCCGGTAGGCGAGTTCCAGAGCGTCGGTGCCGTTCGAGACGCCCACGACGTGAGCGACGCCGATGTAGTCCGCGTACTCGCGTTCGAAGGCGTCCACGTCCGCGCCGCCGATGAACGCGGCGGTCCGCAGCTGGCGTTCCCAGCCTCGCAGCACCTCGTCGGCGACCTCGGCCTGCTGCGCGGCGAGGTCGAGGAACGGCACCGCCTCCGCATCCGTCTTCGGTGCGGCTGTCGTCACCGTGCTCATCGCTTCTCCTCCGTCCGGCGGGCGGGCACGCCCACCCAGGTCTCTCCGGGGGGCACCTGGTGCAGCACGGCCGCACCCATTCCGATCACCGCGTCCGCGCCGATCGATACGTCCGGTCGCACCGAACTCTGCATGCCGAGGTACGCGCCTTCGCCGATCGCGACGCGGCCGCCGAGGGCGACGCCGGCGGCCAGCGTGGCGTAGTCGGCCACGGTGTCGTCGTGCGTGATGACGGCGTTCGGCATGATGACGACGTGCCGGCCGACGCGGGCGTGCGCCGTGATGACCACGCCGTCGAGCACGATCGTGCCCGCGCCGATGGCGCTCGAGGAACCGATGCGGGCGGACCGGGCGACGAACGTCTCGTACCGCGCGTCGTCGACGCCCGCGGCGCGCAGGCGCCGCACCACCGACCGCCGGGCCGCGCTCGGGCCGATGCACACCAGCAGCCGGTCGCGTCGCTCGGCGGCGAGGGCCACCGGGCCGAGCACGGGTACCCCGTCGATCTCCGTCTCGTGCAGACGCTGATCGTCGTCGAGGATCCCGGTGATCCCGACCATTCCGGCCGCGACGACTTCGCGCGCGAGTCCGCTCGCCCCCACGAGCAGCACGCCGGCGGTCACGGGCGCGCCCCGCGCAGCACGTCGATGACGCGGGCCAGTTCGGCATCCGTCATCGCGTGATAGATCGGCAGGATGAGGGTGCCATCCGTGATGCGGTCGGTGACCGGCAGCCCCGCCGCCGGCACCAGATGCCGGTAGGGCGGCTGCCGGTGCGCAGCCATGATGCCGCGTCGGGCGGAGATACCACCCTCCGCGAGAGCGGCGAGGAGGCCATCGCGATCGAGCGGATAGTCGTCGCCGACCTCGACCCAGAAGGACTGCGCGTTGCCGGTGCCGTGCGCGGGGTCCCGCACCGGACGGAGCCCGGGCACGTCCGCGAGCGCCTCCCGGTAGATCTCGGCGATCTCCCGGCGTCGGCGCACGATCGCGGGCAGCTTTCGGAGCTGCACGATGCCGACGGCCGCCTGCAGGTCGGTCATCCGGAAGTTGTAGCCGACCTCCCCATAGTGCTCCGCCGGCGGCAGCACCGACTCGTGACGGTCGGTCGCCGACACGCTCATCGCGTGTTCCCGGAGGCGTCGCGCGCGTGCCGCCCATTCCGCGCGGGGGGTGGTCAGCATCCCGCCCTCACCCGTGGTGAGCACCTTGCGCGGGTGGAACGACCAGGCGGTGAGCTCGGCGCGGTGGCCGACGGGTCGCCCGCGATACTGCGACCCGGCGCCGCACGCGGCGTCTTCGATGACCACGATGCCGCGGGCGTCGGTGACGGCGCGCACATCGTCGAGGTCGACCGGGACTCCCCCCTGGTCGACCGCGATCACCGCCGTCGTGCGTTCGGTCAGCGCGCGGCGCACGGTCTCACCCGTCACGTTGCCGGTCATCGCGTCGACGTCGGCGAACACGGGGTTCGCCCCGACGTACCGCACGGCGTTCGTGGTGGCGATGAAAGAGAGCGACGGGATAACGACGTCATCGCCCGCGCCGACGCCCGCGACGATCAGCGCGAGGTGCAGCGCGCTGGTGCAGTTCGTGGTGGCGACCGCGTGCGGCACCTCCATCGCGAGGGCGAACTGGCGTTCGAACTCGGCGACCCGCGGCCCCTGGGCGACCCATCCGCTCGCGATCACCTCCGCGACCGCGTCGATCTCCTCCTGGCCGAGCCACGGGACCATCACGTTGATCCGCGGCGGAGCCTCGTCGACGATCGCCGTCTGCGTGCGCTCAGCCACGACCGGCCAACGCTCCGACGGCCCAGTTGCGCTCGGCGACCTGGGACAGCATCTCGGCCGGGCTCGACTCGCTCGCCCGCATGTGCGCGAGAAGGTCGCGCACACCCTCGTCGAACGGCACGCGCGGCGCGAAGTCGGTGAGCCGGCCGAGCAGCGAGGATTCGGCGAGCAGGCGACGAACGTCTCCCGGGCGCGGATCGAGGCGCAGCACCGCGAGGTCTTCGCGCCCGGCGGCCGCGCGCACGATGTCGGCGAGCCGATTGATCGTGACGTCGCTGCCCGAACCCACGTTGACCGTGAGCCCGATCGACTCGTCGGACTCGGCGAGGGCGATGATGGCGCGCGCCGTGTCGGTGACGTGGGTGAAGTCGCGCGACTGCTCCCCGTCGCCGTACACGATCGGGGGTTCGCCGGCCAGCACGCGCACGATGGTGCGCGGCAGGACCTCGCCGCTGTCGCCCTCGAAGTGGCTCCGCGGACCGTAGGCGTTGAACGGTCGCACGACCGTCACCGGAAATCCGTGGGTGCGGAACGCCGCGCGGGCGTATGCCTCACCGGCGAGTTTCGCGCCGCCGTAGACGGTCTCCGGGAAGGTCGGATGCCCCTCATCCATCGGCGCGTACTGCGCGGATCCGTAGACCTCGCTCGAGCTGACGTGCACGAAGCGTCCGACGCCGCGGTGGCGCGCGAGTTCGAGCAGATCGAGGGTCATCGTGGCGTTCACGTCATGGTTCTCGCGCGGATCGTGCAGGCTGTGCCGCACGCCGAGGCAGGCGAGGTGGAAGACCACGTCCGCGCCGGCGACGGCGCGCGCCATCGCCACCTGGTCGCGGGCGTCGTGCTCCGCGAGGTGCACGCGCGGGTCCCGGAGAGCACTCGCGAGATTCGCGCGCGAACCGGTCGCGAAGTTGTCGACGACGCGCACTTCCGCGACGTCGGTGTCGAGCAGGGCGTCGACGAGGTGGCTGCCGATGAATCCGGCGCCCCCGGTCACGAGCACCACGGCACCGCTCAGCCGGGTCATGCCGCCACTCCTTCGACCGCACGCGCGGCGGAGAACACCGGGGTCGGCACGCCGCCCGCGGCGACGCTCTCCGCCGCGGCCCCGAGGATCGAGAGCACCCGGAGCCCCGCGGCTCCGCTCGTGCGCGCGGGGCGCCGCTCGCGGATCGCTGCGGCGAACTCGGCCACGACCCCGCCGAGCGCTTCGCGTTCGGGCAGCGCCGGGGCCCACGTGTCACCCAGCCGGTACGAGATGTTCGCGGCGCGGGTGTCGACGCCGGTGACCTTCGAGACGCTGTCGATGTCGACGCCCCGGTCGTAGACGCTCAGGCGCTGCTGCGGGTTGAGGTCGTCCCACACCAGGGTGCGCTTCGTGCCCCCGATCACCATCTGGCGGATCTTGGTCGGGCTCAGCCAGTTGACGTGCACGTGCGCCATGGCGCCCGAACTCAGCGGCAGAGCCAGGTAGCCGACGCAGGATTTGCCGGTGCGGAGCGGGTCGGAGCCGTGCGCAGCGACGGATGCGGCGTCGAGGCCGCCGGGCAGCACGAAGTCCATGATCGACAGATCGTGCGGGGCGAGGTCCCAGAAGACGTCGACGTCGGGCTGGATGAGTCCGAGATTGATGCGCACGCTGTCGACGAACAGGATGTCGCCGAGCGCGCCGTCGGCGATGAGCTCTTTCATCTTCAGCACCGCGGGTGTGTAGCAGTAGGTGTGGTCGGCCATCAGGACGAGACCGTTCGCTTCGGCGGCCCGCACCATCTCCTCACCGCGTTCGCGGGTGTCGGCGAGCGGCTTCTCGACCATCACGTGCTTCCCCGCGGCGAGCGCAGCGAGCGCGATCGGATGGTGCGTGCGCGCGGGTGTCGCGATTGCGATCGCGTCGATCAGCGGATCGCGCAGCACCGCCTGCAGATCCGTTGTCACCGGCACTCCGCCGACGGCGTCGGCGACGCGACGGGCGCGATCGATGTCGAGGTCGCAGATCGACGCGAGGTTCCAGTCCGCGCCGGCGCGGAAGTTCCGCGCCAGATTCGGCCCCCAGTACCCTGCGCCGATGACGGCGACGTTCAGTCGTCTGTTCATGTTCTCCCCCGGTGTCCCCACTGTGTTCCCCCCAGTAACGCGGCTGCGCCGCTCATCGTCGGGGGACGTTTGCGGCGTCCCCCGAGTCGGTCCCGAACGAGATCTCGGCGTCGACGAAATAGCTCGACGACCTCCACGATCCGGTCGGGAATCCTCCGCCATCCCGGTACAGGAAGCGGCCGTTCTCGCCCGCGGGCGCCACGATGCGCCCGTTCGTGCGGGGTGAGACGAAGTAGTCGTTCGCGATCGCGAAGCGCCCGTCGGTGGCGAGGTACGACGCGGTGTAGGTGTCCCCGGGCACCACGTCGACCGGCGCGGCGAGCTCCACCCGTTGCCAGCCGGATCCGGTCTCCCCGGACGACTCCTGCTGGGCGAGCACCCGGCCATCCGCCGACCACAGCGTCACCCGGTGGGTGCCGACGCTCTGCGGCGTCGCGAAGAAGCGGAGCGCCGTGACGGTGCCCGGCTCGGTGACCTGGAAGGCCGTGCCGAGCTCCACCGGGTCGCCGTCGTTCGTGGCGGTTGCGGCGGGATCCGCGGTGCCGAAGAGCGTGTCGGTCGTGCCGGCGCCCGCGGCCGCCGTCGTGCGGAAGGTCCACGAGTCGAGCGCTGATCCGTCGATCGTGACCTGCGCGGTGTAGAGCGTGTCGACGGCGAGTTCGGTGAACGGCGCGAACGTGAACGTGTGGTCGGGCGTCGAGGTCACCGCGCCGCCGACGGCGCCACCGGGTCCGGTGAGGGTCATCGACAGGCTCTGCCCCACCGGGAGCCGGTCGACGCGCGCCGATACGGATGCGTCGATGGCCACGTCGGTGGCATCGCGGGCGGGCGTGACGGCCTGCACCTGCGGCACGGGTGCGGCGGCGCCGGATTCCACCACGAACTCCACGTCGACGAAGTAGTTCGTCGAGTTCCACGAGGCGACCGGACGCAGCCCGCCCGGGCCGTACCGGTAGACGCCGTTCTCGGGAGCCTCGGTCGTCAGGGGGCCGCTCGTGACGGGGGCGCTCAGCGCGGCGCCGGTGTTGGCGTAGCGTCCCTGCGGCGCGTAGTACGACACGGTGTACGACGTGCCCGCCGTGATCTCGACCGGTTGGTCGAGCGCGGCCCGCTGCCAGCCGGAGGCGGTTTCGGCGCGGAATGTCACCTGAGCCAGACGCTCTCCGCCGGGGCCCCAGAGCGAGCCCGTGTGGGTTCCGCCGTTGCCGGGTCCTTTGTAGAAGCGGATGGCGCGCACCTCGCCCGGGACCGAGCTCCGGAAGGCGAGCCCCAGCTCGACCGGAGAGGAGTCGGAGTCGGCGACGACCGAGGGCACCGCGTTGCCGAAGATCGTCGTGCGCGGCGTGGCCGTCTGCTCGACCGTGAACGACCAGGAGACGTCGGCGCCCGCGCGCCCGTCGGGGCCGACGAGTCCGGTGAGCGCCGCCGAGACGACCGCGCCGGCGGACAGATCCGCCGCGGGCGCGAAGCTCAGCGTCCGCCCGTCATCCGACCTCGCCCAGGTTCCGGGTACGGGCGCGCCGGCGGCGGTGACCGCACCGGCGAAGCCGGGCGAGACCGCGGCGCTGAACGACGCCGACACGGTGGTGTCGGCCGGTGCGTCCGTGGCTCCGGCGGAGGGCGTCGTGCCGATGAGGTCGAGGGCGACCGCATCCGGAACGAAGGTCACGTCGACCGCGTAGTCCGTCGACGAGGCGTTCGCGGGGAAGCCATCGGCGTACGTGTAGGCGCCGCCGAGGGCCGGCACGGTCAGCGGACCCCGCGTGTAGCCCGCACCGAAGGCGTCGGGCGAGACCGGGTAGGCGCCGGCGGGGGCGAGGTACGCCGCGACGTACGTCTCCCCCGGCACGACGGCGGCCGGCTGGTCGAGCGCGACGTGCTGCCACCCCGACGAGGATTCGTTCACCGAGGTGCCCGACCCGAGCACGGATCCGTCGGCACGGTAGAGCGTCACCCGGTGCGGGGCGGTGTTCCCGCTCCCCCGGAAGAACGAGACGGTGGTCACGGTGCCGGGCGCCGCCACCGTGAACCGCACACCGAGGGTCACGAGAGACGTGTCCGCGTTCGTGGCGAACTGGGGGCGGCTGCTCTCCGGGAAGAGCGTGCACGGGCAGACCCCGTCGGGCAGGTCGGCCGCCTGCGTCGTGAACGACCAGGCGGCGTTCGGCTCGAGCGCGATGCCGGCAGGGTCGGATGCGGACGGCGTCACCGTGTAGCGCGTCGACGGCGCGTAGCCGCCGGTTGGCGCGAACCGCACGGTGCGGCTCGCTGCGTCGTACGACACGGACCCCGGCAGCTCTGCTCCGGACGGATCGGTGACCGACACCGCGACGGTGGCCGGGTCGGCGGCGCGCGTGAACACCGCGTTCACCGGCGCATCGAGCGCCACGCTCGACGACTCCGCCTGCGGTGTGCGCGACGCGATCCGCAGCGGCGACGAGTCGGTGGCCTCGAACACGGCATCCACGAAGTAGTTGGAGCCGCGCCACGCCGAGGTGGGCAGCGTGCCCGCCCGGCCCGAGACTCCGGGGGTGCCGGGCCCCGCCGCGGGAGCGAGCGGGGCCGACGCGCGGGCACGATACGGCCAGTAGGTCGTGGCGATCGCGTAGCCGCCCGCCGGCGCCGTGTACGACACCGTGTACTCGGACCCGGCCGTCACCGGCACCGGCACCGACAGCGGGGCCGTCTGCCATCCGGTGGCCGTCTCGTTCGCGAAGACGACGGATGCGGCGCGGTTTCCGGCGGCGTCCCACAGCGTGCCCGTGTGCACGCCGGTGTTGCCCGGCCCCTTGTAAAAGCGGATCGCCGAGAGGTATCCGTCGGAGGACGGAGTGATCCGCATCCCGAGTTCGACGGGTTCCGGGTCGTCTGCCGACGCGATCGCCGGCACGGTGTCGCCGAAGACCGTGGCCGGGCCCGAGACCGAGACCTCGCGGGAGATTCCCACGCGCGAGAAGTTCGCGGAGTCATCGATCGCCCGTGCGGTGATGACGGCGGTTCCGCTGCCCTGCGGGAGGTAGTCGTACGACCAGTTCGTCGTGCCGGTGGCCGGATGCCAGCTCGCGCCGCCGTCGGTGGAGACCTCGACGCCCGCCACCGAACCGCCGACGTCCGAGGCCGTTCCGGTGACCGTGACGGTGCGTCCGTGGGTGAGCTGCTGCCCCGCCGTGGGCGACGTGATCGTCGTCGTCGGCGGCGTCTCGTCGTCGCTCTCCTCCGCGCGCGTCAGCTCGGGCATGAGCGAACCGGGCTGCACGCCCATGTCGGCGAACAGGTTGACCTGGGCCTGCTGCATCCGCGGATCGGCGGGAGGCTGCTGGCCGTCGTGCTGGCTGTCGAGCCCCCAGGACCACTGGACGCTGGCGGACGAGAAGACCAGCGCGTCGCTGTCTGCCCGGTAGAGCGTCACGTGGTGCGTCGTCGTGCCGTCCACGAGCACGTTGCCGTAATCGGTCAGGTACTGCGGGGTCGGCCCGACCGTGGTCGACAGGCGGATGAGGCCCGCCGGGCGGAAGCCGTTGTCGACGTCCTCGTTCGATTCGTAACCGACGGTCTGCGCGGTGAGCTCCGCCGCTTCGCCGGGATCGAGGTCCGACAGCCCGGTGTCCCGCCAGAGCCGGTAGTCGCCCTCGGTCGCGTCGACCGTGACCGGCAGGTAGACGTCGTTGACCATGTACATCGTGCCGGTGACCGAGTTCTCGGGCGAGTGCCCGCCCTGGGCGGCATCCGCGAACCGGGGGTCGCGCCAAGTCCCCGTCCACTCCGGAGTCGGGTCGATCTTCTTGTCGGCCCAGGTCTCTTTGTACGACACGAGCGTGCGTCGGTCGGTGAGCGAGCCGTCGGCGGAGGGCTCGTAGCGGGTGCGCCAGTAGCCCTCGTTGCCGGTGAGGAACTGCATGTTCACGCCCGCATCCCGGGCCGCTTCGATGTTCGCGCGCTGCGCGCCCGACCAGTACTCGTCGTGCCCGACCGACATGAACACTTTGTGGTTCAGCAGCTCGGAGCCGCGTCGATCGGTGTCGAGTCCGGCGATGTAGCTCACGTCGTAGCCGTTGCGTTCGAGGAACCGCACGGTCGCATACTCGGAGCTGAAGTAGAAGTCCCGCTGCGTGTACCCCTGCCGGGTCGCGAACGGACGGTTGTAGCTGATCTTGTACGCCCGGCCGTTCGCGGCGCCCTGGTAGAAGTCCGAGCCGCCGTACGAGTTGTACGCGTGCCAGGTCGGGTCGGAGGTCTGGAAGAGGACGTCGGACGTGTTGCCGTCGTTGCGGACGATGAAGGTGATGTGGCTGGCGCCGGCGGTGTCATCGCGCTGCAGGCGCGCGACGTAGACGCCCGACACGGCCGTCGCGGGAACCGCCCACGACGCCGAGACGTCCCACGTGCCGCAGTCGTACAGCTCGGTGGCGACGTCGGAGATGCACTCGTTCGTCTGCGATCCGAGACGCGTCGGAGTCACCGAATCGATGTAGCGGGCGCCGAGGCCCTGGTACCACCCGGTGCGGTAGACGTCGATCGTGTAGCCGGGGGCATCCGTGTCGATCTTGAAGTCGATCCGCTGCCCCGCGTTGACGCTGATGTCGGTCGCGAATCCCTGGATCGTCGGGTCGCCGGCGCCCTCGATGTCCCAAACATCGGGAGAGGTGCCCTCCTGCTCGTTCTCGCACACGATCGCGTTCACCGTCGGACCGCACGGGCTGGACGCCACCGCACGATCGGCCGGCTGCACGGCGACCAGCGCGGTGCCGAGCACGGCGGCGAAGGCGATGGCGGCGATGATCCGCCGCACGCGCGATGATGAGCGCTCCGTCGACGCGGCAGCGATCCCCGATGTCCCCATGCTCTTCCCCAGACGCACGCACCCCGAGCAAGAGGTGCGAGCCATAAAACCGGATGCGGCGAAACGATCCCACTCGTTGCCGTGCGCGGCGTCCCCAAGACGCGTTGCTTCCGGTGTCCCCGCGGCAACTATATCCATCGCGGGCGCCGACGCAACCCGAAGCGGCGAGTATTCGTCACGCGCGGGCCGTCATGTCGGGCGGTCATGTCGCTGCGGCGACCCGGCTGGACGCGTCGCGCTCCCAGCCGGACGCGCGACCCGACTGGCGCGCCGACCGGCGCCGCCCGATGAGCGTCAGCAGCACGTACCAGGCCGCATCCGCCGCGCTCCGCGGACCCCGGATGCCGGCGAGCAACGCCGTGCCGCGGGACGCCGCCTCGGACGAACCGCCGAGTTCCGTGACCCCGCGCCGCTGCCGCGTGAGCACTGCGAGCAGGCCCGCGGTGTCGCGGGGCGTCCGCACCCGAGCTGCGGAAGCGGCGACGATCCGCTTCTCGCCCCCGGCGAACTGCTCGTCGACCCACGCGTCGTCGGCGGTGACGTCGGGGAACTCCCCCACCCGGCGGTGGCCCGCCTCGTTCATCGCGTACCCGCCGGCTCCCCACAGCCGCACCGCGACCGGGATGCGGCTGCGCGCCCGGTAGTACGCCCGCACCGGCAGCGACGCTCCGGCGGTGTCGTAGACGAACGGGGCGCGCGCGGCCAGCACCCCCGGCTCGCCGAGCGCGGCGAACACGGCCAGCACCGCAGACGGCGCGATCTCGATGTCGGCGTCGAGATACAGCCGCGGCCACGCCGTCGCCACGCTGTCGCCGAGGTTCAGCGCAGCGGTCTTCGACGGTCGTTCGGTCTCGATCACCCGCACCCCCGGGTATCCGCGAGCGATCGCTGCCGTGTCGTCGCGGCATCCGTTGCACGCCACGACGATCTCGATCCCCGGCATCGCCCCCAGCGGCGCGAGCGCACGGAGCGTGCGGCCGATCACCGCCGACTCGTCGTGCGCCGGGATGATGATCGCCCCCCGCACCTCGTGCTCCCGCGCCGCAACGGCGCTCCGAAGGTGATGTTCGCGTTCCGCGACCGCGCCTCGAACACTGTGCTCGCGTGCCGCGATGGCACTCCGCGCGCTGAGTTCCGGCGCCGCGACGGCGCTCCGGACGCTGAGTTCCGGTGCCGCAACGGCACTCTGAACGTCGATGTCCGTGGCGGCGTGCGCAGCCCGGACGTCCCCTGTTGTCCCCATGCTCTTCCCCAGATGCGCGCACCCCGAGCGAGCGGTACGCGCGTAAAGCCGGTCCGGTCGACGATCCCACTCGCCGCCGTCGTGTTCGCGTCCCCAGACGCCCACGACCGGTGTCCCCGCGGCCACTGTAGCGAGCCGCGCGGCGTGCGCACAATACAATCCGACGCACGGGCGCATCGGGTTGCGGTGTGCTCGCCGCATCCGATCGCGCGGCGGCATCCGTTCGCGACACCCGAGGGAGAGGTCGACCATGGCCGGCACCGCATCGTTCACGCATCCGTCCGCCGACCTCGACGACGACGTCGAGCTGGGCGCCGGCACCCGGGTCTGGCATCTCGCGCAGGTGCGCGAGGGCGCCCGGATCGGCGCGGACTGCACGATCGGACGCGGCGCGTACATCGGCCCGGGCGTCGTGCTGGGCAATGCCTGCAAGGTGCAGAACTACGCGCTCGTGTACGAACCGGCGGTCGTCGGGGACGGGGTGTTCATCGGCCCCGCGGTCGTGTTCACGAACGACGAATTCCCCCGCGCGGCGAACCTCGACGGTTCGGCGAAGACCGCCGAGGACTGGCACGCGGTCGCGGTGCGGGTCGACCGCGGCGCATCGATCGGGGCCCGCGCGGTGTGCGTGGCGCCCGTGCACATCGGCGAGTACGCGCTGGTCGCGGCCGGCGCGGTCGTCACGACCGATGTGCCCGCCTTCGCGCTCGTCGTCGGGGTTCCGGCGCGCCGCATCGGCTGGGTCGGTCGCGCCGGACACCGCCTGACCGACGCCGGCGACGGCACCTGGATCTGCCCCGAGACCGCCGAGCGCTACCGCGAATCCGCCGGCATCCTGACCCCGTCCTGACCCCCGCGCCCGCCCGCGCGCGTCGCCCGCGCCCCACCCCTCGCCCCAACCCGCGAGACGGGATCTTCGCGCCGAGACAGTGGGGTAACCCCGCAGTCTCGGCACCCAGATCCCGTCTCGCCGAAAATGGGGCGGGACCGGATGCGGGGCGAATGCGGGGCGGGACCGGATGCGGGGCGAGCCCGGATGCGGCGCGAGCCCGGATGCGGGGCGAGCCCGCGCGGGACCGGATGCGGGGCGAGCCCGCGCGACGGGGTCAGAGCTTGCGGAGCAGCACGCGGTCGACCGTGTGCTCGCGGCCCTTCTGCAGCACCAGCGAGGCACGGTGCTTGGTCGGGAGCACGTTCTCGACGAGGTTCGGCAGGTTGATCTCGTTCCAGAAATAGCTCGCGCGGCGCACGGCCTCGTCATCCGAGATGTCGGCGAAGACGCGGAAGAACGAGTTCGGGTTGCTGAACGCGCCCTGGCGGAGCGCGAGGAACCGGTCCACGTACCACTGCTCGATCAGGGCGGGGTCCGCATCCACGTAGATCGAGAAATCGAACAGCTCGCTGATGGCGACGTCGTTCGGCGTCGGCGGCGGCTGCAGCACGTTCAGTCCCTCGACGATCACCACGTCGGGTCGACGCACCGTCGTGTGCGCGTCGGAGATGATGTCGTACCGCATGTGCGAGTAGTACGGGGCGCGCACCTCGGGCTCGCCCGACTTCACGGCGGTGAGAAACTCGACGAGTGCGCGGCGGTCGTACGACTCCGGAAAGCCCTTGCGGTCCATCAGCCCGCGACGCTCGAGCTCGGCGTTCGGATACAGGAACCCGTCGGTCGTGACGAGCTCGACGCGGGGCGTGCCGGGCCATCTGCTCACCAGCTCACGCAGCAGGCGCGCGATCGTCGACTTGCCGACGGCGACCGATCCCGCCACGCCGATGACGAACGGCGTCGTCGTGTCGGCATCGCCGAGGAACGCGCTCTCGTCGGCGCCGAGCCGCTTGGTCGATGAGGCGTAAAGCGAGAGGAGGCGACTCAGCGGCACGTACACCTCGCGCACTTCGGCGAGGTCGAGCCGGTCACCGAGACCGCGCAGCTGCACGACCTCGGATTCGGTCAGCGGCTGCTCGATGCCGGCGGCGAGTCGAGCCCACTCCGGTCGGTTGATCTGGCGGTAGAGCGACAACGCGAGCGGCTCTGACACGGAGGACACCTCTGGCACGCGCCCATCGTAACCTCCGCCCGGCCGCAGCGATCTGCGGCCGCCGCGCGGGGACGCCGCGCCGACCGGACGCGGCCGCCGCGCGGGTACGCTGGGCGGGTGCGTCTGGGCGTTCTCGACATCGGATCCAACACCGTGCACCTCCTGGTCGCTGATGCGCATCCGGGCGGTCGTCCGTTGGCGACGACGAGCCGTCGCACCGTCCTGCGCCTCATGCGCTATCTGACGCCGACCGGCGCGATCAGCGAGCCGGGCATCCGCGCGCTGGAGGATGCGGTCGCCGAAGCGCGCGCGCACGCCCGCGCCGAGGGGGTCGCCGAACTGCTCGCGACCGCCACATCCGCGGTCCGCGATGCCACGAACGGCACCGAGGTCATCCGCCGCATCGAAGACGCGCTGGGTCAACCGCTGCAGGTGCTCGGCGGCGAAGACGAAGCGCGGTTCACGTTCCTCGCGGTGCGTCGCTGGTTCGGCTGGTCGGCGGGGCAGATCCTGTTGTTCGACATCGGCGGCGGCTCACTCGAGATCGCGGCCGGCGCCGACGAACTGCCCGCGGCGGCCGCATCCGTTCCCCTCGGTGCGGGGCGGATGACGGTGACGTTCCTGCCCGAGGATCCGCCCGGCGAGGTCGCGGTCGATGCGCTCCGCGCCCACGCGCGCGAGACGCTGGCGCCGATCGTGGCGACGTTCCGCGATCAGCCGACGCCCGATCACGTCGCCGGGTCGTCGAAGGCGATCCGCTCGCTCGCGAAACTCGCCGGTTACCCCGTGCCGGGCTGGTCGGGCAGCGAGCGGTTGATGCTTCCGCGGGCGGCGCTCGGCTCGTGGATCCCGCGTCTCGCGCGGCTGCCCGCATCCGCCCGCCAGGAACTGCCGGGCATCACGGCCGACCGCACGTTCCAAATCGTGGCCGGCGCGGTCGTCTTGCACACGGCGATGCGCGAGTTCGGCATCGATGAGCTCGAAGTGAGTCCGTGGGCGCTCCGCGAGGGCGTGCTGCTGCGCTACCTGGAGAGCCTGGCCTGGGGATGAGCCTCCGGCCCCGGCCGCTCTTCCCTCGAGGGAATTGCGCCCATAGGATGAGGCATCCGCACGCCCGACGGGTGGAAAACACCCACCGTCGGGCATGCGGCCCGCACCGACGACCCCCCAAACAGGCGGCCAACAACAACAAGGACCATCCGTCGGTATGAACGAAAATAGATCAGTTTCGTCCGCCGGACAAGACTCTGGACTTATAGTCCATAACAATCCGGCATCGGATGCGGCAGCACGCGGTGAGAGCGCTCCCCGCAAGCGGTCGACCCGCATCTCGCGCGACGAACTTCGCACCCGCGTGCTCGATGCCGCAACTGTTCTGCTCGAAGAAGGCGGCATTTCGGTCGGGCTCCACCACCTCAACATGGAGGAGCTGATCCGACGGGTCGGCGTGCCCCGCAGCTCCGCGTTCGCCGCGTTCGGCGGCAAGGACGAACTGCTCACCGCGCTGATGCTGCGCCTGCTCGAACCCGACGGACCGCACGCGCTCGGTTACTCCCCCGGCTCGAACGACGTCGCCGCGGCGACGTTCACCCGCCACGCCGATCGCCTCGTGCGCGCGGACGGAACGCCGGATCCCGAGGGCGCCGCGGAGGTCATGCGCGAGTCGATCCGGCTTTCGCTCGCGCGAAACGTCGCCGACACGATGCAGTCGACGCAGTGGCGCACCTACATGGCCCTCTCGGTGTCGGTGGAGAGCCTTCCGCCCGTGCAGCGTCCGCGCGTGCAGGCGGCGCTGCGGGCCGCCGAGACGGCGTTCCTGCAGCAGATGGGCGAGCTCTACCGCTCGGTGCTCGAGTACCTCGGGCGGCGACCCGCGGAGGGCGTCACCTACCTGCACATCGCCGCCGTCGGCGCCTCGCTCGTGGAAGGCATGGCCAGCAAGCGCCTGATCGGCGTCACGGATGCGGACAGCACCGTCACCCGCCCCGGACTCGACGGCGAACCCGTCGAGTGGGAGGTCACCGCGCTCGCCTTCGCCGCCATGCTCGACGGCCTCACCCGCCCCGTCTGACCGCCGCGCCCTCCCGCCCTTTCCCCCGCGCGCGCCCGCCCCGCCTGACCGCGCTTTCGACCGCCGCGAGACGGGATCTTCGCGCCGAGACCGTGGAGTAACCCCTCCCCACCGCCACTCCACCCGCGCTTCGCGCGCGCGGAGCCTCGGGCGGCGTGGGCCCATGTCTCGGCGCCCCGATCCCGTCTCGCGGATGCCGATGCGGAGCACCGACGCGCGAGCGGACGCCCGCGGCGCTACAGACCGAGGCGGATGCGGACGACGTCGGCGAGGCGCTCGGCGATGCGCTGGGCGTCTTCGACGTTCTCGGCCTCGACCATGACGCGCACGAGCGGCTCGGTGCCGGAGGCGCGCAGCAGCACGCGTCCGCTGTCGCCGAGCTCGGCTTCGGCTTCGGCCACGGCCTCCGCGACGCCCGCATCCGCGACCCGGGTGCGGTCGACGCCGTCGACGTTCAACAGCACCTGCGGGAACACCGTCATCACCGACGCCAGCTCGGCGAGGGACTTACCCTGCCGCGCCATCTCGGCCATGAGGTGCAGGCCGGTCAGCAGACCGTCACCGGTCGTCGCGAACTCGCTCATGATCACGTGGCCGGACTGTTCGCCGCCGAGCGTGTACTTGCCCGCATCCATCGCCTCGAGCACATAACGATCGCCGACGCCGGTCTGTACGACGCGGATGCCACGCGCGGTCATCGCACGGTGCAGTCCGAGGTTGCTCATGACCGTCGCCACGAGCGTGTCGTCGCGGAGCACACCACGGTCCTGCATCGCGGCGGCGAGGATCGCCATGATCTGATCGCCATCGATCTTCTCGCCGGATGCGGTGACCGCCAGGCAGCGGTCGGCGTCGCCGTCGTGCGCGATGCCGAGGTCGGCACCGGTGCGCAGCACGTGCTCCGCGAGGTGGTCGAGGTGGGTCGACCCGACCCCGTCGTTGATGTTCAGTCCGTCGGGGTCGGCCCCGATCACAGTCACCTGCGCGCCCGCGTCGCGGAACGTCTCGGGCGACACGCCCGCGGCGGCGCCGTGGGCGCAGTCGAGCACGACGTGGAGCCCGTCGAGCCGGTGCGGCAGCGACTGGAGCAGGTGCAGAACGTACCGGTCCTCGGCATCCGCGAACCGACGGATGCGGCCGACGTCGGCCCCCGTCGGCTGGAGTTTCTGGCCGGCGATCGCGTACTCGATGCGCTGCTCGACCGCATCCGGGAGCTTGACACCACCGCGCGCGAAGATCTTGATCCCGTTGTCGGGAGCGGGGTTATGCGAGGCCGAGACCATCACACCGAAGTCCGCGTCGATGTCGGCGATGAGGAACGCCGCGGCGGGCGTCGGCAGCACACCGGCGTCGAGCACATCGACACCGGAGGATGCCAGGCCGGCCGCGACCGCAGCCGAAAGGAACTCCCCCGAGATGCGCGGGTCGCGGGCGACAACGGCGGTGAGCCGTTTGCCTGCCGCGCGCCGCGCCTCGGCGGAACGGCCCTGGCCCAGGACGACAGCAGTCGCCTGGGCCAGGGAGAGCGCCAGATCGGCGGTGAGGGGGCCGTTCGCCAGCCCCCGCACGCCGTCCGTACCGAACAACGCCATCTGGCGTGTCAGCGCTTCGAGTACTGAGGAGCCTTGCGCGCCTTCTTGAGACCAGCCTTCTTGCGCTCCTTGACGCGAGCGTCACGGGAGAGGAAGCCGGCCTTCTTGAGGGTGGCGCGGTTGTTCTCTTCGTCGATGCCGTTCAGCGAACGAGCGATGCCGAGACGCAGTGCGCCGGCCTGACCCGAGGGGCCACCGCCGGAGATGCGGGCGATCACGTCGTACGCGTCGGTCAGGTTGAGCACCGTGAAGGGGTCGGTCACGAGCTGCTGGTGCAGCTTGTTCGGGAAGTAGTCCTCGAACGTGCGGCCGTTGATGGTGATGTTGCCCGAGCCGGGAACGATGCGCAC
Organism: Microbacterium sp. cx-59; assembly: GCF_020805625.1. Taxonomy (NCBI): domain Bacteria; kingdom Bacillati; phylum Actinomycetota; class Actinomycetes; order Micrococcales; family Microbacteriaceae; genus Microbacterium; species Microbacterium sp. cx-59. The sequence goes on from NZ_JAJHGO010000006.1 coordinate 116,468, forward strand.
GCGAGCGATGGCCTGCTTGCGACGACCGACGGCAGCGCCGGGAACCGAGAGAACGGGGCGCACGGCCTCCGCGGTCTCCAGGTCGGCCGGGGTCTCGGTGGAGTAGTTGGAGTCGGTGGATTCTTCGAGATTCGCCACGAGTATGTCCTTAGTCAGTCTTGGCGGCGCTTACTGGGCGACCTGGTCGAGGGTGTAGGTCGTGGGCTGCTGCGCACCGTGAGGGTGCTCGGCGCCGCGGTAGACCTTGAGCTTGCGAAGCTGCTGGGCGCCGATGCTGTTCTTGGGCAGCATTCCGCGGACAGCCTTCTCGACGGCACGCTCGGGGTTCTTCGTGAGCAACTCGTCGTACGTGATCGACTTCAGTCCGCCCGGGTAACCCGAGTGACGGTAGGCCTTCTTCTTCTCGAGCTTCTGACCCGTCAGGGCCACCTTCTCGGCGTTGATGATGATGACGAAGTCGCCCATGTCGATGTGGGGAGCGAACGTCGCCTTGTGCTTGCCACGCAGAAGCGCGGCAGCGTGCGAGGCGAGGCGGCCGAGCACGACGTCGGTCGCGTCGATGATGAGCCACTCGCGCTGGGCTTCGCCAGCCTTGGGGGTGTAAGTGCGCGTCACAATAGTGCTGCTTTCTTGATCGAACGGAGATGTTCGTGAATCCCACTCCGGGGTGCTTGCGGCGACGGATGTCGAGGCAAGACGCCAGTGGAGGGCTCACGTTCGCGGGCCGGTCCAGCAGGGACACGGCACCAAAGAGTCAGAATAGCACGCCGACCCTCGCGGCCACGAATGAGGATCCCGCCGATCGGCCCCGGGCCGGCGCCGGGATGCGAGGCTGGGTGGGTGACCGTCCCCCGCCCTGCTCGTGCTGCTGGTGCCGCTGATCCCGCTCGCTCCGCTGGTGCCGCCCGCGCCGCTCGTCCCGCCCGCGCCGCTCGTCCGGCTCGCGTGCCGCTCCGCGCCAAACTCCTCACCGCGCTCGCGGGCGATCCCGACGGCACCCCCGCGTGGGTACGGGAGCTGGCGGAAGGCGACGACACGGGCTACTTCGCGGAGGACGGCGCCGCGTGGACTGTGCACGGCGGGCTCGCGACCATGGTCGCCGGCATCCGTGCCCTGCTCATCCAGGCGCTGCATCCGGGAGCCATGGCGGGAGTGCACGACTGGTCGCGTTTCCGTGAGGACCCGCTCGGCCGACTCAGCGGCACCGTGCGTTGGATCATCGTCGCGACCTACGGGTCGAAGACGCAGACGCACGCGGAGGTCGCCCGCATCGGCCGCTTCCACTCCCGCGTCGAGGGGGACTACACCGGCGGCGACGGATCGGCGCGCAACTACACCGCCAGAGACGGCGACCTCGTGACCTGGGTGCACCTCGTCTTCGCGGATGCGTTCCTCGGCGCGCACGAGACCTGGGGCGGGCCGATTCCGGGCGGGGCCGACGCCTACGTCGCCGAGTGGGCCACCGCGGGAACCCTCATGCGAGTAGCTGCCCCTCCCCGCACGGCGGCCGAGCTTCGGGCGCAGATGCAGGCCTTCGCCGACCGCGGCGAGCTCCGCCGCGACGAACGTGTGGACGAAGTCGTGCGCTTCCTTCGCCAGCCGCCGTTCACCGGGATGATGGCGGTCGCGTACCGCGTGCTGTTCGCCGCGGCGGTGGCGAGCCTGCCGACGAAGTGGCGACGGATGCTGGGGCTGCGCCGCTCGATCTTCCCCGTCGTGACCCTCACACGGGTGGTGCTGGCGGTGTCGGCGCGGGCACTCGGGTCGGGTCCGCGAGCGCAGGACTTCGCCCGGCAGCGGCTGCGCCGGCTCGAGCGGGACGCGCAGCCCGGCCGCTGACGATGGTGCGCGCCGCGTCGCCTGCACGGCTCGCGGCTCGTGCGCCGGGCGCGAGGGGGTGCGCGGCGAGTGCGCGAGCGCGGCGGGCCGGGTGCGCGAGCGCGGCGTGTGCGGGAGATCCGTGCGGGCGGCTCGCGGCCGGATCGGATCGTGTGCGTGTACCGCGGACGGGTAGCTTCGGTCAACCCGGCGCAGAGCCTCGCCGAGTTCGGCACGCTGGGAAGCTGTTCCCCGAGTCGGCCCGAATTGCGTTCGGGGAACGCTTCCTGTCCTATGCACCATGTTTCGCGGGCTTCGGTCCGCGTAGAGAAAGGAGGCCCAGATGGGCTTCTTCGGATTCCTGCTCCTCGGTCTCATCGCCGGCGCCATCGCCAAGCTCATCCTGCCGGGTAAGCAGGGTGGCGGCTGGTTCATCACTCTGCTCCTCGGCGTCGTCGGCGCCCTGCTCGGCGGATGGCTCGGTAGCGTGCTGTTCAACGCGCCGCTCGAGGAGTTCTTCTCGATCCAGACCTGGCTGCTCGCGATCGGTGGTTCGATCGTCGTGCTGCTGATCTACGGCCTCATCTTCGGTCGCAAGAACCGCAGCCGGGCGTAATTCCCGCTGCACCGATGCCCGCCGGGTCGCGCTTCGCGCCGACCCGGCGGGCATCGCCGCGTTCGGGCGGGGTCTGGCGGGGCGGGGCAGGGCGGGGCGGGGAAGCGTGACCCACCGCGGCTAACTCCTCCAGATCCGGTCCTCGACGGCGCCTGGGGCAGCACCGGCACCCTTTTGGAGGAGTCAGCGGGACTTCCCGGCCGACAGCGCGGCGCGGATGCGGGCCGACCGCCAGCGCCTCGTCCCGCGCCAGGAACCCGCGGCGCGGCGATAGGCGCGAGCCAACCGCGGCTAACTCCTCCAGATCCGGTCCTCGACGGCGCCTGGCGCAGAAGCGGCACCCCTTTCGGAGGAGTTAGCCCGACTTCCCGGCCGACAGCGAGGCGGGATGCGGGCCGATCGTGAGCGCCTCGTCCCGCGCCGGGCTCCCGCGGCGCGGCGATAGGCGCGAGCCCACCGCGGATAACTCCTCCAAATCCGATCTCGACGGCGCCTGGGGCAGAAGCGGCGCCCTTTTGGAGGAGTTAGCAGGAACTCCCCTGCCGTAGGCGCGTCGCGATGCGCGCCCGACCGCTGGCTAACTCCTCCACATCCTGGCCTCGGGGGCGTTTGGGCCTGATCCGGCGCACTTATGGAGGAGTTGGCGAGACTTCCCGTCCGGCAGCGACGTGCGGATGCGGGAGGGGCCAGCGCCAACTCCTCCAAACCTGGGTCTATCCGCGACCTGGACCCGGCCCGCGGGCGTATTGGAGGAGTTAGCGAGGCAGCGCTCAGCGACCCGGCGCGGCGCGGGGTTCAACGCCCGCAACTCAGGAGAGACGACCGCCGCACGGCGCGGGCCCCGCGCAGGCCCGCACGACCCCAGCCGCGCCGCCCGCGGCCGACTCAGACGCCTGGAACCTCGGCGAGCGAGCGGTACACGGGCAGTCCGCGCTCGAGCGCGATCTCGACGTCCTTATCGGCACCGACCGAGTCGCCCGGCAGGCGCAGCACCGCGTCGCAGTGCTGCAGCAGCCGGTGCGCGACGGGGTACATGACGTCGGCGGCCAGCGGATCGGCCGGCCCGGTGGCTCCCGCGCTTGACAGCACGGGAAGCGCCACCCACTCGCCGATCATCGGAATGTGACCCGCCCGGAAGATCGGCCACGCCGCCTCCTCGAGTCGGTCGAGGTTCTGCCGCATCAGCGCGGGATCCCCGCCCGTCCCCGATGCGTATGGTCCAGCGATCAGAATCATGAGAGGTTTGGTCATAGCCCCAGAATAGTGCATGAACGTGCAACAACGTGAAGGAATACGGATGCTGGCAGCCGCGCGCAAAGACCTGCTCCTCGCTCGACTGCGGGCCGACGGCCGCATCATCGCCAAGGAATTGGCGGCTGAACTGGGCCTCTCCGAAGACAGCATCCGGCGGGATCTGCGCGAACTCGACGCCGCCGGTCTCGCCGTCCGCGTCTACGGCGGGGCGCTGCCGGCGTCTCCCGCGGTCGCCGATTACACCGCGCGGCAGACCGTCGCCACCGACAGCAAGCAGCGCGTGGGCCGACTCGCCGCGTCGCTCGTCGAACCGGGCAGCACCGTGCTGATCGACGGCGGAACGACCGCGCTCGAGATGGTGCGCGCGATCGACAGGACGACCGACTGCACGATCATCACGCACAGCCCGACCATCGCCGCGGCGCTCCTCGACCACGCCGCCGACGTGCTCATCCTCGGCGGCCGCCTCTTCAAGCACTCCGCGGTCGCGAGCGGCGCGGCCGCGGTCGAGGCCACCCGCGCGATCAGCGCCGACCGTTTCTTCCTCGGCGTGACGGGCATCCACGACACCGAGGGGCTCACGACCGGCGACGCCGACGAAGCCGCCATGAAGCGTGCGCTCGCGGGCCGCGCTGCCGAAACGTTCGTGCTCGGCAGCAGCGAGAAGATCGGCGCGGTGTCGCGCTATCTCGTGATGCCGCTGGACGAGGTGACCGCCGTCCTCATTGATGCGGCGGATGCGGACTCCCCCACGGCCCGAGCCCTCACGGCCCGGGGCGTCGACCTCCGTCTCTCCGCCTGACCCGGAGCATTTCCGCCTGCCCCGGAGCGCTTACGCGCGGCGGTAGCCGCCGTCCGGAGTGCGCGCGACGAGCCCGAGCGCGACGAACGCGTCGAGCCACCCGGTCATCGGCCACCATTCCCAGCGCTCCGCGAAGATCGCGCCGTTGCGCAGGATCGCGTCGACGTGCCGCACCGGCGGGCTCTCGACCGCGTGATGCTGGTGGTACGCGCGGGCTGAGCCCACCCACGCCATCTCGACCCCGCGCGCGTGCGCCGTGTGCCCGAAGTCGGTGTCCTCGCCGCCGTACCCGACGTAGCGTTCGGAGAACCCGCCGATGCGCCACCACGTGGCGGCCGTGACCGCGAACGACAGCGACCAGAAGAGGTTCGGGTCGCCGCCGTGCACCACCTCGCCGGGGCCCGGAGCAGGACGCGCCGGATGCGGCCGGTCGAGCGCCGCGAGCGTGCCGAAGTCGTAGCCGTCGGGCGGTGCGGGCGGCAGGTAGGTGACGGGTCCGGAGAGCAGCCGGTCCGCCGTCGTCGGATCTGTCGCGGCGGCCGCGTAGGCACCGACCAGGTGAGGCCCCGGCAGGCAGTCGACGTCGAGGAAGATCAGCACCTCGGCCCCGCGATCGATCGCGGCCTCGGCGCCGGCATTGCGCGCACGGGCGAGCGGGAGGCCCTCCGGCGCCGCGGCGAGCGCGAGCACGTGCGTGCCGGGATGCGCGAGCGCACCCAGCGCGGGATCGTCCATCGTCACCAGGATGCGGTCGTCCGGCGGTTCGATCGACAGCGCGAGCGCGTCGGCCTGGCGCCGCGCGTGCGCGTGCCGCCCGTGCGCGATCGTGATGACGGCCGTGCGGGTCATCCGTCGCCCCGGATGCGGTCGCCCGCCCCCGCACCGCCCGAACCAGACCCGGCACCGCCCGAGCCGGCTCCCGCCCCGCGGCGCGAAATCCCACGCGAAGCACCCGCCCCGGCAGCCCCGAACCCCACTCCGCCGCGCATCACGCGGGTGATGATCTCGGCGGCACGCGCGGCGCCGCCGCCGTCGTTCCACGCCCGCCACACCGACCCGTCGAGCCGGTGCGCCGCGTCGAGGAGGTCGCCCCATCCGCCGTCGGGCAGGCGCGGCACGACGATCGCGGGCCAGTCCCCCGCCGCCAGCACGCGTCCGGTGGCGGCTTGCTCGTCGTGCGGTCGCGCCTGCGGCACCACGATGGCGGGGCGGCGGGCGGCCGCGACATCCGCGATCGCATTCTGCCCCGCGTGGGTGATGACGACGTCGGATGCGCGCACCGCGTCCCGCGGGTCGGCGACCCACGCGCCCGACGAACCGCCCAGGTGCGTGATCTCCCATCCGGGGGTCGCGGCGCGCGCGGCGGCGACCGCATCCGGGGTGAAACCGTCGCCGCCCGCCCCCGCGAGCACGAGCGCGCGTCGCCGGGTGCCGGCCGGCGGCGCCCCGGCGCCCGCGCCGAACGGGTAGCGCGAGATCGCCCCGACCGGATGCAGCCGGGCGGCGGCCGCATCCGAGAGCCCGGTGACCATCCCCTCGGCCTCGTCCGGCCAGGCGGCGATGATCGCGGCCGAGATGTCGAAGCCCAAAGCGTGAGCTGGGTCGTCGCGGATCCCCGGCAGCGCCACCGTCACGACCGGCACCCCGTGCAGGCGCGCGAGCAGCGCGACCTCGACCGAGACGTCGGAGACGATGACCCGCGGATGCGCGCGGGCGATCCACGCCGAGATCACCGCCGCGCGTTCACGCAACCCGTCGACGCCGAGCGGCACCCAGTGCAGGCGTCCGTTCGCGGTCGGGTCGACCGGCCGCGGTTCTTCACGGCGCAGAGCCGACGCCTCCCGCACGGCACCCGCGAGCCCACCCGGGAGACCACCCGGGGCGACACCCACCGGACCCGGCGGGACACGCACCGCCCCGCCCCGCCCACCAGGCGCCGCACCACCGGCCGCACCACCGGCCGCACCCTCCGGCACGTCGAGCGGGAGGTCGACCCAGTCGCCGTTCCACGCCGCCGGACGCGGCAGCGACGACAGCCCGGTCACGGGTCCGCCGAGCGCCGCGGCGATCGCGGACGCGCGATGCAGATGCCCCCGCCCGTGGTGGTGGATGTAGTACCCCACCCCCGAAAGCACCCCGCCTCCGGACCCCACCCTGCCCCCGCTCACGCGGCGAGCACGGGACGGGTGAGGTCGCGGTACACGCGCTCGTACCCGTCGACCATGGCCGAGAGCGACAGCGCCGTCTGCGCGTGGCGCCGCACTCCGTCTCGGGGCAACAGCACGGCCTCACGGATGGCGGCGGCGAGCGCCGGGAGGTCGTCGGGCGCCGACAGCCGCCCGCTCGAGGGCGTGACGACCTCGACCAGGCCTCCGCGCGCGAATGCGGCGACGGGTGTTCCGCAGGCCATGGCCTCGGCCGCGACCAAGCCGTACGGCTCCTCCCACCGCGGGGTCACGATCGCGACCGACGAGCGCCCGATGAGTCCCGCGAGGTCTGCTCCGGCGAGGTGTCCGGCGTAGCGCACGTCGTCGCCGAGGCGCGGCGCGATCTCGGCGGCGTAGTAGTCCGGGTCGTGCAGGGGTCCGGCGAGCACGATCGGGATGCCGGCGAGCCGGGCCGCGTCGATGGCCAGGTGCGGGGCCTTCTCGGGCACGAGCCGCCCGAACCAGACCGCGCCGCCGCCGCCGGGACCGGCGGCCCAACGTTCGATGTCGACACCGTTGTGCACGACGATCGGGTCGACGGTCTCCGACCAGTCCGCCGCGGTCGCGTGACTGACGGCCACGAAGGTCGACGCGTGTCCGTTGAGGCGCATGGCGGATTCGAGCCAGGGCGTCGGGGGCGTGTGCAGGGTCGTGATCATCGGCACCTCGATCGCCGACGCCATCGCGATCGGCAGGTGATGCAGCGTGTTGTTGTGGATGATGTCGAAGTCGCAGGCGCCTCCTCGCTGCAGGTCCATCAGCAGGGCGAGGTAGGCGTGGTGCTCTCGCATCCACGAGTCCGGCGGCGCGGCCACGTCGCGGCGCGCCCCGGCGCTCGGCGCGTACTCGGCGACGTCGAGCGTTCGCACCTGCAGGTCGGGGTCCGATCCCGGCGCCGCGAAGATCGTCACGTAGTGTCCGCGCGCGGCGAGCGACGAGGCCAGCGCGTGCGTGTGCGCTTCGAGTCCTCCGGCGAAGGGTTCGGCGATGGGGAAGCGGCTGGAGGCGATGAGGCAGATCCGGAGCCTCAAGAGAGCAGGTCCCGGTAGAGCCGCGCGTGCGCGTCGGCGACGTGCTGGCGCTGCTGCATCCGCTCGTCCACCGACACGGGCGCCGTCGGTCCCGCGTCGAAGGCGGCGCGCACGGCGGCGGTGAGGGAGGCCGCGTCGAGCCCGGAGCCGTCGTTGCCGTACCGGAAGACCGGCCCTTGCTCGCGGTAGTACCCGCAGTCGGGGGCGATGACGGCGGTGCCGAGATCGCGGCACGCCTCGAGCCAGCCGGAGTGCGTGCCGAACCGGTACGGCAGCACCGACACGTCGAGCGACTCGAGGTAGTCCCACAGTTCGTCGTCGGGCAGGAAGTCGTGCACCCGGGTCTCGAGCAGCCCCGCCGCTTCGGCGTTCTGCAGGAACTCGCCCAGCTCGGCGTCGTACCGCGCGCCGCCCGGCAGCAGCACATCGCGGTGCCCGTTGACCTGCAGCACGCCGCCGGGCAGCGCGTTCACCGCATCCGTCAGCACGCGCAGCACGGCGAGCGGGTTCATGCTCGCGCGGAGGCTCTTCACGTGCAGTCCGACGCGGAACTCCCCGCTCTCGCGGCGCGGGCGGACGGCACGGATGCGGTCGGGTTCGACGACGTGCGGATGCGGAAGCACGATCGCCTCGCGACCCCACCGGCGGCGGATCTCGTCGGCGGCGCCGGGCGTGAGGGTGATCAGCGCATCCGCGGCGGGCGCCAGCACGTCGAGTTGCGCATCGTGCTCGGCGCTCGTCTCGTGGTGCGGGTTGCGGAGGTCGTGCACGGTGTAGACGAGCGGGCGCCCGGCGCGCCGGAGCGCATCGACGAGAGCCTGCAGTTCGGCGGGGGTGCGCGCGTCGAACCCGAACTGGATGTGGAAGACGTCGAAATCGTTCGCCCGCACCCACTCGGAATCGAGCATCACCGGGGGCCACCACCGCGACACGGTCGAGCGGGCGGGCGACGCCGGGTCGGGGTCGGCCAGCCGCACGACGCGCGGAAGCTCCCCGCCCTCGATCACCGGATCGAGGTGACGGACGTACACGTGGGATGCGGGAACCGAGGCGACTCGGATGGTGTCAGCCGCGGTGGGCGGTGCGTCGGCAGCGCGAATCAGGACATCGAACGACAATGCAACCCCTTCCGGAGCGATGGTGCGTGGATATTCGCATCATCACTCGCGGATGTGTCGGGCGAGTGCACTTGACAGAAGTTCTTTCGCCGGTGCGCCGAGGGCGTTACGAGAGCGCGAGATCGATTCCGCCGGAGCCGCCGGCGAGGGTGCCGACGAGTGCGAGCACGACGTACGAGGCGTTGAAGACGGCGTGGGTGAGCAGCGCGCCCCAGAACCGGCCGGTGACGAGCACGAGGGTCGCGCCGACGAGTCCGACGAGGGCGATCGCGGCCGCCGACGCCCAGGTCGCGCCGAGCGATCCGGTCAGCTGGTGCAGCAGCACGAACACCCCGGTGCTGACGAGCGCCGCGCCGAAGCCGGCGACGGCCGGGGCCCGCGTCAGGCGGCGGAACGCGGTGTACAGCGCGACGAGCAGCAGAGCGTGGAAGAAGACCTCTTCCACGACGGGCGCGATGACGACGGGCAGGAGGAGGTCGCCGAACCACCAGTCCGCGCCGAGTCCACCGTCGACGGTCGGGTAGGCGGGCCAGACGGACACTCCGGATGCGGCCTGCTCGAGCCATCCGGTGATGACCCGCAGTGCCACCCCGAACACGAGCCCGAACAGCACGTCGGTCGCGCGGAAGCGCAGGAGTCCGCGCGGCACGGAGCGCGTGAAGCCGTAGATGACGGGTACGAGCATCGCGACCCAGAGCACGACCGTGCCGATCCACCCGCCCAGTACGCCGCCGATGAACTCGGTCGCGGCCGTGGCGATGAGGATGCCGGCACCGAGCGAGACGATGGCCCAGCCCACGAGCAGCCAGCCCCAGGGCTGGGTCGTGGTGCCGCCCTGCAACCAGACGCGCGGCGCGCTCGGCCGACGGCGCCGCCGCCGACCGGAACCGGACTCGGCCGCATCAGCATCGGCAACGGCACCGTCACCGTCGGAGCGATCGGCACCGTCGGCACCCGCATCCGAGATCCGAGCGCCGTCCGCGGCCGTCCCGTCTCCCGCCGATTCGCCCGCCGCAGCATCGTCGTCGGTCACGCGCGGGTCGGTGTCGATCTCCGCCGGCGCGATGCGCCGGGCGACCCACTCGCCTGACTCGGACCGCGAGAACCGGGAGGTTCGATCGTTAGACTCGCTCACGGCGCCCACGTTACCGGGACGAGAGCACGCCCGTCTCCGCGCCAGGTACAGGGGGGCCACCACCGCATGCTCGAGGTCTTCACCGTCTGCACGGGGAACATCTGCCGGTCGCCGTTCGCGGAGATCATCCTGCAGGACGAACTCGGCCACCGCGGAGTGCACGTCGCGAGCGCCGGTGCGCGCGCGATGATCGACAGCCCGATGACCCCCGAGGCGATGCAGCTCGCCCGCCAGTACGGCGTGCCCGACGAACTCATCTCCGGGCACCGCGCCCGATGGTTGAACGAATCGCACCTCGTCGAGCCCGATCTCGTGCTCGCCATGACCCGGGAGCACCGCCGCGCGGTCGTCGAGTTGGCGCCCGCGCAGACGCGCACGACGTTCACGGTGCGGGAGTTCGCTCGCCTCGCCGCAGCGGTGCCGGATGCGGACGCCCACGCGGTGGCGGATGCCGCGGGCACCGATCCCGCTGCGCGGCTCCGCGCGCTGCTCGCGCGCCTGACGGCGGTGCGCGGTGAGCTCGATCCGCCCGCCGACCCGACCGCCGACGACGTCATCGACCCGTACCGGCGCTCGTGGGAGGTCTACGAGCAGATGGCCGCCGAGCTCATGCCGTCGCTCGGCGAGATCGTGCGCGTTCTCGACATCGCGGTCGGCCCGCGCGCCTGACGCCCCCAGCTAACCCTTTCCGCATCCGTCGTCAACCGTGGCGCCCTGTTCAGGGTCGGCGCGCACCATGACCGCATGAGCGAAATCACTGCACATCATGGCCTGTTGTCGAGTGTCGAACTGCACGTGGACGACACCGGCGGCCCGGGCCGCCCGGTCGTTCTGATCCACGGCTGGCCCCTGTCGGGCGAGTCCTGGTCCGAGCAAGTTCCGGTGCTCGCGGGCGCCGGTTATCGGGTGGTCACGTACGACCGTCGCGGATTCGGCCGCAGCAGCAAGCCGCGCAGCGGGTACGACTACGACACGTTCGCGGACGATCTCGCCGCGGTGCTCGACGAGCTCGACCTCTCCGACGTGACGCTCGTCGGGTTCTCGATGGGTGGCGGCGAAGTGGCGCGCTACCTCACCCGGCACGGGCGGAGCCGCATCCGGAGCATCGTGTTCGCCGCGGCGGTCACCCCGTACCTGGCGCAGACGTCGGATAACCCCGCGGGCCCCCTGACGGCGGAGGCTGCCGCCGACATGGAGAAGGCGCTGCGCGATGACGAGGCGGCGTTCTACGACGGCTTCACGCGCGACTTCTTCTCCGTGGACGGCGAGCTGAAGGTGTCGGAGACGCAGCGGCTGCAGGCTCTCGCCCTGACGCGAGATGCCGATCACCACGCCGCGGTGAAGGCGATGGAGGCGTTCGCCACGACCGACTTCCGCGACGACATCGAGCAGGTCTCCGTCCCCACGCTCGTCGTGCACGGCGACAGCGACGGCATCGTGCCGTTCGAGGGATCGGGCGCGCGCACGCACCTGGCGATCGCCGCGAGCGAGCTCGTGCTGATCGAGGGCGCACCGCACGGCCTGAACGTCTCGCACGCGATCGAGTTCAACGACGCGCTGATCCGCTTCCTCGCGGACTGACGGGGCGCATCCGGAAACGCGAAAGCGGGGCGGAACTCAGCTGATGCTGGTTCCGCCCCGCTTCACGCGTCCGGGGGTGTCGCGCGTCACGCCTTCTGCGGAACGCGCGCGTGAGCGGCGTCCGCGGTGAGCGAGATGTTCAGTCCGCCGGTCGAGCTGGCGCCGGCCGCGAGCTCTTGGAGCCACTGCGAGTCGAGCACCTCGGGCTCGGCGTCGTCGAAGACGATGCGAAGCGGAATGGACGGATGCAGCCACAGCGTGCTGCGCCCGCCGGGCTCGTTCTCCGGGTGGCGCCAGGAGAGCGTGAAGCTCTCACCGCGACGAAGCTTGGTGGCCATGACGACCTTGATGTGTGCGAGCAGACGATCAGGGATGTCGATCGGCTCGGAATCGGACCCGTAGAACAGACTTCCCATGGCTGGCACCTTTCACTTTCAGCCGGCAACCGCCGACCTTTCCCCAGTATAGTTCACCGATTAACTATTCGACACTTAATATTCAGCGCTCTCATAATTCAATCTCTCTTCTGCCAGACTGGGACCGCACCCACTGCCCGAACAGGTGGCGTGCGGGGGTACCCATGACCGATGACGCACTCACCGCCGGCGAGACGCGCGAGAGCCTCAACGTCGCGCAACTGGTTGAGCAACTGCGCCTGGCCGAGGCGAGGCTCGCCCGCCAGAGGCAGTCCGCATCCGGCCTGAACGACACCGACCGAGCGGCCGTGCGCTTCATCCTCGAGTACAGCGACTCCGCGTCGCCGATGACGCCGTCCGTGCTCGCGGCGGCGCTCCACCTCACCCCTCCGGCGATGACCTCGGTGGTGGATCGCCTGATCAAGGGCGGATTCATCACTGTCACACCGCACCCCACCGACCGACGCAAGAAAGTGATCGAGCCGTTCGACCGCACGATCGATCCCGACCACGTCGACCCGCTGACGACCCGCATCCGAGGCATCGCCGCCACCCTCGCACCCGAACACGCGGTCATCGTCGCCGGCTTCCTGCAGCAGGTTCTCGCGGCCGTCTCTGACCCGGACGCACCCGCCCCCGGAGCCTGAGCCCACCCCACCGACACCGGTGCGCAGCCTTTCTAGGGACGATCATCCGCGGCTGATCTACATGAGAGCGTTCTCATCTTTATTCGCTAGTTTTCCTAGTCTTATGTACTGCTAGTGTTTTTCTCACAAGCTGCTCGGCTTGACGTATCGGGGGGAACGTCATGGGAGATCTGTTCTACGGCAACGGATCGAAGTCGATCGCGATCCCCGATACCCTGTTGGCGCACGTGAAGGTCGTGGTGTCGACGAAGCTGCGGCGGAACGAGGCATTCACCCTCTCGTGGCGACATTCCGGCGCCGACGTGCCGGGCCGAACGACACTGTGGATACAGCCGTCGATCCCGCTGCGGTTCGTGTTCGAGTCGCCCGAGCCCGAGGTGCTGAACTCCGCGCTCCTCAAAGACATGGCGCAGCAGGCGAATTCCTCGAGCGGGCTGACGATCGATCTCGACGCTGCGGGCGCCGCCGGCCCCGCGGCCGCCGCGGGCCCCGCGAAGGCGGCGACCGCTCCTCGCCCGGGCGGCGGTTACGCGGATTCGGCCGCGTAACGCTGGATCGCGTCGTCGACGAAGTCGAGCTTGCGCAGCACCGGCGCGGTGATCACGAACGGGTAGAGGTCCTTCTGCCCGAGTGAGCGATTGACCATGTTGAGACCGGTGGCGAGCGGAAGCCACACGTCGATCACGAGTCTCGAGAACGGATGCGGCACCGCCCGCTCGCGCAGGATGCCGTACTCCTCGGCTGTTTCGACTGCGTCGCGGATGTGCAGGAAGTGCGCCCAGGTCTCGGCGAAGTCCTCGTACGGGTGCATCGTCGCGTAGCTGGAGATGTACGTGCGCCGCCAGTCGTCTGGCGGGCCCTGGGCGTAGTGCCGGGTGACGGCGTCACCGTAGTCCGCACGTTCGTCGCCGAAAAGGGTGCGCGCGGCGTCCATCCGGTCGGGGATCTCGAGCAGCAGCCACTCGACATAGTGCCCGATCTCGTGCCGCAGGTGCCCGAGCACCGTGCGGTACGGCTCGTCGAGCTGGATCCGCATCCGTTCCCGGTACGCGTCACCGGTTTCAGCGAGGTTGATGGTGATGACGCCGTCGGTGTGGCCGATCACGACGCCATCGGGGGTGTCGGAGAGAAGGTCGAAGGCGATTCCGGTGCCCGCGGGGTCGGCGGCGGATCCCTGGCGCACGAGCGGCACGCCGAGGCGGTGCAGTTCGCGCACGAGTTGGCGTTTCGCGCGCTCGGCGATGACGAGGCCGGCCAGGCCCGCCTCGTCGCCGTTGGCGGGACGGGTGCGAGTGAGCGCGCAGCTCGGGCAGAGGGTGCCCGCATCCGCCGTCAGCCACGTGCACGCGGCGAGGTCTCGGTTCGCGCAGGTGTGCCAGATGCGGCCGTCGCCGGCGCGGTACTCCCCGCCCGATAGCGGCACGATGGCGTCTTCGATGAGCGAGTACGCGAGGGCGCTGCCGCACACCTCGCAGCGGGTGTTCTCGAAGAAGAGGGGGTTGCCGCAGACGCGACAGCGGTGGGCCTTCATCCGCTCAAGGTATCCGCGAGGGTTCGAACTGCCCGGCGGCTTGCGTTCGGTGCCGACGTGCGTCAGTGCGGCGTGCGCCCCGTGATCGCGTGCGGGATCGTCGCGTCTCCTCAGGCGCCCGGAGCGAGTACGTCGGCGACGACACCGGCCGCGGGCGGGGCGGTCGACTCTCGGATGACGAGTCCCGGCCGCGCCGACGAGTACCGCTTCGTCGGTTCACCGGCGATCTCCGCGAAGAGGAGCCCCATGCCCCGGCGTCCCATCCCGGCGAAATCCTGCTCGACGGTGGTGAGGGGAGGCGACCAGAGCGCCGCGAGGGGGTGGTCGTCGAACCCGACGACGGAGACGTCGCCCGGCACGGTGCGTCCGGCGTCGCTCAGCCCTCGGATGACTCCCATCGCGATCTCGTCGTTACCGCAGAACACCGCCGTGACGGCCGGATCCTCGGCGAGCTCGCGACCGACTCCCACGGCCGTTCGCGGATCCCACCCCGCGTCGTGCAGCGGCGGCACGACGCGACCGGCCTTCTTCAGCGCGCGTCGCCATCCCGTCGTCCGCCCATCCTCCTTGCGGGACGGCGGCACGCGCACGTGATGCACGGTCGCATGGCCGAGGCCGAGAAGATGGTTGGTGAGTTCCTCCGCCGCTCGTGTCTCGTCGAGAACCGCCTGCGGGACGCCGGCCTCGCGGATGCCGGACAGCGCGACCACGGGGATCTCCGGGGGCACGCGGTTCAGCGCGGCGACGCCGGGCGGATCGAACTTGAGGACCACGATCCCCGCCAGCGGCTGGCCGAGAGTGGCGGAGATGGCCTGATCGATCTCCGCGTCATCCGCGCTCTCGACGACCGTGATCATGACGGTGAAGCCCCGCGCGCGCGCCGCTTCTTCCACGCCCCGGATCGTCTCGGCGTAGCCGTACCGCGAGGTGTCGCCGGCGATGATCGCGATGACTTGGGCCTTGCGCGATGCCAGCACTCGCGCTGCCGCGCTCGGCCGGAATCGGAGTTCCGCGATCGCCCGCTCGACGAGTTCGCGCCGAGCGTCGCTGACCTTCGCCGCCCCCGTGAGCACCCGCGAGACGGTGGGCACGGAAACGCCCGCCCGTGCCGCCACATCCGCGATGGTCGCGTTCCGTGCGGAACCGCTGCGTTCGTCGGATGCCGCTGTCACTTGACCGCTCCGCTCGTGATGCCGGAGATGATCTTGCGCTGCGCGACGATGAAGGTGATCAGCAGCGGCAGACTCATCAGGATGATGTACGCGAAGATCAGATGCCAGTTCTGCAGGTACAGCCCGGAACTCGCGATCTGGTACAGGTTCAAGGGAAGAGTGTCCACGCGACCCCCGATGACGAACAACGCGTAGAACACATCGTTCCAGATGTACAGGCAGATGAGGATGGTTGCCGTCGCCAGAACCGGCATGAGCAGCGGCAGGATGATCTTGACATACACCCGCAGGGGCGACGCTCCGTCTACCCGTGCCGCCTCTTCGAGCTCGGGCGGGATGGTGCGGACGAACCCGGTGACGAAGAAGATCACCGTCGACAGGTACATCCCCATGTACACCCCGATCATGCCGACGGCGGTTCCGGCCAGCCCCAGTTGACGCAGGAGCAGCACGATCGTCACGACCGCGGGCGGCAGCACGATTCCGCTGATACCCAGCGCGTAGAGGAACGCGAGCAGACGCGACGAGCGGCGTCCGAGGATCCACGCCGCCATCGACCCGAGAATCAGCACCCCGAGCACCGAAGGCACCATGACGAGCAGGCTGCCGCCGAACGCGACGAGCATGCTGCCGTCCGTGAACGCGGTGGCGAAGTTGTCGAAGAGCGCGAACTCGGTCGGCAGCGACATGTCGGGCCGAAGCGCTTCCGCCTGCGTCTTCGATGCGGTCACGACGACGATCCAGAAGGGGATGCCGAGCAGCAGCAGGGCGATGACGATCGCGGACACCGGTTGCACGAACCGGGAGATGGCGCCGCGCGGACGACGACGCTCGCGCGGCTTCCCCGTCACGATCGTGGTGGTGTCATCGCCCGCGCCCGACGGCGCGCTCGGTGCGATGGTGGTGGCGCTCACAGCACGTCCTCCCGCTTGCGAAGAAATCGGATCACCGGGAAGGCGAGCACCGAGACCATGAGGAAGAGCACCAGGCTCATCGTCGTGGCCTGGGCGAACAGACCCTGCCCGAACGTCCGGAAGATGAAGATGTTCAGGAGCTCTGTCGTGCCCCCGGGGCCGCCGGCGGTGGTCGCCTGCACGATGTCAAAGCCGTTCATCGAGCCGAGCAGCGCGGTCGCGACGTTGAAGGTCACGGCGGGTGCCAGGAGCGGGAAGCGGATGGTGCGCAGCGTCGTCCACCATCCGGCACCGTCCAGGCGAGCGGCCTCGAGCACGTCTTCGCTGATGGTCTTGAGGCCCGCGAGATAGATGAGCATCGACAGCCCCATGCACTTCCACGAGTGGATGAGAGCGACGACGACGATCGTCCAGGTCGTGCTGCCGAGCCACGCGATGTCGATCTCCTGGCCGAGGATGCCCCCGAGAATCCCGTTGACCGCGCCGTCGGGCTTGAGGATCGCTTGGAAGATGTAGCCCACCGCGAGCGCCGACATGATCACGGGCACGAAGAAGGCGACGCGTACGGCCCGGTTGATGCGGGTGTCGCGTTCGAGCAACAGGGCGAGCCCCAACCCGAACGCGTTCTGGAAGATCGCCACCAGTACCGCGTAGGTGAGGGTCACGACCAGTGCGTTGACGAGGCTTCCGTTGGAGAACAGCGCGACGAAGTTGTCGGCTCCGACGAAGTCGATGGAGCTCTTGAAGCTCGACCAGTTCGTGAAGGCGTAGATGAAGTTGTACAGCGTCGGGATGACGAAGAACAACGTCAGCACGACGATCGCCGGGATCAGGAACCACATCGGGTGGTCCTGTTTGGCCCGCCGGGACGGGCGGTACTGCGCGACGCCCCGGGTCTTCGCCGCTCCACGGGAGAGGCCGAGATTCGTGGTCATGTCATCCTCATTCGGGTGGGGGCGGGCGCCGGAGAACCGACGCCCGCCCTGCGAGTCAGAACCCGGCCGCGCCGATCGCCTTCGCGAGCTCCGCGAACTGCGCCTGCGTTGCCTCGGCGACTTCTGTCGGCGTCTTCGTGCCCTGGATCATGTCCCCGAGGTTCAGGTACAGGTCAGGGTTCACGATTGCGAGCGCCTGCATCGAACCGACCGAGTCGGAGAGCGACGCGCTCGCGTCGAGGAGGGCCTGCGGAACACCGTCGGGCGTCGGCACGTCGCTCTGCAGCGACACCGTCGACTGCGCCTCGACGAAGTCCGCGTATCCGTCACCCAGCCAGTAGGAGAGCAGCTGTCGAGCCGCCGCCTCGCGGGTGGCGTCGCCCGTTTTGAATGCGACGAGCGCGTTGGACTGGTCGGGGATGAACGTGCCGACGTTGCCGGTCGGTGAGATCGGGAAGAAGCCGATCTTCTCGTCCAGCTCTGCGGTGTCGGCGAGCGACTGCAGCTGACCGAAGAAGGAGTTGACCTGCACGGCCATCGCGGCGTCTCCTGCGAGCAGGGCCGGGCCCTGGTCTTCGAACGTCGCGGTCTTCAGGTTGTCGTTGAAGAGCCCCTCGCCGATCAGGCCGTCGTAGGTGTCGATGGCGCCCTGGATCGTCTCGTCCGTGAACTTCTCCTCGCCCGAGTTGACGCGATCCCACAGACCGTCCTGAGCGGCATCCGCCAACTGCACCTGGACCCACCACTGCGTCGCCCACGGCGTGCCGCCGCCGAAGTCGAAGAAGGGAGTGGTGCCCTCGGACTTCAGCTGACGCGCGACGGTGAGCAGTTCGTCCCAGCTTGCGGGGGTTTCGGTGATGCCGGCCGCGGCGAACACGTCTTTGTTGTAGTAGACGCCTTCCACGGCCGGGGTGGTGATGAGGGCGGCATAGCGGGTGTCATCGAGAATGCCGGTGATGTCGCGCAGATCTCCGTCGTAGGCGCCGAGCCACGGTGCATCGTCGAGGGACTGGAGGTTCTCGGATGCGTTGAGTGCCGTCAGCTGCGACGCCGTCGGCTGCCAGAACGCGAGATCGGGCTTGTCGCCGGTCGCGACCTTGGTCTGCACGCTCTGCTCGTACGGATCGGGGATGGTGACGACGTCGACCTTGGCGCCGGTGAGCTCCTCGAAGCCCGCGACGACGCTGTCGGGCACCGTGTTGGAGTTCTGCGCGGCCCAGATCGTGAGGGTCGTGCCGCTCAGATCCGCGTTCTGGTCGGGCCAGGTCGCGGGTTCGGAGGAGCCGCCGCCCGCTCCGGGGTCCGAGCAGCCTGCGAGGGCAAGGGCGGCAGTGGCCGTGAGGGCCAACGCCGCGGGGAACCGCTTCTTCATCGAAATGCTCCTTCTGTGATCAGTGTGACTGGTGCTGTGCCTCTACGCCGTCGGGTTGAGCGGCGTGGTGAGGCGGAAGGTACGCGCGGCCGGAATCGCGTCCGTCGTGTGTACGGTGAGGGTCCCGGAGGTGGCGTCCCATTCGGTCGGCCAGTCGGGAAGATCTGCGGGGAAGACGGTGGAGACGGTCACGTCGCGCCCCGTCAGGTGGGGCAGGGCGAGGGCGACGTGCGACGCCTCTCCGTCGCGCTGCCAGAGCGATACCAGGTCGGTGTCGCCCGCGTGCAGCCCGAGCGACACGACGCGGTCCGTCCATCCGGGCAGGCCGGTGGGCCAGTGCGGTGCGGCGGTCGCGATGATCGGTCGCAGGTCTTTCGCGGCGCGGACCGCTTCCGCCACGAGAGCGCGCTGGCCGCCGGTCATCCGGTTGAGGTACCCCGACACGTAGAAACGGCCGAGCAGACCCGTGACGAGGCAGAACGCGATCTGCTCGTCACTCATCTCCGGCTGCGGGTACGCCCAGCTCGCGGCTTGCTCGGGCAGCATCGAGAGGGGCGCCGCGGCAGCGATCGGCGGGTACTTGGTGAAATCCTGTTGGTCGGACGTCGACTGCATCGCGAGCCGCGAGAGCATCGCCCAGTCCTGACGCATCGCCCCCGAGCTGCAGTTCTCGATCACGAGTTCCGGATGCCGGTCGAGCACCGCATCCAGCCACGCCAGATGTGCGCGGTTGTGCTGCAGCAGGCCGTCGCCGACGCTCGCCGCGTCGCGATCCGTGCCCGGTCCCGGGTTGATGTTGTAGTCCATCTTGATGAACCCGATGCCGAAGTCCCGCACGAGTCGATCGACGACCTCGTCGAGGTGGGCGCGCGCGGCGGGGTGCCGCAGGTCCAGGTGGTAGCGGTGGTGCTCGACGACGCGGACACCGCTGCGCTGCAGGAAGGCATCCTGGGGCAGCGTGTCGGCCGCCGCACTTTCGACGCCGACGACCTCGGGCTCGAGCCACAGGCCGGGTACCATCCCCGACGCGCGGATCGCGTCGATGACCTCGGCCAGGCCCCCCGGGAAGCGAGTGGTCGACGGCAGCCACTCGCCGACGGACGCCCACCAGTGGCCGCTGTCGTCGTACCACCCGGCGTCGATGCAGAACACTTCGGCGCCCGCCTCGGCGGCCGAGGCGATCAGCGGCAGCAGTTTCTCGGTCGTCGGATCGCCGTCGAGGGTGTTCATGTAGTCGTTGAAGACGACCGGCATCCGCGCATTGTCGACGTGCGATCGACGAGTCCGACGGCGGTAGTCGGTGAGGGCGGCGATGGCGGCGACGCGGGAGCGCCCGAGCGCCACCGAGACGGGCACGGTCGTGAACGACTCGTCCGTTCCGAGCGGCAGCGACCACGCGGAATCGACGTCGGTGGGTCCGGAGAGGGCGAGGAACGCGCCGGCGGTGTCGCGGCCGATCTCCCAGCGCCAGGCGCCGTTGTGTTCGATCTGCCACGCCACGGCGAGGTCGAGCTCGTCGTTCGCGATGATGCCCACCGGCAGGTGGCGGCCGGTCGACCAGGTACCGTCCGACGTCACGATGAAGGCGCCGCGGGGGTTGTGTCCGGTGCGATTCTCGGCCAGATCGGGAAACTCGGGGCCCTCGAGCGCCGTGGTCGTCCAGCGCCCCTCGGCGAGCCAGTCGCTGCGCCCCGAGACGAGCTGCCATCCCGACAGGGCGCGGTCGGTGCTGCCGTCTGCGGTGAATCCCATCGCCCACGACGCGACCGAGAAGAGCACGAGCGGCTCCGCTGAAAGATTGGTCACCGTCACCTGAGCGCGAAACCCCGCCACATCGTCGTCGCTCTCGAGCTGGAGGACGGCCTCGATGCCCCCGGCGCGCTGGCGGATGCGGAGCGACCGCGTCGTGCCGTGCCGCGACTCGACGTGGTCGACGTACCGCAACTGGGCACCGATCTCGGAATGCACGAGCCGGTACGACGCCGGAACGCTCCCGCGATCGGCGCTGATGATCTCGACGGCCGGGACGGCGTGAACCCGGACCGTGCGCCCATCGACGCCGATGGACGCGACGTGCACGGGCTCGTCCGCTGCCCACGCGAATGCGACGGTTGCGTCGCCACCGTCCCAGTGGACGGTGCTCGTGTGGGAAAGGGTCGTGGTCGTCATCGCGTCTCCGTTGATAGCGCGTTCCGGGAAGGCAGGTCCGCTGTGATAGCGGTTTCAGGTAGACCCTACGACAACGTGAAACCGCTATCAACTTTTTCTTGAAACCGTTATCACCGCCTGCTAGCTTCGACCCGACACGGCGGATGATTTCTGTTTCTCCGCCGCACGGGCGTCCGAGAACCACTCCGCGGTCGCCGGAAATGCACTCGACACTCAATGAAGAGGAAGCGATGAGACACCGTTCACGCACGTCTGCCCGACCGGGCCGAACCTTCGCCGCAGCACTGACGACGACCGCTGTGCTGGCCGCATCGCTCGTGTCGGCCGCGGCTCCCGCGGCGCACGCCGCCGTTTCGCTGCCCGACCCGTCGGTGCGGTACTCGTTCGATGGCGATGCGTCGCTCGGGAAGGTCGCGAACGACGGGTCGCTCGGCGCCGCCTTCGATGCGCGGGTCCGAAACGCGCCGACGCTGGCGCGCGGCGACGGGCCGACCGACGACGCCGGTTCGTCCGGCCTGCTGCCGGGCGGCGCCCAGAACTCCCCCTCCAGCGACAAGCCCTACCTCGAGATCCCGGCCGGCCTGTTCGACGATGCAGACGCCCTGACCGTGTCGACGTGGATCAAGTGGGACGGCAAGAACGCGAGCCAGCTGCCCTGGGCGTACATCGTCGGCAGCGATGCACTCCCCGCCGACAACTGGGGCGTCTACTACGTGCCAAACGAGGGCGGCCAGTCAAAGGCTGCCGCCAACTCCGGGAGCGAGGTGAAGGCGGTCTCCCCCGCGCCGTTGTCCACCGATACCTGGACGTACATCACGAGCGTCGTCGACGGCTCCACCCTCTCGTACTACATCAACGGCTCGCTCGTTCGGAGCGAGGCGGTAACCGTCGATTTCGCGAAGCTCGCGAGCGCGTCCAGCACCCGCTCGGGCCTCATCGGCCGCGTGCCGTGGGCCGGCCCGTGGGCCGCCTTCTTCGGCGGCGAGTTCGACGATTTCTCGGTCTACCGGGAGGCGCTGACCGCCGCGCAGGTCGAGGCGCTCTTCTCCGGATACGTCGGCGAGATCGTGGGGCTTTCGCAAGAGACCTGGGCGCTCACGACACCCGCCGGCATCCCGCCCGTCTTGCCGTCGACCGTCGCTGCCACGCGCGAAGCGGGCCCCGCGGTCGATGCCCCGATCGAGTGGGAGCGCGTTCGTCCCGCCGACTACGCGAACGCAGGATCGGTGTTCACGGTCGCGGGCACGGTCGACGGATGGGACGGCACCCTGACCGCCACCGTCACGGTCGACGAGCGGTTGACCGAAGACGTCACTGTCGACTTCTCCGAGACCACGGGCGAGTTCCGCGGCGGAGCCTCGGGCACCCTGTACGGCCTCGGCGATGAGGGATCGCCCACGCAGGCGCTCGTCAACGGCGCCGCGATGACGAACGTGTCGCAGAAGCCGCCGTTCGGCACCCAGCATCCCGGCGGCGATGCCTTCCACATCGAGGACTCGTTCTTCGACAAGCACGGCAAGGACCTCTACGTCTACACCCAGGACTTCTACCCCGATTGGCCCTACAACGGAGGCCGACGCCCCGGCGACGACCTGACGTTCACGCGCGGCGACGACGGCCGTCTGACCGGCGAACGCACCTCGACGCCGAACGGACGCTGGGACTACCTCGAGGTACTCGAGATCGTTGTCGACGAGATCGCCCGCGAGTCCGACAACCCGGAGAAGTATGTCTTCATCCCGTTCAACGAGGTGGACCTGCAGTGGCTGAACTCGGATGACCTCTACAACCGCTACATGCACGTGGGCGGGCAGCCCGACAGCTTCACTCCGGACGGCGCGACCGACTGGACGGCCGCCTGGGACGTCATCACCGATACCTACGCGAAGTACGACCTCGAACGGCCCCGGATCGCCGGTCCCGGCGACGCCGCCTGGCGGGGCGAGGGGAACATCACCTCATTCCTGAAGATGGCGATCGACACCGACACGGTGCCGGACGTCTACGTCTGGCACGAGCTACGCGGCTACCAGTGGATGCCGCAGCGTGCGGAGCAGTTCCGTCAGTACGCGCGGAATCTCGGCATCGCGCCCGAGGACGTCCCCCAGGTGAACATCACCGAGTGGGGCGCCAGCACCGACATGAGCTCCCCGGCCAACCTGTTGCGCTGGTTCGCGAGCTTCGAGGCCGCGAAGATCGATGCGCAGACCGCGTACTGGACCGCATCCGGAACACTGTCCGACAACCAGGCCAAAGTGAACGCGGCGAACGGCGGATGGTGGCTGTTCAAGTGGTACGGCGATCTGACCGGGTCGGAGACCGTTCGCGTTCCCCTCGGGGAGCAGAAGGCGATCGCCGCCATCGATGAGGAGTCACGGCGGGCGCAGGTGATCGTGGCGGGCATCGCCGACGGTCGCGACGGCGCCCTCGCTCTGGAGGGCCTCGACCCCGGCACCTTCGGCGACGCGGTCGATATCGAGGTCCGCGAAGCACTCGTGAGCGGAACCGACGGTATCTCCGGCGCTCCTCGTGTGGTCGCTGCGTTCGACGGTGCGGCCATCGTGAACGGACGGGTCGACATCCGTATCCCCTCTGCGAATGCGAGCAGCGCCTACCAGGTGATCGTCACCCCGGCTGCGCCGCGCGACGTCGCGGCCGCACTGAGCGCGCAGAGTGAGCGTCACGTCATCGAAGCGGAACGAGTGACCCTGCAGTCGGCGTCGGAACGGACCCCGGACGGATACCGCGCGTCCGCGGATCGGGACGTGTCGGGCTTCGCCGCCCTCGATTCGCGGGCGGATTGGACGGTCGACATCGAGGAACCGGGGCTGTATCGCCTGCAGATCCTCGGGGCGACGCCCGGCGTGCCCGTGCAGCATGCGCTGTTCGTCGACGACGCGTTCGACCAGATCGTGCAGTACGGCGCGAACGCGATCAAGCCGAGCAACGTGCGCGGCGTCGCTCGCGGGAGTGCCGAGGTCGCCGTGGCGCTCGCGGCCGGCGAGAACACGCTCAGTCTGCGCACCAGCGAGGACGGCACAACTTTGCTCGCGAACGCGGGCTACGAGGGAGGTGTCACTCTCGACCGTTTCGAGCTCGTTCGCATCGGGGACGACGTCAACACCGAGAGCGTCCGGTACCCGGCGTCGACCTTCCGCCTCGCGGAGGGCGCGACGCTCACGTGGGACGGCGCGGCTCGCGGCTCCGCGCGCCTCGATGACGGCGAACGCATCGATCTCTACCCCTCCGCGTACGAGTCGGGTTACTACGACGTCTCGGTCGATTGGGCAGCGGACGGCGATGCGCGTCTCGAACTCACGGTCGACGGTCGAGTGGCGAGCACGTTCGACAGCAGCGGGGGCGATACCGCATCCCGTGTCCGCGTGCATCTCCCCGAGGGGATCAGTGAGGTCGAGCTGCGTAGCTCCGGTCCGGCGACCGTGTCGGGGGTGACGACGACGCGCGCCGTCGAGGGCGATGCTCGCATCGTGCGGGTGGAGGCGGAGGACCTCACCACGGTCACGCTCGGCGGATCGGCACGGG
Source organism: Microbacterium sp. cx-59 (assembly GCF_020805625.1). NCBI lineage: Bacteria > Bacillati > Actinomycetota > Actinomycetes > Micrococcales > Microbacteriaceae > Microbacterium > Microbacterium sp. cx-59. The sequence goes on from NZ_JAJHGO010000006.1 coordinate 140,729, forward strand.
TCTCCGGCTTCGGCGACCAGCCGACGACCGGCGTGGGCACGTCTGGTTCGGGGGACGGTTTCGTCCAGGGACTCGGCATCACCGACGCGAATCCCGCCAACGAGGGCACCCTCTCGATCCCGCGTGGCGACGGCTTCGCGGCGGCAGGCCAGTACAACGCGGTTGTCCACTTCTCGAACGATGACATCGAGGGCACTCACGACTACAACCCACAGGTCGTCGACCTCGGGCTCCAGGCGTCGGAGGGCGGTGTCGACGGCCTGGCCGGGCGCACCACGTTCCGGTACACGTACCTGGCGACGAACTTCTGGGAGGCGGTCATGCCGCTGAACCTCCGCACCGACGGCGGGGCGATCGAGTTCGGCAACACCCGTTCCACTCTGTTCATCGACGAGGGCCCGACGGGCAGCACGTCCGACGATCAGGTGCGGGATGGATATGCGATCGCGCCCGATGTCGACTGGATCGCCTTCGCGCCTTTCGTGCTCGACACGGATGGCGAGGAACCCACCGTGCCCGACGCGCCGGCGGTGCCGAGCGTCTCGGTGTCGGGTTCGTCGGCCACGGTCGCGTGGGCGGCTCCAGCTGACGGCGGATCGGACGTCACGTCGTACCGTGTCGAGCTGTGGGCAGGCCCCGCTCTCGCCGCGACCGGACGAGTCGCAGCGCCGGTGCGGACGGTGACCGTCACCAATGGTCTCGCCGCGCAGATGCGGACGACCCTTGCCGGTCTAGCCGACGGGTCGTACACCGCACGGATCGTCGCGCTCAACGGCGTCGGCGAATCCGGGCCGTCTCCCGCGTCGGCGGTGTTCACCGTGTCGGCCGGGGCCGGGGCCGGGGCCGGAGGCGGAGGCGGGGGCGGCGGCGGCGGGTCCGGCCCGGGTTCGGGACCGGACACCGGTGACGGTGTCGCTGCGGCGCCCGGATCCGAGCGCAACGGCTCGCTCGCGGCGACGGGGATGATCGCCCCGATCGGAGCGCTGCTCCTGCTGGGCGGACTGGCGATCGCGGCGGGCTTCGTCGCGCGAGCACGCGCGCGGAGGTCCTGACCCCTCGACATCGCACGGGGCGGTCCGCACCACGCGGGCCGCCCCGCATCCCCTCTGCGACGCGTGTTCGCGGGCGTCAAGCCCCGGATGCCGCAGGCCGACGCGCGTAACGTCGCCTGTTCACCGACGCGGCCGCCTTGTGCGCCGCAGGAGAGGAGCGACCCGATGGTTGATCAGCATTCCGCGAAGAACACCCACGGCGACCACGATCCGGAGACGCCGGAAGCCCCGGATGGTGCGCCGCTCACGAGCGACTCCCCCGAGCTCCCCGACACCACCGACGAGAACAACCGCCCCGTCGACAACCCCTCCGGCTGACCCCGCCCGAACACGACGAATGCCCCGGAGAACGAGTCTCCGGGGCATCGTCAGGCGGGCTTACTTGAACGCGTCCTTGACGTCCTCGCCGGCCTTCTTGAGGCTGGCGCGAGTCTGGTCACCCTTGCCCTCCGCCTCGAGGCGTTCGTTGTCGGTGGCCTTACCAGCGGCCTCCTTGGCCTTGCCGGAGATGTCTTCGGCAGCGTTCTTGATCTTGTCGTCGAGTCCCATGGTTCGGGCTCCCTTCTCTGTGATCAACCGGGGACGAGCCCCGCGCGATTCCCCCACGCTACGTCGGCGATCCCCGCGCATCGGGGGGCTGGAATTCGGTGACGGATAGGGGTAAACGCTCGACGCCCGTCATCCGCCGTCGCTTTCCTGCCGATGCGCGATGCGCGGTACGGATGCGGCCGGCCACCCCGGCAGACTGGGCGTGTGCTCATCGATCTCAGCCACACCATCCGCGCCGGCCTCGTCACCTACCCCGGCCTGCCCGCACCGACGTTCACCCCGCATCTCACCCGCGAGAACTCGCGCGGCGTCTACGCTGCGGGCACGGAGTTCGCGATGGACATCATCACCATGATCGGCAACACGGGCACCTACCTCGACGCGCCCTTCCACCGCTATGGCGACGGCGGCGATCTCTCGAGCCTCGACCTCGCGACGCTCGTTGACCTCCCGACGGTCACCGTGCACGTGCGCGGCATCGGACGCCGCGGCATCGACGCATCCGACCTGCCCACCGACATCCCCGCGGGCTCCGCCGTGCTGCTCGACACCGGCTGGGACCGCCACTTCGGCACCCCCGCCTACGCCGCCGACGCTCCGTTCCTCACCGAGGCCGGCACGCGGGCGCTGATCGCGCAGGGTGTCGCGCTCGTCGGCATCGACTCGTTGAACATCGACGACACGAGCCCGGATGCGGCGGGCGCCCGTCCGGCGCACTCGCTGCTGCTCGCGGCCCGCATCCACGTCGTCGAGCACCTCACCGGGCTCGACGCAGTTCCCGAGCGCGGCGCGCGCTTCACGGCGGTCCCGCCGAAGGTCCAGGCGTTCGGCACCTTCCCCGTGCGCGCGTTCGCCACGGTTCCGGATGCGGCGCCCGCGGCTTCGCCCGCGGCTTCGTCCGCGCGGACCGGCTCCCGCGCGTGATCACGATCCACCTGCGCTACGAGATCGATGCGGCCAAGGTCGACGATTTCCGCGAGTACGGACGGCAGTGGATCCGCCTCGTCGAGAAGGTCGGCGGCATCCATCACGGCTACTTCCTGCCCAGCGAGGGCGACAGCGACGAGGCGTTCGCGCTGTTCAGCTTCGATTCCCTCGCCGCGTACGAGCAGTACCGGATCACGGCGACGACGGATGCGGAATGCCTCGCGGCCTACCGCTTCGCGGAGGAGTCGGGCTGCATCCGCCGCTACGAGCGCCGTTTCCTCACTCCGGAGTTCGGCGACCGCGCCTGAGCCGCGTCGGGCACGCCCTGCACCGGGCCCTGCGCCGTGTAGCACTCGTGCGCAACCCCCCGCTTTCGTCCGGGAAGGCACGAAACACTTCACTCATGCGCAGCGTGACATATGCGGGCCAGACCGTTCACACCACCGACGAGGTCGCCGAGGTGTTGGTGCTCCTGACCGCGGCGGTCGCGAAGCAGGGCAACGCGGAAGCCGTCAGCATCCCGATCATCGATGACCGTACGGGCGAGGAGGGCATGGCGCAGCTCGTGATCGGCGTGGGCAACGATGTGCTCTCGGCTCCTGCCCGTTGGGAACCGACCGGCGAAGTGCCCTCGTTCGATGACGATGTGCGGGCACTGCACGCCCGGCTCGAGCGCATCAGCCCCACCCCGCGCGACTTCTTCGTCGTCGAGGACGACGAAGAAGAAGACCCGAACCAGGATCTCGGCGACCTCGACTACCCGCGCTTCTCGTAACCGGAGGCGCTGCAGGCCCGTACTACCGCGGCTGCCGCACCCCGCAGCACGGCCGGCGCCGCACGGTGGCGCAACACCCGCGACCGCGCGACGACCTCTATGCCGACGCCACCACGGACGGCACCTCGATCGTGAAGCGCGTCGCTCCGGCGTACGGCGCGTCGATGATCACGCGTCCGTGGTGAGAAGCGATCACGTCTTTCACGAGGCTGAGGCCGATCCCGAAACCCTGGATCGCGTTCTGGTGCGCGTGCGGGGCACGGTAGAAGCGGTCGAAGACGAGCCGCCGGTCGGATCGGCCGATCGCCGGTCCGGTGTTCGTGACGCTGATGCGGCAGATGTCGCCTTCGCGCACCTGCCCGATCGTGATCGCGGTGTGCGGGGTGCCGAACTTCACGGCGTTGGTGAGCAGCTCGCGCACGACCTGCCGCATCCGCCACGGGTCGACGGGGGCAGAGAACACGATTTCGCCGACGCGCTCGATCGTCATGCCGCGGGCCTCTGCCCGGTCGCCGACGTCGGCGATCGCGTCGCCGACGAGCGCGGTCAGGTCGGTGTGCTGCGACGACACCGACACCGAATCGGAGGTCGCGGCGACGAGTTCGCCGATCCGGTCCATGAGCGAGTCGGCGTTTCGCAGCACGATGTCGAGGTACGCGTGGCCGCTCCGGTCGGCGTCGGGCAACCGCTCGCCGATCAGGTCGAGGTAGCCGATGATGCTGGTCATCGGCGAACGCAGCTCGTGTGAAACGGTCTTCAGGAACTGCTCGCGCACATCGACGGCGGTGGCGAGGTCGGTGACGTCGTGCGCGACGACGACGGTGCCGATGCGCACGCCGTCCTCGCGGTGCACGCGCTTCGCGGCGATGTTGATGGCGCGCTGCAGGTCGGGCGGGCCGACCCATTCCAGGTGATCGGCGATGTTCTCTCCGCGCAGCGCGCGCGCGATGGTCTGCTGTTCGCGCGGGATCGGGGTGACCCGATCGGCCTCGAACACGTCGTCGCCGAAGTAGGGCGGGGCCGCGAGCGAGAGTCCCATCGAGGCCGACATCTCTATTGCACGCCGGTTCGCGACGAGAAGCGCGCCGTCGGCGTCGTAGTAGATGACGGCCGCGTGCACGGAGTTCAGGATGCTGCCGGCGAGGAACTCGCTGTCGAGCGCCAGGCGCAGCGCGGCGGACTCGGCATCGTGCGCCGCGGCGATGCGGCGGCCCGAACGGCGGAGCTTGTCGGCGGCGATGTTCACGATGAACGCGACGGCGACGATGAGCACCGGCAGCACGATGACGTTGATCCAGTCCGCCACCGAGCCGGGCACGCGCCCCTGGTACGCGAACGTGAACGACGTGATGAACGCGGCGCCGACGATGGCGACGCTGATCGCCCAGCGCCCGAATCCGTAGGAGATCCAGAGCACGGGGAAGATCGCGAGCATGCCGACCGAGGGGATCGTGCCGGTCAGGTCGGCGCGGAGGAACGCGACCGCGATCATGTCGGCGACGGCGATGATCAGCATCCACGTCGGGCGCCATTTCTCCCAGGGGAGCAGGACGGATGCGGCGGATGCAGCGAACGTCACGGCGACGCCCGCGATGAGGATCGGCGAGGTCAGGTGGTCGGGGTGCCCGAGGGCCACCATCGCGGCGATGAAGAGGACGCTGAGGAGGAACGGCAGCTGGGCGCGCAGGAAGACGCGTACGCGAGCGGGCCGCGTCGCTTCCATCTCGAACAGCGGCACACCTGAAGTGTGCACGATCACAGCACAGTTTGGATCGTGATAATGATACTTTCGCCCAGGTCGTATGGCGAAAGGGCGTGAAAGTTTCGCCCGGGAGGGCGCGGACGGACTGCGCGCGGGTGCGGGGTGGCTCTGCGCCGCCTGCTCGTAGAGGACCGGGTTGACGCTTTCCCGGCGTGGTCGCGCGGGCGCGGGCTGGCGGTTTCCGCGCGTCGGATGGCTCCTCCCCGCGTGCGGCGCAAGCCCGACCGAGAGGTCTCTCGCGGGCCATAGACTCCGGATGCGCGTTGGTCTGCGCATCCCTTCTGTCGCTCATCGAGGAGAACATCATGCGCATCGCTGTCACCGGATCGTCGGGAAAGCTCGGCGCTGTCGTCGTGCGGGAGTTGCGGGCGGGCGGGCACGAGGTGATCGGGTTCGATCAGCACGGCACGCGGGGCCCGGGTTTCGTGCAGGTCGATCTGGCGGACTACGGCCAGGTCGTCGATGCGCTGCAGGCGGTCGGCGATCAGCACGACGGCGTCGACGCGCTCGTGCACCTCGCGGCGGTTCCGGCGCCCGGCATCCGTCCGGACATCGCGACGTTCCACAACAACATCGCGTCGACGTTCAACGTGTTCTGGGCGGCGATCCGGCTCGGGGTGACGCGCATCGTGTACGCGTCGAGCGAGACGGTGCTGGGGCTGCCGTTCGATGTGCCGCCGCCGTACATCCCGGTGGATGAGGAGTATCCGGCGCGTCCGGAGTCGGTCTATTCGCTCGTCAAGCACCTCGAGGAGACGATGGCGATCGAGCTGGTGCGGTGGCATCCGGAGGTCTCCATCACGGCGCTGCGTTTTTCGAACGTGATGGTGCCCGCGGATTATGCGGAGTTCCCGTCGTTCGATGCCGACGCGCGGGCGCGCAAGTGGAACCTGTGGGGGTACATCGATGCCCGCGACGGGGCGCAGGCGATCGCGCGGGCGCTCGATGCGGCTCCGGCCGGCTTCGACCGGTTCATCATCGCGGCGGCCGACACGGTGATGTCGCGCCCGAACGACGAGCTGGTCGCGGAGGTGTTCCCGGATGTGGAGGTGCGCGGCGCGCTCGGCGAGCACACCACGCTGCTGTCGATCGACAAGGCCCGGCGCCTCCTCGGCTTCGACCCGCAGCACTCCTGGCGCGACGGCCTCTAACCCGGGCCCCTCGTCCCCCGCCCCTCCTCCGTTCCTCTCCCTCGCTCCTCCTCTACTCCTCCTCCGCTCCTCCGCTCCTCCTCCGCTCCTCCTTCGCTCCTCCTCCACTCCTCCTCCACGCCTCCTCCGCTCCTCCTCCGCTCCTCCGCTCACGTGTCGCAATCCGCGCCCCCCAGCGACCGATTCCGCCACGTGAGCACCCGAAACCCCAGCTCACGTGTCGCGATCTGCGGATGCGGGCGACGGATTGCGCCATGTGAGCAACTCACAGCTCGCCCCACCTCCCAAACCCCGGCTCACGCCGAAGACCGGCTCACGTGTCGCAATCCGCTGACGCCGACGACCAATCGCGCCACGTGAGCACCCCAAGCCCCGGCTCACGTGTCGCAAACTGCGGGTGCCGGCGACGGATTGCGCCATGTGAGCAACTCACAGCTCGCCCCACCTCCAAAGCCCGGCCCACCCCGAAGACCGGCTCACGTGTCGCGATCCGCTGACCCGGGCGACCGATCGCGCCACGTGAGCACCCGAAGACCCGCTCACGTGTCGCAATTCGCGCACGCGAGCGGCCGATTGCGCCACGTGAACGCGACCCGGAGCGCCACCCGGGCTGGAGCGCCACCCGGGCCCGCAGCGCCACACCGACGCGCGGGGTCAGGCCGCGCCGACCGCTTCCCGCGCGGCGAGCGCCGCGGCGACGCGCTCCACGGCTTCTCGCAGCAGCGGTCGCGGCAGTGCGAAGACGAATCGCACATGGCCGACGCCCGCCGCACCGCAGGCGGCGCCGTCGGTCATCGCGACATTCGCGTGAGAACGGAACCACTCCCCCAGATCACCCTCGATCCCGTACGGGCGCAGGTCGATCAGCGCGATGTACGACCCTTCGGGCATCGTCACGCGCGCCAACGGCAGCCGTTCGGTGACGAGTTCGGCGAGCAGCCGTCGGTTGCCGTCGAGGTAGTCGACGACGCCCGTCAGCCAGTCGCGGCCGGCGGTGTAGGCCGCGATGTTCGCGACGACGCCGAGGGTCGCGGTGCCGTGCCCGGCCCAGAAACCGAGCTCGTCCCACGTCGCTGCATCCGCGTCGTTCGAAACGATGACCTGCGCGCATTTCAGCCCAGCGAGGTTCCACGCTTTCGAGGCGGATGCGGCGGTAATGGTGTGGGATGCGGCCGCATCCGATATCGAGGCGTACGGCACGTGCTGCGCCGAGCCGTAGACGATGGGGGCGTGGATCTCGTCGGAGAACACGCGTCCGTTCCGTGACGAGACGACCTCCGACACGGCGAGAAGTTCGGATCGGGTGAATACCGTGCCGAGCGGGTTGTGCGGGTTGCAGAGCACGAGCAGTCCGCCGCCGTCGTCGAATGCGGCGGCGATGCCGTCGAGGTCCATGACGTAGCGGCCGTCGCGTTCGATGCTCGGCACCTCGATGACGCGGCGTCCGTGCATCTGCGGCACGAGCAGGAACGGCATGTACGCCGGTGTCGGCACGATGACCGCCGAGCCCGGCGCGGTGAAGTTCTCGATCGTCAGCTCGAAGGCGGCGATGACGTCGGGCACGTGGTGCACGCGCTCGGCCGGAATCCGCCATCCGTACGAGTCGGCGTACCAGTCGGCGGCGGCCTGCGAGAGGTCCGTCGCGAGTTGGGTCGGCAGGTAGCCCGTGACCCCGCGGTCGACGGAGGCCTTGATCGCGTCGCTGATCGCCGGTGCGAGACCGAAGTCCATCTCGGCCACGAACGCGCCGATCGCGTCAGGAAACATCGACCACTTGAGGCTTCCGCCCGCTCGCAGGTCGGCTTCGGTGATCGCGTCGAAGTCGGGTCGGTTCATGGGCATCCTCTTCCGAAGTCGTGCCGGGCGCAGTCCGACGTGGTGCCGAGCGCAGGCCGATCTGCGTCGCCTTCGGTCGAGTCCCCGTGCAATCGAGCGTAACCCTCGACCCGCCCCACGCACCGGCCCGCGCCCCGCGTGCAATCTCTGCACTCGCACGCAACCGGAACGAAACAAGGGCTGTGGCAGGATGAGTCCGATACCCCCCAACCTGAGAGGCATCATGGAGCTCAGCGACTACATCCGGGTCTTGCGCAAGAACTGGCTCGTGATCGTCGTGATCACGCTCGTCGGACTCGGTGCGGCGGCCGGATACTCACTCACGCGCACGCCTCTCTATGAGGCCGAGAGCCGCGTGTTCGTGTCGACGCAGACGACGGGCTCGGTGCAGGAACTGCAGCAGGGCTCGATCTTCACGCAGCAGCGCGTCACCACCTACGTCACGCTCGTGAAGACGCCGATCGTGTTGAACCCGGTGATCGCCGAGCTGAACCTCGACATGACGGCCGACCAGCTGTCGAGCCAGGTGACGGCGTCGAGCCCCCTGAACACGACGGTCATCCAGATCTCGGTGACGGATGCCGACCCGGTACAGGCCGCTGATCTTGCGAACGCGCTCGGCGCGAGCCTCACCGAGGCCGTCGAGACGATCGAGACGCCGAACGACTCCGACACGAGCCCGGTGAAGCTCACGCGCGTGCAGGATGCGCTGCCGACGAACGTGCCGGTGAGCCCGAACGTGCCGCTGAACCTCGCGCTCGGCGCGCTCGTGGGTCTCGCGCTCGGCATCGGTGTCGCGGTGCTGCGCACCGTGCTCGACACGAAGGTGCGGAACGCCCGCGATATCGCGAACATCACCGACCGCCCGATCATCGGTGCGATCCCGTTCGACCCGAAGGCGCAGGAGCGTCCGCTGATCCTGCAGGCCGACCCGCACAACCCGCGGTCCGAGGCCTTCCGGTCGCTGCGCACGAACCTGCAGTTCATCGAGATGGATGGGGGTCACAGCTTCGTCGTGACGTCCAGTATCCCGAGCGAGGGCAAGACCACGACGACCGTGAACCTGGCGATCGCGTTGGCGGATGCGGGCAAGCGCGTCGCGCTGATCGACACCGACCTGCGCAAGCCGAAGGTCGCCGAGTACCTCGGCATCGAGGGCGGCGCGGGTCTCACCGACGTGCTGATCGGCCGCGCGAAGGTCGGCGACGTGATGCTCCCCTGGGGCAAGCGTCCGCTGTTCGTGCTGCCCGCGGGCAAGGTGCCGCCGAACCCGAGCGAGCTGCTCGGGTCGAAGCAGATGGCGCAGTTGCTCGAGGCGATCTCGCGCGACTTCGACGTGGTGCTGCTCGATGCTCCCCCGCTTCTTCCGGTGACGGATGCGGCGATCCTCTCCCGTCACACGACCAGCGCGATCGTCGTGGTCGCGGCCGGCCGCACGACGTCGGGTCAGCTGCAGGGCGCGCTGACGACGCTGGAGACGGTCGACGCGAAGGTCGGCGGCGTGGTGCTCACGATGGTCCCGACCCGTGGCGCGGATGCGTACGGCTACGGCTATGGGTACGGCTACGGCGGTTATGGCCGCTACGGCGACTACACCGCCATCACGGCAGCCGAGACCCCGACCCGCAAGAAGGGCCGCAACAGCGAGCCTGACACTCCGAGCTCCACCTGACCTCAGGAGTACCCCGCGATGGCCCAGGCACCTCGCAACCCGAACGGCACGCGCAACAAATGGTTGTCGATCGCGCTCGTCGCCGTCTTGGCGATCGCGGTGATCGCTTTGGCGTACGTGGCGATCACGCAGACGCGGGGCACGGTGATCGACGGCACGCCGCGCCCGGTGCCGACCTTCACGACGAAGTCGACCGCCACCCCGACGGCCACGCCCACCCCGACGATTGCGGCTCCGACGACGGCGACCCTCGTCGCTCCGGGCGCGAACGAGCGTTTTCTCGCCGTCGGGTCGGGGGCGATCTGGCGCGGTACGGCCGGCGCGTGCGGCGGCGCCGCGCCGTCGCTCGAGCGGTCGACGGATGGTGGAACGACCTGGAACGACGTGACCCCGCGCTATCTCGGGATCGGCCAGCTGTTGTCGGTCGAGGCGTTCGCGGGTTCTGAGGCGCAGATCGTCGCGCGCATGGGCGATGATTGCGAGCTGCAGGCGCTCCGCACCTTCACGCAGGGCCAGTTCTGGGCGCCGTACGACGAGGTGCTCGCCGCATCCACGTACGTCGATCCGACGAACCCCGCCGCGGTGGTGACTCCGGATGCCGAGATCGCCGCCCCGTGCGCGACGGCGTGGGGTGTGCGCACCGAGGGTGACACGACGTCGATCATCTGCGACGGCACGGCGTACACGCTGAGCGGCCAGAGCTGGCAGTCCGCAGCGTCGACCGTCATGGCCGTCGAGCCCGCGGGCCAGGCGTTCCTGACAGCCGCAGCAGACGCGAGTTGCCCGGGCCTGGTCATCACGGGCACGGTTCCCGTGTGCGCGGATGCCGCGTCGTCCACCGGCCCGGTCGCGATCGCGGAGTCCGGCGGCGACACGCTGATCTGGTCGGCCGACACCTGGGTCAGCGTTCCGACCCCCTGACGCATCCTTTCCCCCGCACCGGCGGCGGCCACCCGGCGCACCGTCACCGGGCTGTGACGACCGCCGCGCTGCGCGATCCGCCCGTGCGGATGCCCTCGTCCCACGCGAGCGCGATTCCGAGTCGCCCGCTCAGCAGCCGCTGGTAGTCGGCACGGACGAGGGGGTCGCCGTGCACGTCTGCGGGGCGGCGTGAGGTCGTGGCGCAGAATGCGGCGAGCGCGCCCGCCGCTTCCCCGATCGACCATTCCACCGGATGCAGCCGGTAGGCGCCGTTGGTGATGTGGGTGCTCCCGATGTTTTTGTTCGCCGCCAGCAGGTTCGTCGTGTCCTGCGGGATGAGGGCGCCCAAGGGGATCTGGAAAGGGAAGCAGTCGATATCGACGTAGGTGCGTCCCGACGTCGAAGGATGCAGGTCGATCCGATAGAAGCCGATGCCGACGCTGTCGTCGAACACCGCGGATCCCGCTCCCTCCCCCCGCATCTCACGCCCGATGTGCTGCTCGGTCACGGTGAACAGCGCCCGGATGCGCCGCGATTCCCGCACGTAGACAGCCTTCGCGAGTCCGTCGGTCGTCCCCATGACGTCGCCCCGTGGGGCGAGCTCGGGGTAGCCCGTCCCCCCGTCCGAGCGCGGCGCCTCGGTCTGGATCCAGTGGATGAAAGAGAGGGTGAGCTCGCGCGATTCACGGAGGGCGATCTCCTGCCGATCCGGCGTCCCGCCGACGAGCGGGGTGTCCCAGTAGTCGATCTGCGGCCAGTTCATGAGGGTCACGTCATGGCCCGCCCATCCTTCGGTCATCATGCGGCGGGCGAGGATGCGGCGGTAGTGCCACAGGTCCAGATCGTCACTGCCGATCGCGTCCTCCGGCCGCGCTTCGAACAGCGGCCGCTCGCGACGCTCGAGGGTGATCGGGTGCACGTCGGTCCACGAAAGCTGCGGTCCGGGCCAGAACGAGGGGACCGTCGTGCGCCACCGGTCGTAGCTCGCGGGCCGGTCGATCACGTGCGACTCGCCGGTGCGCAGCTCGAGCGCGGCACACCACGTGACCGCCTGCTGGTCGCCCGGGTCGGCGACGGCAGGCGCGTGCAGCTCGCCCGTCTCGTCCGCTCCCTCCGCACCCACGACGTGCGCAACACCGCCGAGATCGAGCAGGTCGCCGAGCTCGGTGGCGTCGGCGAAGAATTCCGCGTGGACGATCAGTTCGTCGCCGGTCCGCGAACTGCGCAGCCGCACCGCCACGATCCGGTCGCCGTCACGATCCACCGCCACGGGTTCGTGCTCGGTGAGCACGGTCAGCAGGCCTGCGGCTTCGAGGGGCGAGGTCATCTCTCGCACCGCGAGATGCGCCACGCGTGGCTCGGCGCACAGGCGTGACACGAAGCCGGCGCCGGGGTTGAGGGCGACCGTGGTGCGGGCGCGCTCGGTAAGCGGGTATTCGCGGCGGTAGTGGTCGCGGATGCGGTCGCGCAGTTCGCTGTAGCTCGGCGAGATGGTCTGCCGGTCGATCCATTCGTGCTCGTCGGGCGGCACGCCCTGGCTCGTCAGCTGTCCGCCGAGCCAGTCGGTGGGCTCGGTCAGCAGGACGCGGAGGCCGAGCCGGGCAGCGGTCACGGCGGCGGCGGTGCCGCCGAGTCCCCCGCCGATGACAGCGAAGGGCACCTGGATAGAGCGAGTGGGCATGACGGATCGGCCTTTCGGGTCGAGGAAGAGTGGTGGAGCGGGCTGGAACCTGGGGTCCTGATCAGCCCTTGACGCTGCCGTCAGAGAGTCCGGAGATGAAGCTGCGCTGGTTGAAGAGAAAGACGATGAGCACGGGAACGGTGGCGATCACCGTGCCCGCCATGAGCGGGCCGTACTGCACGTTGCCGCTGCCGAGGAAGCGGGCGAGCGCCAGTTGCACGGTCTGCACCTCCTGCGACGACGTGACCACGAGCGGCCAGAGGAAGTCGTCCCAGACTCCGGTGAACGAGAAGATGGCGACGACCGCGATCAGCGGGCGGGCCAGCGGCAGGTAGACGCTGAAGAAGATCCGCAGCTCGCCGGCTCCGTCCATTCGCGCCGCCTCACCGAGCTCGAGCGGCGCCGAGGTGAAGAACTGACGGGCGAGGAAGATGTTCATCGGCATGACGATGTAGGGCAGGATGACGCCGGCGAGCGTGTCGAGCAGGCCGCTGCCGCCCTGCCCCAGGATGTCGTTGCCGCCCACGAGCGGGATGCCGCGTGCCATCAGGAACAACGGGATGAGGGTCACCGAGATCGGGATGGCCGCGGTCGATACGAGCGTGTAGAACAGCGCCTTATTGCCCGGGAACGGGAGCATTGCGAATGCGTAGCCGGCCAGCACCGCGAAGAGGCAGTTCGTGGCGACCGTGACGAGCCCCACGATGCCCGAGTTGAGCAGTGCCCGCGCCAGGTCGGCGTCGAAGAACGCCGTCGTGTAGTTCTCGAGCGTCGGGTTCGCCGGAATCAGCGACACCGAACCGAATGCCTCGGAGGGCGGGGTGAACGAGAGCGAGATCACCCACGCGAAGGGCACGAGTACAAGCATGGTGACGATCACGAGCGTGATGATCGATCCCGCGCGCCGTTCGCGCGGGCCCTCTCCACGCCGCATCCGCTGCAACGCGCTGGCCCGACGGGTAGGAGCGGAGGCGGTCATCGCTGCTTCCCCATCACGCCGCGGACCGCGAGCACCGAGAAGCCGATGATGAGCGCGAAGAGGACGAAGGCCATGGCCGATGCCGATCCCATCTGGTTGTACTGGAACGCCTCGGTGTAGATGAGGTAGTTGACCGTGGTGGTGCTGCCGAGAGGTCCGCCCTGGGTGAGTACGTAGATCTCGGCGAAGCCCTGCGCGAGGTAGATGATGTCCATCGCGACGACGTAGACGAGCATCGGGCGAAGGCCCGGCAGCGTCACGTAGCGGAAAGACGCCCAGCGTCCGGCCCCGTCGACCCGCGCCGCCTCGTACAGCTCCCGCGGGATCGACTGGAGCCCGGCGAGCAGGAGCACCATGTTGCTGCCGAGCGCTTTCCAGATGCGCATCGCCGACACGGCGTTGAGAGACGAGTCCGCATCGAGCAGCCAGCTCTGCGCCGGCATCCCGAAGAACCCGAGGATCTCGTTGAAGAGCCCGGTCTGCGAGTACATCCACAGCCAGACCATGCTGACCGCGGTGAGCGAGACGATGTGCGGCACGTAGAGCGCCGAGCGGAAGAGACCGACGCCCTTGAACGGCCGGTTCACGAGCAGGGCCAGCAGGAGCGCGATCACCACCGTGATCGGGAGCACCTGCAGCACATAGCGCCCGGTGACCAGCAGCGCGTTGCCGAACTCCGCGTCGCCGAGCAGCTCGGCGTAGTTGTCGACCCCGGTGAACTCCGGGCCCGAGCGGCTGAGTGGGCTGTAGGTCGTGAACGAGAGGATGAGCCCGTAGAAGACAGGGATCAGCTGGAAGATGATGATGTACAGCGCCGCCGGCAGAACGAAGAGCAGCCCGACGATCGCGGAGCGACTCCAGCGCCGGCGACGACGCGGGCCCGAGGGTGACCCCGGTGGCGGGGTCACCCCGGCAGACGCTGCGGAGGCGCCTGCCGGGACGAGAGCGGCGGAAGACATCGAGCGGGCCTCAGCCGTTCGCCGAAAGGATCTTGTCGGCTTCGGTGGCGGCCTCGTCGAGACTTTCGTCGACGCCTGCGACACCGTTGAGTGCACGTTCGAGCTGCTTGTCGAGCGCGTCGCGCACCTGCACCCATCCGACGACGTTCGGGTTCGCACGCAGGTTCTCGGACTCGGCGAGGAACGCGGAGATGATCGGGCTGTTCTTCGCGTAGTCGCTGTCGGCCGCCGATGCACGGACGGGGATAGTGCCGGTGCCCTGGGTGTACTCGGTGCTGATGTCGGGGGTCAGCATGAACTCGATGAAGCTCCAGGCCAGGTCCGGGTCCGCTGCGTCGGCGTTGATCATGAGACCGGGGCCGGCACCGCCGAACGCCGCGGGCTCGCCGCCGTTGAACGAGAGCGCGGGCATGACGCGCAGGTCGCGATCGGGGGCCGCATCCATGATCTGCTGCATCATCGAGGGCGCCTGGATCGTCATGGCCGCCGATCCGAGCACGAGCGGCTGCTGCGCAGCCGGCGCGTTGAGGTAGTCCTCGCCGAGGTTGGCCGAGACCGCGTCGTCGCCGTAGAGGCTGGCGAAGAACTCGAGGGCCTCTTGCCCTTCGCTGGAGGCGAAGGTGGATTCCGTGCCGGCGTCGTTGACCAGGGTTCCGCCCGCACCGAAGAGGAACGTGGCGAATGATTGCTGGCGCGCGATCGCCTGACTCGGGGCGAGAAAACCTGAGCGCGTGATGGTGCCGGACCCGTCCTTCTCGGTCAGAGCGTCGGCGTCCTTTTTGAGCTCCTCCCATGTCGTGGGCGGAGCATCGGGGTCGAGGCCTGCCGCGGTGAAGGCGTCGGCGTCGTACATCACGAGGTAGCCCTGAAGCGACAGGGGCATGAGGTACTGCACCCCGTCGACCTGTCCGCCGGAGAGGGCGGTGGCGAGGTCCGCCTGGTCGTCGGCGCCCATCGCCGCGACGCGGTCGTCGAGATCCAGGATGCGGTCGTTGACCACGAAGTCGGCGGTCGCGGCGGGGCCGTGGCCGAAGATGTCGGGCGCGGTCCCGGCGGCGAAAGCGGAGTTGAGCTTGGTCGAGATATCGCCCCAGTCGACGTAGGTGACCTCGACGGTGGCGCCGGTCTGCTCTTCGAACTCGGGAACGATGGTGTTGGTCACCAGATCGATCTCGGTCTGGTTGGTGCCGGGCAGCCAGACGGTGAGGGTGTCGCTTCCGTCGTCTCCGCCGGAGCCGCCGCTGCCCGCGCATCCGCTCACGACGAGGACCGTCGCGGCGCCGATCAGCAGCAGGGCCGAGCCACGGCGGCGTGTGGTGCGCCCGGGGCGAGCGAGAGAGTGAACATCCATGTTGTCTCCTTATTCGTATTAGCAATTCAGATGAGCAATGCGCAGTACAGAAGAGATCCGGTGAGCTCTCAGGCCGAGGGCGCCAGCGCGGCGGGCGCCGGGGCGCCGACGGTTTCACCGGTGGGCGGCTCGCAGTGCACGGGTGCCGCGAAGGTCGGCGCGTCCACGCCTTCGATGACCGAGAGCAGCAGCTCAACAGCCCGCCGCCCCATCGCCCGGCGCGGCACGCGAACGTGACTGAAGGCGCCACCACCGCGGGGATCGTCGTCGAGGCTGATTACCGACAGGTCGCGCGGGGCGACGAGATTGGCGTCGGCGAGGGCGGAGGCCAGGGCGCGTGCCAGATCGAACGTCTCCACCACGATCGCGGTGGAGCCGCTCCGGCGCATGGCCCTCACCCAATCAGCGGTGACATCGGCTTCAGGCCGCACCTCGACACGGTACGTGACGTCGTGTTCGGCGACGGCGATGGCCGCTTCGAACCCCTCGAGTCGCTCCTGTTGCGCGAGAGCGCGCAGCGGGGCGGCGAGGTAGGTGACGGTGCGGTGGCCGGCGTCGACCAGGGTGCGGACGACCGGCTCCATCGCGGCCGCGTAGTCGGCCGTGACGAACGGGATGTCGAGGCCCTCGACTTCACGGCGACCGATGAAGACGAAGGGGAAGCCCTCATCGGAGAGCCGGTGGATCTCGTCGTCGTTCTTCTCGAACCCCAGGATGATCGCACCATCGGCCAACCGCATCCGATTGCTGCCGGAGCCGTAGATGCTGCGAGTGCCGTCGGGCTTCTGCGTGGAGGCGAAAAGCACGAGGTCGAGGCCACTGTCGACCGCTTGCTCCTCGATGCCGTTGAGAAACTCGCGGTAGTAGTCGTCGGGCGCCGTCGGGAAGACCCGCTCGAAGGTGTGCACCCCGATCAGGCCGCTGCGTCCGCCGCGCAGCGATTGCGCGGCGATGTTCGGCGCGTACCCGAGCTCCGTCATGGCCTCGCGGATTCGCTGCTGCGTCGACTCGGGGATCCGGTTTTCGGCCGCCCGGTCGTTCAGCACCATCGACACCGTTGCCTGCGACACACCGGCGAGGCGGGCGATGTCACTTTGGCGGGGAATGCGGGGGCGGGTCACGAGCGTCTCCTTCGACGATGTTGAGCCGAGCCTAGACACTAATACGTATAAGCAGCAAGCGGAAGTTTCAGATCCCGCACCGTCGGGCTCACCCGCGCCTGCGGTCGCGCCCACGCAAAGCCCGCGCCCCCGCAACCCCCGCGCAACTCGCCCCCGCCCGGCCTACTGCCGCGCGAGCCGGTGTTGTCGGCGCAGCCGGATCGGGGATCGGGTGACGCGTCGCCAGGTGCCGGTGGCATCCCACCAGGATGGCCCTCGGACTTCGGGGATGCCGAGGGCCATGCGGATCGCCCATCCGCTCCCTTCGAGGGTGCGGTGATGGTGCCAGCAGAGCAGCACACCGTTGTCGGTCGTCGTGGCACCGCCTCGCGCATGCTCGGTCACGTGGTGAATTTCGCACCATGCTCCGGGCACCTCGCATCCGGGAATGATGCAGGCGCCGTCGCGGAGGAGGATCGCCCGGCGCTGCGTGGCGCTGAACACCCGGTCGGCGATCGAGATCGACATCACTCGCCCGCGGTCGTCGCACATGACGCGCTGCACACCGCCGGCGCACGCCACCTGTCGCGCCACCGAGAGCGGCACCGGGGCGTCGATGCCGTCGACGTGGGCCATGCCGCGGCCCGAGGCGAGGTCGTCGCGCGTGACCGACACGATGAGCGTCGGCGCGGCGCCGCCGATCGTGGGCAGCTCGCCCGCCCGGGCGGCGACCGTCAGGATCGTGGCCAGCGCGTCGTGCTGCCGCTGCGCGCGGGTGCGGAAGTCGGCGGGCGCCTCGCCCATGCCGTCATCGTCACCGGGTTCCGGGGCGGGCCGGAACGACGGGCCCGCGGTGCGATTCTTGGGGTTGAGGATGCTGTCGCAGAGCCGCTGCAGTTGGCCCGCGACGTCGGGCAGCAGTTCGCCGCGCAGGGGGATGACGCCGTCGCGCGCACGGCCGAACGTGAGGCCGCGGCGGCGCATCGCTGCGGCATCGGCGGGCGCCGCCCCATCCGGATCGAGGTACATCGCCCACACCGACGCCTGCGCTCGCAGTTCGTCGGCGCACGGCAGCGGCCCGGTCGCCATTCCCCCGCGGTCGGCTCCGATGCCGCGCGCCGACGCGGCCAGCTCTTCATCGGCCGCGTGCCGGTGGGATGCGTCGCGCGTGGCACCGTCGATGGCCGACGCCACCGCGGCGACAGCGTCGACGCCGACCACCCCGTCGGCGAGCGCCGCGCGCATCGCCGGGAACGCGGCGGGAAGCGCCTGGCCCGTCGTGATCGCCACGGGTTGCGCCACCGCGTTCGCCGCCCGCACGAACGACCGCGCGGCCTGACCCGACACCCGCGTCGTGCGCTGAACGAGTTCGGCGACGGTGCGGGCACCGTGGCGCGTCGTGAAGCGTTCCGCGATCGCCCCGATCTCGGAGCGCACCGCGACCTGCGCGGTGGCCTCGATCACGAGCGCGTCACTGCGCCGACCGATGTCGCCCGCCACCTCGAGCAATGCCCGCAGGTCAGCATCCGACAACCCGCGCACGTCATCCCCCGCGAGCACCGACGCGACCGCCGCGCCGAGCCGCGAGGCGAGGTCGCGAAGGGTGTCGACGGGGCTTTCCATACCTCTATTCTGCCGAGGGCCACCGACATTGCCCCGGCCCGAAAGACCCGGTCCGGAGATGAATCGAAAGGCACGCCGCGGACGCCTCCGCAGGTCGTTTTCCCTGACGGCCACACCTCGCGACACCGCCGCCAGATGTGCCCCAGCACACCCGCCGTGCGCACGCCACCCGCTGCACGGCACGCGTCGAGCGGGTTGGCTGGTCTCATGACCGACTCCCCCGACATCCGCACCGCAGTCCTCTTCGACATCGACGGCACGCTCGTCGACTCGAACTATCTGCACATCGAGGCGTGGCATCACGCGTTCGCCGCGGTGGGGCATCCGGTCGATGCGTGGCGCATCCACCGGTCGATCGGCATGGATTCCGGCATGCTCCTCGACGCGCTTCTCGGCGACGCGGCGGAGTCGGTGGGCGATACGGCGAAGCAGAAGCATGCGGAGTTCTACGAGAACCTCGCCGACCGCCTGCGCCCGATCGAGGGCGCCCGGGCACTACTGAGCGCGCTGGCCGATCGCGGTCACGGGGTCGTGCTGGCGACGTCGGCGCCCGAGAGCGAGCTCGAGACGCTGCTCGAGGTGCTCGATGTCGGACCGGATGTGGATGCGGTCACCTCATCGGAAGACGTGGGCACCGCGAAGCCCGATCCCGACATCATCGAGGTCGCGCTCGAGAAGGCCGGCGTTCCCGCCGATCGCGCCATCCTGGTCGGCGACGCCGTGTGGGATGTGAAGGCGGCCCTGCGCGCCGGCGTGCAGACGATCGGCGTGCGCAGCGGCGGGTACAGCGCGGCGGAGCTTCGGGATGCGGGCGCCATCGCGGTCTACGACGATGTCGCCGACCTGCTCGCCCACCTCGACGTGAGCCCGATCGCGAACCTTCGCGTCTAGAAGCGGCATCATCCGCCGAGCATCGCCTCGACATCGTCGACGAGCGCGGGCGCTCCTCCCGCGGCGGTGATCCGCTCGCCGATGCGCCGCGCGGCGGCCGCGTACGCGGGGTCACCGAGGATGCGGGTGACCGCGCGCTCCACCTGCGCGGCAGACGGACGCCCCGTGCCGAGACTGATGCCGGCGCCCGACCACTGCACGCGCGCGGAGGTTTCGACCTTGTCTTCGCTGTCGCCGGCGACGACGATCGGCACGCCGTAGCGCATCGCGTGGTGCAGTCCGCCGTACCCGCCGTTCGTGATGAACACGTCGGTGCGCGGCAGCAGCATGTCGTACGGCAGGTAGTCCGCCGCGACCGCGTTGTGCGGCAGGGGCGGCAGGTCGGCGGCGGGGCGCCCGCCCGCGGTGACGACGACCTGCACCGGATGGTGAGCGAGCGCCTCGAGCGTGGGCGCGATGAGTTCGGAGAAGTCGGTGTTGGCGACCGTGCCCTGCGTCACGTGCACGACGGGCACGTGCTCGTCGAGCGCCTGTAGCCAGGCCGGCACGGTCCGGGCCGAGGCCGCATCCGAGCCCGCGACAGCGGCCGAGGCCGAGCCCGCATCCGTGCCCGCAGCCGCAGCCGCACCCGAGCCCGCCGCCGGAGAACTCATCGGACCGTAGAAGCGCAGCGCGCTCGGCGCGTCGCTGCGCGGGTACTCGAACTCGGCGACGGTGAATTGCGCGATCAGGTCGCTGCGGTCGAGCACGTCCATGAAGAACGCACCGTCGAGCCCCGGTGCGCCGAGCTCGTCGAGCATGCCGTCGAGCGCGCGGTGCGCTCCCGACAGCACCCACCGGGCCGAGCGGTTGAGCACGGCGTCGCGGATGCGCCCCCACTGCCGCGAGCGGGAAGGCACGATGCCGAGCCCGTAGGGCGGGCAGTCGCGACTGGAGAATCCCGCCGGGCCGACGCCGCACATGACGGTGAGCCGCCGCTCGTTCCGCGGCCGGGCGAAGAGCGTCTGCACCCCGAGAAAGGTCATGTCGTGGAACACGACGTCGGCCGGTTCGCTCGCGAGCAGCTCGTCGAGGCGACGCGCGGCGGGCAGCGCGGGGCGCACGAACGCCTCCTCGACTCCCGCGTTGATGGTCGCGATGCCGCGGTTCCGCCCCGAGGAGCCGACGGTGTCCAGAGTGTCGGCCTCGGGCGGCAGCGCGACGAACTCGACGTCGGCCGCGCGCACGCGTTCGGCGTACCGCGCGCCGGTCAGCATCCGCACTCGCCACCCTCTCGCGCGCAGCTCGCGCGCGACGACGAGCATCGGGTCGACGTGCCCGATGGCGGGCATGGCGCACAGCAGCGCAGACCGGGTCGGTGTCGTCATCGCGCGATCTCCAATTGACATGTTCGCCACACTAATGGATATTGGCACGCACCAACAGATTGGAATCTCACAATGACTGCTCCCATCGCTCCCGCCGGGCCGACCCCCGACAGAACTCTCGCACCCCCGGTCGCCGCGCGCACCGCATCCGTCCCGGTGACATCGCACCCCGCGTGGGCTCGTGGCGGAGGCGGCGCGATCGCCGTCGGCGGTGCGCTGCTGCTGGCCGCGACCGTCGTCGAGGTGCCGCTCTGGGATGACGTGGCGGGCCCGATGCTGCCGCTGTTCACGGCGCTGTTTCTCGCGAGCGCCGTCGTGCACGCGCTCGCGATGCTGCCGCTGGCGCTCGGTTCGACCGGCGCGGATGGCGTCGTCGGCACGCCGAATCGGGTGACGCGAATGGTGGGGACCGTCGCTTTGCTGGGCTTCGGCGCCATCTTTCTGCTGAATCAGACGCTGTACTACGTCACGACGTACGGCGCACCGGATGGGGCGGGCTACTCCACGATCGCGTGGTTTCCGCCGCTGCTCGCGGGCGCGCAACTGGTGTTCCTGCTGGCGGCGTCGATCGCGGTCGTGCGCGCCGGGGTGGCGACGGGGGCGGCGCGCTGGTCGTTGCTCGCGCTGACGATCGTGGCGGCGATCGCGGGCGCGGTGGCCGGCGCGAGCGGAGAGGTGACGGTCGTCACGATCGCGCTCGTGTCGTCGTGCGTGGCGCAGATCGTCGTGGGCGCGGTGCTGTTCGGTGCGCGCGGGCGCACGGTCGGCGGTACGGTCTGAGGATGCCCCGCGCTTACCACTCCCCTCGCCGGGAGGCGGATGCGGCGGCCACCCGCGCCGGCATCGTGGCGGCGGCGGCGCGGCTCTTCATCCGTGACGGGTACGCGGCGACGTCGATGAAGGCGATCGCGGCGGAGGCGGGGGTGTCGCCGCAGACCGTGCAGCTGCACGGGCCGAAGCACGCGCTGCTCATCGGCGCATTCGAGACGGCGTTCGCGGGCGATGAGGGGTCGCATTCGCTCACGGATCGTCCGGTCATGGCCGAGATCATGGGCGAGCCGAACTTCGATGTCGCGCTGCAGAAGTACGTCGGTTTCCTCACCCGGGCGAATGCGCGGTCTGCGACTGTTGTGCGAGCGATGATGGCGGCCGCCGATGCCGATCCCGCCGTGCGGGCGGCGTACGCCGAACTCGAGCAGCGCCGGCAGCGCGACATGGGGCTCGCGGCGCAGTGGTTCGTCGGCCGTGAGCGCATCGCCGCGGCGCACGCTTCGGCGGGGGCCGATGTGCTCAGTCATCTCACCGGCCCCGATACGTATCTGCACTTCACGCAGGATCGCGGATGGAGCGACGACCGCTATTCCGCGTGGGTCGCGCACCAGCTCCGCACACTGGATCAGCAGGTGGCGTTCGGCGAGAACGCCCCGCGCTAGACGACGCACGGACCGCACCCGCCCGCGATCCCGGTGGTCGTCGCACCCCCGGCCGCGCTACGCTCAGCGCGATCGGCCCACCGAAGGGCCGTCTTATCCTGGGGGATATTCATGGCTGCAACGAGCCCATCATCGAGCGCTGTACCGAGCCCTGCCGCGGGCTGGTACCCCGCACCGCACGCCGACGGCGAGTCGAGGTACTGGGACGGCACCCAGTGGCTCGAACCGGAGTCGCCGACGGAGGCGATCACGACCGATGCGGCACCCGCGCAGCCGGCCGCGGGCGTGCCGTTCTTCCAGCGCCCGATGAGTCGTCGGGCGGCCGCGTTCGTGGCGGGCGGCGCATTCCTGCTCGGCATCCTGCTCGCCGGCAGCTCCGTCGGTGCGGCGAACGGTTCGCAGGTCTCGACGCTCGAGGGTCAGGTCATCGAGCTCGAGAACGTCAGCGCCGAGAACGATCGCCTCGCCGAGGAGTACGCGCAGCTCACGAAAGATTACGCGCAGCTGGAGGATGCGGGCGCCTCGCTCGAGTCGCAGATCACCGGGCTGAAAGCCGGCACCACCGATCTCGAGGCCCAGCTGGCCACGGCCACCACCGAGCGCGACGCGCAGGCAGCACGGGTCGCCGAACTCGAGGCCGCGCAGAACGCGAAGCCCGTCGTCCAGCCCGCCGCGCCGGCAGCGCCGGCCGCCCCCGCTGCGCCTGCGGCTCCGTCGAACACGTACTTCCAGAACTGCGACGCCGCCCGCGCCGCAGGTGCTGCTCCGGTGCGCGTCGGCGACCCCGGCTACGGCCGGCACCTCGACCGCGACGGCGACGGCACCGGCTGCGAGTGACGCCCCGCCATCCGCAGCCACGCCTGCAGGGCGCACGGATGCTGACCGACTAATCGGTCAAGCCAGAGCCGAGGAGCACCTCGCGCATCCCATGTATACATGGGATTTGTGATATCCATGGAGGTGAGCGCTCGCTCCCCGCGAAGGCCCGAGCGCTCGCACCCGCACTGGGGGCCCCCGGCTCCCCGGTCCTCAGAACGCCCCGAGTCGCCCCTGTTGCGACTCGGGGCGTTCTTTGACTGTGCACCGACATGTCATCGTCACGTCCTCGCCATGTACACATGGTAATCTCCGACGAAAGTCGAGCGTGATTCAGCATTCGGAAGGCGTACTACCAATGTCATCGCAAGGGATGAGTGGCGCCGAGCGGCGCCCCGTGACCAGCGTCTACGAGGGCCTGCGTTGGGTGCGCCCCGAAAAACGAGTCCGGCTCGACCCCGAGACCGCCATGCAGCTTCGCGCGGCGGGCATCACGATGGTGCGGGTGAAGGTCGGCTGGGGCAAAGAGCGAGAAGTGTCGCTGCAGTACTACCTCGATCGATACGGCAGCGCCCGTCGTCAGGGGTAATACGCAGCACCGAGGATCTCCCGCTCTTCGCGCCTGCCTTCCGGATGCAGCCGCGAAGCGAACGACACGAAACCAGGCTCCCATCGATGACACTCACGAACGGACGAATTGACGCCCCCTGCCCCGTCTGGTGCACCGGCGATCATGATGCCTCAAAAAATCGAAGACTGACCCACCGCAGCAACCCCGCAGCGGTCGCCGCCGTAGAGCGCCGAGGGCGCCTCGAGGATGGACCCTCGATCCCCGTCACGGTCGACCTGATCGTCGGGCTCGAACAGTCGCACTCAGAGCTGTGGGTGTGGCTCGGACCCGAAGACGATGCCTCGCGGGGAATGGCGATCAGCTTCGAGAGCGCGCAGCGACTCAGTCGCGCGCTCGCCCAGACGCTCGAGTCGGCACAGCAGAGCTAACAGCGCCCGAGCAAAGACGCTCGGGAACTACGCAGCGTTCGCGTGTGCCAGAGCGTGCGGGATGGGCGGCAGCAGTTCCGCGACGTCCAGATCGAGCACCAGCGCCAGCGACACCAGTGTCTGCAGCCGGGGGTTCGCCGGATCGCCGGGGTTCGATTCGCCTTTTTCGAGCTTCTGGTAGGTAAATGTTGCGAGCCCGGCCTCGCGGGCCACGTGCTCCTGGCTCAGCCCTGCCGCGGCGCGAACCCGACTCAAGTTGTCGCCCAGCGCGCGACAGTACTCCACCCAGGTCTCGTCCGTGCGCGAAAAGGTCATGTCTCCAGAGTGACGGATCTCGGTCGAAAACGTAACCGCCTACCAAAATGCAGCCTACGCATGTATACGTGTCGCCCACCAGTTCCGGTGGCCGAAACAGCAACATCCCATCGAGTACCACGCAAACATGGTAAGCATGTCGTGACGAGGACCGTCTTCTCGTTGGCAGCGCGGTCGTCGAAGCGAGGGGGATCGCGATGAACGGCGAGGAGACACGGCATGCCCGAACGAAGGTGGACACCCTGACGCGCGAAGTGCTCGGATACCTCGCCGGCGACCGTTCCGCCGCGGATGGCGCGCGCATCGCCGGAGTCTCGTCGGCGGTGTTCCTCGACGTCGCCGACGCGTTCTTGCAGCTCGTCACATCGCGAGCCCACACCACGCGTCATCGCCTCGGCGCGGCGGGTCCCGCGCAGTCCGCATCCTGCGTGCACGCCGTGACTCGCTACTTGTCGGGCACGGCGAGCCTTCGAGAGAGCGCCCGTCGCGCCGGCGTCCCCGGCGAGTGGGTGGCGAGGGTGAGCAGCGAGTGCATCTCTTATATGTCTCGCGTATCTGCCCGGGCTCTCGTCAATGCCCGTCGAGCGACCGCGTCCGGCAACGACGCATGAAGCGCCGAGAAACAACTCCCCTTAACCCCGTGTCACCCAAACGGCCGACTTATGTCAACGTGCCCCCTTCACTAGGCTTCGACGGGGGCCAACGCACCGTGACTTCACATTTCTCAGCCGACACACCGTCGTCACATTCGACTGGTAGCGTCCCCGAAAACGAGCATCGCGACGGGCATAAGGGGGAAACTGTGTCGACCGAATCTCAGGTCGATGCGACGATGGCGCCGCACACGACAAAGCTCTTTTCCGACGAACCGTTTACCGGCGAGGTTCCTCGCCCGAAGACCGCGGCGACTCCGCTCCCGACTCGGCCTGATGCTCCGGATGCTGCGAACCCCGCTTCGCTCCCCCGCACAGACCTCGCTGCGCAGCCCGAAGCTCGCCTTCCCAAGAACTGGCGGCGCAGCTACCAGCGACGCCTCTGGGTCACCGATTTCCTGGTGCTCGTGTGGGTTGTGTTCGGCACCCAGATCGCGTGGTTCGGCCTCGGCAACGCCCAGCTGTCGATTCTCCTAGACAGTCGCCTCAGCGACGTCTCCTACTGGACCTTCTCGGCCGGCCTCGTGCTGGTCTGGGTCATCGCCCTGTCGTGGAGCGATTCGCGCAGCTACCGAGTGATCGGCACCGGCTCAAGCGAGTACGTGCGCGTGACGGATGCGAGCCTCCGCCTGTTCGGAGCCATCGCGATCCTCGCCTTCCTCACGCGTATCGACGTCGCGCGGGGCTTCCTTCTCATCAGCCTTCCGATGGGCATCATCGTTCTGCTGTTCACCCGCTGGCTGTGGCGTCAGTGGCTCATCGCTAAGCGGTCGACCGGAACGTTCTCCGCGCGGGTGCTGCTCGTCGGTTCCGTGGATTCGGTCGCGCAGATCGCCCGGGAACTGCAGCGCAATCCCT
The DNA here is from genome assembly GCF_020805625.1 of Microbacterium sp. cx-59. Classification (NCBI taxonomy): domain Bacteria; kingdom Bacillati; phylum Actinomycetota; class Actinomycetes; order Micrococcales; family Microbacteriaceae; genus Microbacterium; species Microbacterium sp. cx-59. The sequence continues at coordinate 166,399 of NZ_JAJHGO010000006.1, forward strand.
CTGCCGGATACCACGTGGTCGGCGCGTGCTCCCCGAGCGGCACGGTCGGTGGCACCGTTCCTGGCACCGACATCCCGTTGATGGGTTCGGTCAACGCGGTCGAGCGAGCGATGCAGCTGACTAACGCCGACACCGTCGCGGTGACGAGCACAGACGAGCTTCCGCCCGACAAGGTGAAACAGATCTCCTGGAACCTGCAGGCGGGCCGGCAGCACCTCGTACTCGCACCGAGCATCGTCGACATCGCCGGGCCTCGCCTGCACACTCGCCCGGTCGCCGGTCTCCCCCTGATCCACATCGAGACGCCGCGCTTCAGCAAGGGCCAGCTGTTCCTCAAGCGGTTCGTCGACGTAAGCGCGAGTTCGATCGGGGTCCTCATCCTGAGCCCGGTACTCGCCGTCCTCGCAATGACCATCCGCCTGTCGTCGGAAGGGCCGGTTCTCTTCCGGCAGACGCGCATAGGCCGGGGCGGGCGCGAGTTCACGATGCTCAAGTTCCGTTCGATGGTAATCAACGCCGAGGAGCTGCTCGAGAATCTTCACCGTGAGCGCCGCGAGCAGGGCATCGACTCGGGCAACGAGGTTCTCTTCAAGATGAAGAACGACCCGCGCGTAACGCCGGTCGGCCGCATCATGCGCAAGTTCAGCCTCGACGAGCTGCCTCAGCTGTTCAACGTGATCGGCGGCTCAATGTCGCTGGTGGGCCCACGCCCTCCGCTGCCCAGCGAGGTCGAGCAGTACGCCACCCACGTGCACCGCCGCTTCCTCGTGAAACCCGGTATCACCGGCCTGTGGCAGGTCAGCGGTCGATCAAGCCTCTCGTGGGAAGACACCGTCCGACTGGACCTGTCGTACGTCGAGAACTGGTCGCTGCTCGGCGACCTCGCCATCCTTGCAAAAACCGCGAAAGCTGCTGTCGCACCCGGCGACACCGCTTCCTAACAGTCACCCAATCGTCCTTGGAGGATCTTCTTGTCTGAATCGCGTCGCGCGTTGATCACGGGTATCACCGGTCAGGATGGCGGACACCTTGCTGCGCTCTTGCACGACAAGGGGTACGAGGTCTTCGGGCTGATTCGTGGACAGTCAAACCCCCGCCGTGACGCCGTGATCGCCCAGTATCCGTACGTCACGTTGATCGAGGGCGATCTGATCGATCCGACCTCGCTGGTTCGCGCAGTTGAAACGTCGGACCCTCATGAGCTTTACAACCTCGCAGCCATAAGCCACGTGGGCTATTCCTTCAAGAACCCGACGCTGACGGCGGATGTGACCGCGAAGGGCGTGCTGAACGTGTTGGAGGCCGTACGCATCACCGGCCGCGCGCAGACCACCCGGGTGTACCAGGCGTCAACGTCTGAGATGTTCGGCGGACTCGACTACAACCGTCCTGGTGACGGTTACAACGAGAACTCCCTATTCCACCCCCGCAGCCCTTATGGTGTCGCGAAGCTTTACGGACATTGGATCGCGAAGAACTACCGCGAGAGCTACGACATGTTTGTGTCCTGTGGAATCTTGTTCAACCACGAAGGCGAACGGCGCGGGATCGAGTTTGTAACCCGGAAGATCACTCACGCGGTCGCACGGATCAAGCTCGGCCTCCAGCCTCACATTGAGCTCGGAGACCTTTGGCCGAAGCGCGACTGGGGGTACGCAGGCGACTTCGTCGAAGGCATGTGGCGGATGCTGCAGCACGACACGCCTGATGACTTCGTGCTGGCCACCGGTGAAACCCACTCGATCGAAGAGTTCCTGACTCTCGCTTTTGCTGAGATCGGTATCGACGACTGGACGCCGTACGTCGTTCAGAACCCCGCCTTCATGCGGCCCGCGGAAGTTGACATCCTCCTCGGAGATCCAAAGAAGGCCGAAGAAGTTCTCGGCTGGCGGCGCGAGGTCGACTTCCCCGGTCTTGTGAAGCTCATGGTCGCTCACGATTTGGCCGAACAGGGCCGCCTTAACTCTCTCGCCCCGTGACCGGCCAGACCCTCCTCATCACCGGTGCGAACGGTTTCGTTGGAGCGCACGTCGCGGCGACCGCCGCCGCAGCCGGACACACCGTGTGGGCCGTTGGCCGAGAGAGCGAGCCGACCGGTGCGCTCGGCCCTCATATCTCGGAGTACTTCTCTGCCGATCTAGAACACGTGTGGGAATTTCCCACTGGACCAGACGCAATTGTGCATCTCGCCGGCCTCGCAGCTGTCGGCCCGTCGTTCGACAACCCTCAGCAATATCTGAACGTCAATAGCGGGATCATGACGCGCATGTCCGAGGCTCTGATTCGCGAGCGCAGTCGCGCTCGCGTGGTAGTCGTTAGCTCGGGATCCGTCTACGCCCCACCCGTCGCTCAAGAACTCATCACAGAAGATAGCCCCGTCGTCCCCAGCTCGCCTTATGCGGTGGCGAAGATTCTCGTCGAGACTCAAGCCGCCTACTACGCCGAGCGTGGTCTTGACACTGTCATTGCGCGCCCTTTCAACCACATCGGGCCTGGTCAAGGCCCAGGGTTCCTCGTACCCGACCTCACGGCCGCCCTTCAAGAACTCAACGAGGGCGAAAATCTTCGGGTCGGCAATCTCGCCGCTGCTCGCGATTACACGGACGTGCGTGACGTATCTCGCGCATATTTGACGCTCGCATTCGCGCCCGGACACAAACATCACGTCTACAACGTTGCGTCCGGTGCCTCGCACACCGGTCACGCCATACTCGAGACCATCGCGGACGCGCTTGAGCGTCAGCTCCCAACTTTGGAAGTTGACCCGTCCCGATTCCGGCCGACAGATCCTGCGGTCATCACGGGGAGCGCCTCACGCTTGTCGGATGAGTTCGGATGGGCACCGACGATCCCCTGGCAGCAGTCCGTGCGGGAGTTCGCGACCCTCACTGCGACCGCTTCCTAGCTACGAAAGGCCACCGAGATGAACCCGTCAGATTTCGATGCAGCAGCCGCAGATGTCGCCATCGCACACGACTATCTCACTCAACGAGGAGGTGCCGAGAAGGTCGTGCTGGCACTGCATCGCGCGTTTCCCTCTGCGCCCGTTTACACGACCTTGTATGAACCATCGCTGACCTACCCAGAGTTCGGTGACGTCGACGTCATTCCGTCGGTAATAAACCGCTTCGGACCGTTTCGGCGTTCACACCGTCTAGCTCTGCCGTTCTTGGCGTGGGCATCAGGACGGGTCCGCGTTCCAGCCAGAAATACGATCGTCAGCTCGAGCGGATGGGCTCACGGCTTCCGCACGAGCGGTCGCAAGATTGTCTACTGTTACTCACCAGCGCGCTGGCTGTACCAGCCCGACTCATATCTCGGCACGTCGCGACCCGGCCTCAAAGGTCTAGCACTTGGACTGTTGACTCCGTTCCTAAAGCGGTGGGACAAGCGGATGGCAGGCACTGCCACCAAGTACTTCGCGATCTCGACTGTGGTTCAAGGACGGATCAAGGAGACCTACGGCATCGATGCCGAGGTTCTTCCTGCCCCACACTCAGTAGACATGACTGTGCCGGAAGAGCCCGTCACTCTCCCCGCCATAACGACTGATGAAGGTTTCTACCTATGCATCTCTCGGCTTCTTCCTTACAAGAACGTCGGTGCGGTTATTCAGGCATTCAACGAGCTTGGCCTGCCGCTCGTCGTGGTCGGCGCCGGGCCGGAGGAGAAGCGACTGAAAGCGGCCGCCGCGACGAATGTGACTATGGTCAAGAATCTCTCAGACGGCCAGATGAGATGGCTGTATGCGCGTTGCACCGCCGTGGTGTCAGCAAGCTACGAAGATTTTGGGTTGACTCCAATTGAAGGCGCGACGCACGGAAAGCCTGCAGTCGTATTGCGTTGGGGCGGATTCCTAGACACAATCCGCGAGAATGAAACCGGGACGTACTTCGACGCCCCGACTCCTGAGTCGATTAAAGACGGAATCGAAAGAAGTCGGCGGATCGACTGGCAGGAGCCAACAATTCGCGCGCACGCAGATTCTTTCACAGAAGAACACTTTGCTCGCCGCCTAAAGGAGGCCATATCCGAATTGAGCGTGCGGTGACTAACGCCCTCTCGGTACGCCCTGGCCGTTGTGGGCCACTCCTCAAGAAACAAGCTGAAGGAATCGAAACAGTATGAACGTCGTGGTCCTCAACACCGTCTTGAGTAACACAGGTGACGCGGCGATCTTCGAGGCCATAGCGCACACGCTCCAGTTGAACAGCGCGGACCCTATCGAGTTCACGGCACTGGACAGCGCAGCCGCTCAGGCTAGCCAGCTCTACCCCCAATGGAAAATTATCCAGCAACCAACTCGGTCAACGCGCGGGTCCCGCGCTCTTCGAGCGGCCAGTTCCCGCTTGCGCACAACGGCTGTCCGGATTATCACCAGATCAGCTGTCGCACGACGAGCGGTGTTTCTTCTTGGCGCCCGTACGGACTTCGTCCACGCCCTGCGTCAGATCACTGAGGCCGACATCGTCCTCAGCAGCGGCGGCACATACCTCGTAGACCACTACAACTTCGGACATCGCGTGGCGGAGATTGCTTTTGCGCATGCTCTGAAGAAGCGCGTTTTTCTGTGGACGCAGTCGCTCGGCCCTTTCGCGACCGAGCAATCCCGAAAGCTTGCAGAGGAACTGGTCCCACTCGTCGACGGCGTTTACTTTCGAGACGCACGATCCGAGCGGGCATGGCAATCAGTAGGGCCCCTCCCGGCGCTGAGCGACGTGTGCGCCGATGTCGTGTTCTCTCTGTATGACCCGTTGAAGAAGCAGGCACGACGGTCAGAAGATCAGCCGCTCGTATTGTTTTCGGTAAGAGATTGGAACCAAGCTGTAGCGGGAGGAGACTTCTCGTTCGAGAGCTACGCGGCTGCCATGCGGGCCGCGGCTGAGGGTTTCATCGCTAAGGGCTGGCGTTGCCAGGCCGTTTCAACATGCCAAGGCGTGGACGGGTACGCCATCGATGACTCCGAAACTGCACGGCGCATCTTTGGCGGGTTGCAGATGGAGATTAACTCAGATTTCCATAGCCCCCAAGAGTTGATGGCGATCCTGCGAGGCGCAGATCTCGTCATCGCAACACGAATGCACATGGCGATCATGAGTTTGATTACCGAAACGCCAGTGATTGCGATCGCTTACGAGACGAAGAGCACCGAACTGTTCCATTCCATAGGAGCTCCGGCGTCAGTCACCGCCATCGAAGCGGTTGACGACGCGTGGGCCGCAATGGTGACAGGATCCGATGATCCGACCGCCACAGCCGCCAGGCTCGACGAGAAGCAGCTGAACGCACTGCGAGCAAACGCTTCCAAGCCCGCCGAGGCCGTCGCCCTCGTATCGGGCTTGCGTAAATGAAGAGGCTTAGGCGGGTTGGCTGGTCGTCACTCGACCAAGGCCTTTCGAGCGTTTCAAACTTATTGCTGTCGGTACTTGTCGCAAGGGTAACGACGCTGGATGAGTTCGGTGTTTTCGGTATTGCGTTTGCCATATATCAGTTTGGATTGGGAACTTCACGCTCTTTCCTTGGAGAGCCCGCGCTGATTCGGATTGCTAAAGGGAGTTCACTCTCTGGAAGCGCTGGCAGTTTGTTGGGAGCCTCCGCACTCCCGGGTCTGCTCGGCCTCGTCGTTTGTGTGATTGCCGGTGCACTAGCAGGCCCATCGGGCACGTTGTTTTTTATCTTCGCCGCTGGCTTTCCTTTCCTGATGGCCGTGGACAGCGCTCGATACTGGCTTTTCGCCAACGGACGACCGGCCTCCGCATCGCTCGTTGACGGAATCTGGATCGGTGCACAACTCATGTCGTACGGGGTAATTGCCCTACTCGGTGTCACCAACAGTTCGACTGTCTTGTGGACTTGGATCGCGGGAGCTGCCGTCGCACTCACCGTGTTCATGCTCATGCAGCGCGCGGCACCTTCGCTCCGCGGAGGCTGGCTCTGGATAAAGTCCACTCGCGACTTGTCGTTCCGTTTTTGGGGTGAGTATCTGACCATCTCGGGAACTCAGCAAAGCGTCATCTACTTCAGTGTCATTTTCTCCGGGCTCGGGGCGAGTGCTGCTCTTCGAGGTGGGCAAGTGCTGATCGGGCCCCTCAGCATGATCTCTATGGGTGTGGCCGTCGTCGCACTCCCCGCGATGGCTAATCTCGTGCGAGCTAACGCAATCCAGATGCTTCCGCGGCGAGCACTGCTTATTTCCCTGTCGCTTCTCGCCGCCACACTCGTTTACGCCGCGCTACTGATGCTCGTCCCGTCGGCCCTCGGAGAAGCGCTTCTAGGGGAGAGCTGGTCGGTCGGTGCAGCGATCGTGCCGCTGCTGATTCTGCAAACCGCTGTATCGAACGTTGCGTACGGCGCCACCGCCGCGCTGCGCGCCATGGAAAAGGCACGGCTGACGTTCAGGCTCCGCCTGGCCACTCTTCCTGTCTCACTCGCCGCAATCATTTTCGGTGCAACTTTCTCCCCCGCCGGCGCCGTGGTCGGCGCCATCATCGGCGGCACAATTCAGCTCCTGTGCTGGTGGATCGCTTTGACCGTCATCACCCGAAGTAACCGCGGAGATACCCAATGAATCTCGAAGCACGTCAGCGAGTCACTCACGTCGGACCGGATCCCCTGCAGCTCGGCGGCATGGAGACGGTACTGCGAGCCTACGGAGACTCCCATTGGCCGTCGTTCGACATGAACGTTGTCGCGTCTTCGAAGAGAGGAAGCCTCTCGACGAGGCTTCGCACGGTGGCCTCGGCTCTCCTATCTGTTAGACGAAGCCGTGCAGACCAAATCCACTTCCACCTCAGCCACCGTGGTTCCTTCGTCAGGGAGGGACTCTTGGTGCTTATGACAAACGGAAAACCGCTCTTCGCCACGATCCACGGCTCAGACTTCGTTCGGTCGGCAGGGGATAGCGCGCTATGGCGAACGCTTTACAAGTTGGTCTTGTCGAGAATGTCGTCAGTCGCAGTACTCAACGATGACGCGCTTGCAAGTGTGAACCAACTCGTCCCTCGGGTTCCGGCGATGATCCTTCCGAATCCCGGGCCGATCGATCCCGCACCGCCAGCCCCGACCTACACGAGCGGCATGTCTGTCGTCTTTGCTGGGCGCGTAGGACACCGAAAAGGCGTCGATACCCTCCTGCGCGCATGGGATCTTGTTCAGGCCCAGCAACCGTCGGCGGAGCTCATTATTGCGGGGCCTCTCGACGCGGACCTGGCTGACGAGGAACTGGGTGCGCTATCTCGGCACCATGTTGGGCCGCTCTCCCCCGCAGAGGTTCAGGATCGTCTCCAGTTCGCAGCATGCGCGACGCTGCCCTCGCGCGCTGAGGGGCAGCCGATGTTCTTGATCGAGGCCCTCGCATTCGGTGTGCCACTCGTCGTGAGTGACGTGGGCGGGATGCCTGGACTGGCCGAAGGTGCCGGGAGCGTGGTCCCGGTCGGGGACCACGTCCGCCTTGCAGACGCGATTGTGACGATTCTCAACGGTGGCGACCGCGTCGACGAACTGCGAAGAAGCGCGTCGAAGAAGTACCAAGATCAGTTCTCCGCTGACGCTCACGACGCGGGGCTGAGGCAGCTTTACACGCTTCACCCTGCCCGCTCAACCGACCTGAAAGGAACGGGGCTATGACAACAATGTTCGTGGCTATATCCGGCGGCCACCTTGCGCAACTCCACAGACTCGCTCCAAGGCTGGGGGATGGCCCGGCCACGTGGGTGACGGATGAAACTGGGCAGAGCAGTTCAATGCTTGCCGGAGATTCGGTCGATTTTATCCCCACGCGCCCACCCCGCGACTGGGCAGGGGTCTTGCGAGACTCACGAGTCGTCCGTCGCGCTATGCAAGCTCACAACGTGACACGAGTAGTCAGTACTGGCTCACAGATCGCTCTGTCCGCATACATTGCCGCGAAGCAGCAGCGTGTGCCGATCGCGTATGTAGAGAGCGCCACACGAGTTACGGAGCTGTCTACCACGGGGAAGCTTCTGGACCGGCTTCCTGGTGTTGCCCGTTACGTGCAGCATCGATCCGCGGCCCCGTCCCCAAAATGGGCTTATGCGCTCTCGGTGTTTGATGGTTTCGAGGTCGACGCCGTTGCGCCGCCTGCGGAAATTCGTCGAGTCGTCGTGACTCTCGGCGGTAACGGGGAGTATGGCTTCACGCGACTCGTGGAACGGGTTCGCGACATCCTGCCCGGAAATGCGGAAGTGCTTTGGCAGCTGGGCAGCACGCCAACCATTGACCTACCCGGTCGTGTCGTCGCTTCGATGCCCTCCCACGAGCTGATCGAGGCGCTGAGCGCCGCCGACGCGGTTGTCGGACATTCGGGAACCGGAACGGTTATCACCGCGCTATCGGCAGGAAAACTCCCCGTGCTGTCGCCGCGACTAGTTGATAAGGGAGAGCATGTCGACGGCCACCAGGAGGATCTCGCACGATCGCTCGCCGACCGAGGCTTGGCAGTGGTCAGGGCGGCGGACGAGATCACGCTCGACGATCTCAAGCTGGCCGCCGCATCCGTTGTGAGAGTCGACAAGAACCAGGAGTCTGTGGACCTCTTCGGACGCAGATAGCGACGGTATCCCGCGAGGGCACTGTCCTGGGCGAACACTCCACGTCGCAGAGTCCCGAAGCATGCAGGGCAGAAACAGGAATGACACGAGCGTCTGATAGGAACGATGTTATGAAGCTTTCAGTTGTCGGGTGCGGTTACTTGGGAGCCGTTCACGCAGCGGCAATGGCCTCTATCGGTCACGACGTCGTAGGGATTGATGTCGACGAGAGGAAGATTGAATCGCTGTCGGCCGGGAGGGCGCCGTTCTTCGAACCCGGCCTCGCAGAGATTCTGACCGAAGGAATCGAAAGCGGCCGGCTCCGGTTTTCCACGGATATGGCCGATGCAGCGGGAGCTCAAGTCCACTTCATCGGAGTTGGTACTCCACAGGTGAAGGACGGCTACGCCGCAGACATGACTTACGTAAATGCAGCTGTTGATGCACTCCTCCCTCATCTGAGCCCCGGCGACGTCGTGGCCGGCAAGTCGACCGTGCCGGTGGGGACGGCAGCCGCCCTGGCTGAACGTGTCGATCCGACGGGCGCCACGCTGGTATGGAACCCGGAGTTTCTGCGCGAGGGGTGGGCGGTGCAGGACACAATCGATCCCGACCGACTCGTTGCTGGTGTGCCGGAAGGCCCCGAGGGACTGCGCGCGGCCCAGGTCCTTCGCGACGTTTATCACCCATCGGTGGCGAAAGGCACGCCCTTCTTAGTGATGGACCGTGCGACCGCGGAGTTGGTAAAGGTCTCCGCAAACGCATTTCTCGCCACGAAGATCAGCTTCATCAACGCCATGGCCGAGATCGCAGAAGTCACGGGTGCCGACGTCACGCAGCTAGCAGATGCGATCGGGTACGACGATCGCATCGGGCGAAAATTCCTTGGCGCGGGTATTGGGTTCGGCGGCGGATGCCTCCCGAAAGATATCCGTGCATTCTCAGCCAGGGCCGAGGAGCTCGGCCGCGGCGAGTCAGTTGCATTCTTGCGAGAAGTCGATGAGATTAATCTCCGTCGACGCGAACGTGCAGTTCAGTTGGTCGTCGAGGGACTGGGCGGACAGGTATTCGAGAAGAACGTCACGGTTTTGGGCGCCGCGTTCAAACCGCATTCCGACGACATCCGTGATTCTCCAGCTCTGGACGTGGCTGTTCGGCTGCACGGCCTGGGCGCGAACGTCACTGTCACAGACCCAGCGGCAATCAACAACGCGCGTCGCGTCCATCCCCAGCTGACTTATGTCGAAGACCGCGACCTGGCACTCACCGGCGCGGACGCCGTCATACTCGTCACGGAATGGGATGAGTATCGCCGAGAACTCGATCCGACTCACGCATCAACTCTCGCGGCTGGCCGAGTCGTGGTCGATGGTCGCAACGGGCTTGACGCTGCCGCTTGGCGTGCGGCCGGATGGACGTATCTGGGGATGGGACGCCCGTAGGCGCAGTGCGGGACTCATTCCCGTCGATACATGCGTGACAGGGGATAGTACGTCGGCGTCCGCATGCTCGCGCCAACGGTCTGTCCTGTTGCCGTTTTCTTCAACTCCTGCCCGATCGAACCACGGTCGGCCAGCGGCAAAAGAGGCTCGTTTCGAGCACGCGCTGGTCGGCTGCGGCGGGACGCCCGATCAACAAACTAGGTCGCTGGGTCGGGAATCTCAGAAAGGACGACTCATACCTCGTGTCGGCGCCCGCTGACTGCGAGTTCTCGGAACAGCAGCCCTGCAGATGAGAGAGATCTCATCTGGTACTGTCCACCAAAAGGGGGACACGCACTCGATGGCGAGGCGCGTTGATGGACCCCCGGGGGAACTCATGGCGGATAATCCATCGATCGAGTCCGGACTTTCCAGCGGACGAACGGACGTATGCGGCGCGAGCCCCTCGTGTACGGTGTGTGACCATCCGGCGATCATCGAACCCCGGGCTCCGTCGATCCTGCGAACACTCTTCCGCCTGAGTCCGAGGCCCGCAGAGTGCCAAGTGCGAGAGTACGACGTGTCGGGACTCGCGCCTGTCGCGTGCGGATGCCGGAGCGCGGTCCACGGCTCGTAGGCACGAAACGAACTCGACGAGTACCGAGTCGGGGCAGGCGTCCCGCTGATCGATCATCCCGGACCTGCGGCGCGCGACCCTTCAAAGCCTTCAGTTGTTTGCGTCCCCGAAACATTGAAATCGCTAGGCTCGCGGCGTGGCTACCAATGAGATTCTCGGCCGTCCCGGGACGGGTTACATTCGATCGTTGGACGGGCTACGGGCGCTTGCAGTGATCATCGTGATCCTGTCGCACGCGGAGGTGGCAGGGTTCGGGGGAGGAAAAACTGGCGTCCTGATCTTCTTCGTCTTGTCCGGGTACTTGATCACCAGCATCCTGCTCCGCGAGCTCGATCGAACCGACCGCCTGTCACTGAAGCGCTTTTACGCACGCCGCTTCCTCCGGCTGTACCCAGCACTGATCATTGTCACCGCCGCGACCGCCGCGATAGCAGCCGTCCTACTCACCCGGACCGCGAACCCCTCGGCGCAGTCGACGTTGAACGCATTGCCCTCAGTGCTCCTCTACTTCAACAACTGGGTACCGATCTTTGCTCCCGGGACCGACATGGGACTCTTCTCACATTTCTGGTCGCTTGCCGTGGAAGAACAGTTCTACGTCGTTTGGCCACTTCTACTTTTGGCGATCTACAAGTGGCGACGCGCCCGAGGGGTGCTTCTCGTCGCCCTGATTGGTGCGCTTCTATCGATCGTGTTCAAAGTGTTCGTGTGGGATGGCGGCGGATCAAGGCAGGGCGGAACAGACTTTGCCAGCGACGGGCTCCTCTTGGGCTGCGCACTTGCAGCGTTCCTCGCAATCAGCACACCCCCGAAGTGGATGGGACGCTGGCTTTTCTGGGTTGCCCTTGCCAGCCTGGCGCTCGCGACAACCGTCGGGTACTCCGGTTCGGGTGACCCCGCAGCCTACGAACTCTTCGGAAGAGTCTTCTGGCCAGTCGCGGTACTCGCCGCCACCGCAGTTGTCTTCGGTCTCGCCACCGGTCGTGCGCCACGCGTAGCCGTTCGAGTGCTGGAACTCCGTGGCATGGTCTACCTAGGGCGAATCAGCTACGGCATGTACCTCTGGCACATCCTGGTCTTAACCGCGGCCAGGTTCGTTACTGATTCCCCGCTGTTGCTTGCCGCCATCACGCTCGTCGTAACCATTGGCGTAGCCTCAGCATCGTTCTACCTCGTCGAGCGTCCCTTCCTACGGAGGAAGCAGCGGTACGAGAACGATCCAAGCGCAGCAAACGCCGACGAAGCGCAATATGGATCGCGAACCACGGCGACGCAGCCCTAGCCCGGGCGAACGTTAGGCTCAACTCCTATGGCAACCCGCGCGGCTTCATCCCGCTCGACGACCGCTTACATACTTTTCGGCGGCTCGGGCGTTACGGCACTAATGGTGTGGGCGTGCTTCGAGATGCCTGTGGTGTTCGTGGGGGTGATCGCCCTCGCAATTTCGGTCTGGCTCGCCACACAGATCAAGCTGTTCGCCGCCGTCACGCTTCTCGCGTCAGTGTTCATCCCGACCCTGCAGAATGTGGCCGGGGCGGGCGGGCTCGAGTACGTAGACGAGATCATGATCGCCGCCTTGCTCGTGCTCTCGCTAGTTCACGTTGGAACAGAACGACGACGAGTCGCGGCGCTCCCCGGAGGCTGGGCGTTCACCGCGTTTCTGCTGTTCGCCGCGGTGGGAGCCGTTGCCACGGGGGCATCCCCACTCCTCGTAGGGCTGGATGCGTTCTTGATCATGAAAGGCATTCTGTTTGCCTTCGCGGTCGCACAGATTCGGTGGGTAGACAGCGACCTAAAAATGATGGCGAAGGTCGGCGGGTGGATCGTTGCGCTTGTTATTCTCGGTGCTGCTGTAAACGTCGCAGTACCTGGAATATGGCTACCCATCTTCGCGTCGACCGAGAACCTGAACGAACGCGGCGGCGTCGTCAACGTGATCAGCTTGTTCGGGCACCCCGGCGCGTTCGGGCAGATGATGGCACTGTCCGCGATTGCATTACTCTGCTACCGCCATATCGTGCGCAAGACTCCCATCACAGCCGCGCTGATGTGGGGTTCGTTTCTCGGAGCAATTCTCAGCACTCGGCGTAAGGCGATCATCGGTCTCGCCGCAGTCGTCGGATGGTTTGCGTTCAGCAGGAAGCCCGCAGCAACTGCGCTGGTCATTATCGCCCTAACGCCTCCTCTCCTACTGCTCTCGGGATCGCAGATTCAATCAGCCTTCGGCGAGGTGTACGACGAGTACTTCGTCAATCCGGACGGCGCTGCACGCACGGTTCTGTACCGGAGTGCAGTCGATCTCGCGAACACCCACTTTCCACTCGGCGTGGGACTATCCCACTACGGCGGGTTCGTCGCCCGAGAGAATTACAGTCCGTTCTACGTGCAGCAAGGTTTCGCCGGCGTGTGGGGCTTGCAACAGGGCGGCCGTTTCCTGACGGATACTTTCTGGCCGATGATTCTTGGCGAGGGCGGGTGGTTCGGACTCACCGCCTTCGCGCTGGGGCTGATCTTGCTCGCCCGCACTGCTCTCCGCGTCGCTCGCCTCGAGGAGTCGAGCGCGCTCGCGCGCTGGGCAGGCACCGTTGGGATGGTGTGGTCAATCGAGTTTGCATTCGAGTCGATTGCGGCACCGGCCTACACGAGTCCGCCAGCTAACCTGCTCCTCTTTGGCATTCTCGGAGTGACGTCATCCCTTTGGGCCAACCGGAAGAGTGCCGGTGCAGCCACGGCAACGAACTACTTCCCGCTAACAAGCGAAATCGCTTTCGGCTCACGTTCCTCGATCTAAGAACAGCCACGGTTCACATAAGGCGCGAGAGTACGTAGTGCCAGCACGTAGTGCAATCGTGGCCGTCCCGAGAAAGCTACTCACGTACGAAATACCCCGTTCACCAGCGTTCCCTATCGTGAGCTGCATGTCGCATACATCGATCAAGACAGTCATTCCCGCTGCTGGCCTTGGTACCCGGTTCCTGCCGGCCACCAAGGCGATGCCAAAAGAGATGCTTCCCGTTGTAGACAAGCCTGCGATTCAGTACGTAGTCGAGGAAGCTGTCGCGGCGGGCAGCGACGACGTGCTCGTCATTGTGGGACGTAACAAGAACGCGTTGGCTAACCACTTCGACCGCGTGACCGAACTCGAGCACACGCTCGAGCGAAAGGGTGATGCGGCAAAGCTCGCGAAGGTCATGGAGGCCAGCAATCTGGCTGACATTCACTTCGTTCGCCAGGGGGATCCCCTCGGACTCGGGCACGCGGTGCTTCGCGCTCGGAAGCATGTAGGCAACGAGACGTTCGCCGTGCTACTCGGGGACGACCTGATCGATGCTCGCGATGTGCTCCTCTCAAGAATGATCGAGGTCTCTCATGCGCGGTCGGCGACCGTCGTGGCGCTCATGGAAGTGGAGCCGTCGCAAGTCCACCTTTACGGGTGCGCAGCTGTCGATGAGACCGACGAGGCTGACGTGGTGAAGGTGAAGTATCTCGTCGAGAAGCCATCCGCGGCCGACGCACCGAGCAACCTCGCCATCATCGGTCGGTACGTGCTGAAGCCCGAGATCTTCGACGTGCTGGAGAACACTCCCCCGGGCAAGGGCGGTGAGATCCAGCTGACCGATGCACTCGAGACACTCGCCAACGACGAGTCGATCGCCGGGCCCGTGCTGGGGGTCATCTTCCGAGGGCGCCGCTACGACACCGGCGACCGGCTCGACTACCTCAAGACCGGCATCCAGTTCGCGCTCGATCGTGACGACTTGCGAGCTGACCTCGCTGCCTGGATCAAAGAGTTGGCCGCGCAGCTCTGAGGCGCGGCATGCGCCGCGACCTCGAGCGGCGGAGTTACTAATTTGAGGGAGAAAGGGCCTGTTACAAGGCGGTGACCTGCGATCCGTAGGATGTCGTCGAATATCAATCGCGGGGGGTCGCATGCCATCGGGCGCTGCAGTAGGTCAGATCGCGCCAGAAGGCGCTCGGAAGAAGACGTTCCGGCCCGACATCCAGGGTCTCCGGATGGTCGCCGTCGTCGCGGTGATCCTCGACCATCTGTTCGGCTGGCCGGTCGGTGGATTCGTCGGCGTTGACGTGTTTTTCGTCATCAGCGGTTTCCTGATCACAGGTCTGCTGTTGCGGGAGCATGAGCGCACAGGGACGATTTCGTTCGGCGGCTTCTACGTGCGCCGGCTGAAGCGCATCATGCCCGCCGCCGTCCTCGTGATCATCGTGACGGTGGCGTGCGGGTACCTGTTCTTCAACGCGGCGCGCGCAACTCAGACGTTCTGGGATGGAATCTGGGCGACGTTCTTCGCCGCGAACTGGCGCTACGCCGCGCTCGGAACTGACTACTTCAACGCCGGAACTGCGATCTCCCCGCTGCAGCACTACTGGTCCCTCGCCGTCGAGGAGCAGTTCTACTTCGTGTGGCCGTGGCTGATGTTGCTCATCTTCTGGATGATCGGGCGCCGAGGTAGCGCGAACCTTCGCTTTGCGCACACCGCAGTCGCCGTCGCGATGCTGCTCATCGTCGCTGGATCGTTCGCGTGGGCACTGTACGACACCGCCAACAGCCCGACGTGGGCGTACTTCTCCCTGTTCACCCGCGCCTGGGAGCTCGGCATCGGCGCGCTCCTCGCGGTGGTTGCGGGTTCTCTCGCGGCCCTGCCATCGATGATCCGGCCGGTACTCGGGTGGATCGGGCTCGCCGGCATCATCGTGTCGGTGTTCTACATCGACGACGCGAACGGCGGATTCCCCGCCCCCTGGGCGGCGCTTCCTGTCCTCTCGACGGCGCTCGTGATCGCGGCCGGTACCGGAGGCGAGCAACGCTTCTTGTGGCCCCTCATGAACCCGGTCAGCTCGTGGGTCGGAAACGTCTCGTACAGCCTCTACATCTGGCATTTCCCGCTGATCATCTTCGGGATCTCGCTGTTCGGCGATAGCCCCATCGTTCTTGCCAGCATCCTCGTCCTGACCTTCGTGGTCGCCTGGGTTTCGTACACGCTGGTCGAGGACCCGCTGCGCCGCGCACGCTGGTTCGGGCGCCCCGCAGGCCGCCGCAAGGGGCACCGGGAGTTCTTCCCCGATGGCCTCTGGAGTCGACGCGACGCGTTCGTCAGCGTCGCCCTCGTCGGGCTGATCGTGGCCGGAATCAGCACCGCCGCCCTATCGACTTCAGCGCCGAGCACACCGGCCGCGGCGTACACACCCAAGGCCACGTTCGGCGAAGAACAACCCGCCGCCACGGAGAGTTCCGAGCTGGATGCCTTGCAGACCGAGATTCAAGCGTCACTGGGGGCGACGCGTTGGCCGGACAATTTGACGCCCAGCATGGATGACGCAATCGCCGAGAAGCAGGCTCCGGAGGACATCCTCCCGTGCGGGTCCGCCGACCGAGACGACGCCACGTGCGTCTGGGGCGACCCTGACGCCGCACACACGATCGTGCTGGTCGGAAACTCCGTCAGCATGACCTATGTGGAGGCGTTCCGGGCCGCAGTTGGGGCAGGCAGCGGATGGCGCGTGATCTCGTGGGGCCGGTTCGGATGCCCCTTCACCGACTGGGCGGTTGATGACCCCACGGAGATACCGGAGGGCTGTGCACAGCGTCACGACGATGCAGTGGCAGCCATCAACGAGATTGCGGCCGACGTCGTCGTGGTCTCCGGTATCGGCACCGTCGAAGGTACGAGCTCGCAGCTCGCGAAGATTACCAGCGGGTCGCGGATTCTCTTCGTCCCTGGCGTATCGAACGACAAGAACCCCCAGGAGTGCTACACGCCGACGAGTTCACCCGCTGACTGCGTCAGCGTGCTGCCAACCGACTGGGCAGGCCGCGAGGGAAAGCTCACCGACTTCGGCACGCTCGTCGATACCCGTCCGTGGTTCTGCACGGATGGGCAGTGTCCTCCGTTCGTCGGGACGATCCCGATGAAGATGGACTCCGCGCACATCACCCACGAGTACGCGGATCGGATCGCGCCGGTGATCCGCGAGTACCTCACATCATCGGACCTCGGCTTCCCCGCGGCCTAAGCAATCAGAAGGCGGCCCCGAGGTCGACTCGCTTCGTCCACGCCGTTCCGGTGGCGACGTATTCGCCGCCGGTTGTGCCAGCGCCGCCGGCCGGTTCCTTTGTGTGGTCGCACCGAATGACCGACCCCTTGACTGCGGACGAGGGAGTTGTGTCCACGGAAGTGATGGTCGGCATGTTCGGACCAAGCCGCAGGTTGGTCGGGACACCGGCCCAGCGCGTCGTCCCACCCCCCCCCCCTACCGTCACCAGGTCGATTGTGCCGCTACCAGCCGTGGCGGAACGCGCGATCTGACCTACGATTGTCTCGACAGCGATATTCGTTGCTGTGATGCGCGTGGCCTGGCCGTTGTTGTTGAAGATGTTCTGGCAGCGCTTGATCACCCAGTTCATCATGACCAGTCCCGCCAGCAGCGCGGGCCCGGGCAGGTTGATGGCGCTACCTACGGAATCTGTGGAACCGTCGAGCGAGACGAGATTCCGGATCGTCACGTCCTCGCTGTTCGTTGCGAAGTTGGGACTCACCTGGGCGATACCGACGATGGCTTTCCAGGGCATCGTCAGGGTGACGTCGTCGGCCGTCACCGAAGAGAAGTGGGATGAAGCACCGATGACCACGTCTCCCCGCCCGTGGTAGCCGCGGAGATCGATGTTCGACAGGTCCGCTTTCGTCGGCTGAGTCGTGACGTAGCCGGACTCGCCGAACATGAGCACTGCGTAGTTGTTCGTGCTGGTGTCGTCGTTGAGGTTCTCGATACTGCGCATCTTCACGCCCGAGAGTTTCAGCCCGTCTCCGGCCTGCAGTCGGACGACGTTCATGCCCACGTTGAGAGACACGTTTCGGATGAGGATGTTCTTCGTCTCGGTCGCCACTCCGGCCTGCTTGTAGTACGAGTGACAGAAGCCGGCGGTCGTCTGCGCGAAGATCGAGAACCCGTCGTCGACGGTGCTGCCGGAGATGCCGTCTACGACAATGTCATTCCAAGACGGGCCGAAGTCGATGCCGTCCTGGTTTGTGGTGGAGCGATCTTGGGCGAGCTCGATGCGACGGAGCCGAGCCTTCCGCACACCGGTTCAGACCATGCACGGGCCGATGGTGACGTCCTGCACGACGAGGTTGGTGACGTTCACCCACGAGACGCCGATTGAGTTGATGGCGGAGGTCGAGGTCTGCAGCGCTGCTTGTCCGTCGATGTTCGCGCGGCCTCGGCCGATGAGAGTGATGCCAGAGTCGCCCGCGGCGTTCTGGCGCGCGTTGCGGCTCACGTTTCGGGCCGCACCAGCCGAGAGCCGGAGTTCGGCATTCTCAAGTGTCATGGTCCTCGACGACGGGACTACTACCGTCCCGTCGATCCGGAAGTAGTCGGTTCCGAGCCCGGTGCGGGGCGCGGTGAGGATGACGTCGCCCTGTACGAGTGCTGCGTTGATCATGGCTGTGTCGTCCAGGCCAGTCGGGCGCAGAACAGGCACAAACTTGGAGCTTTGGACCTGTCCCGCTAGTTGCCGCCAAGGTCTCTGCATCAGAGGTGCAGCACCGAACTGAACTGCTCAGTACAACATTCGCACAGCAGAAACATAGCCAGTCCGGTCCGGTAACACCGGGCTGCGAGTCTGCGTAAGCACCACCTCCCCCATTCGTTGGTGCGGCCGCATCCGGCGCTTCGTGCGCGCGGCCCGCCCACAGCCAGGAAGGCCCTGCTTTCGCATGCCCGAACGCATCTCCCCCACCCGCCTGCGCGGGCGACGCCTTGCGGCGCTGCTCGCCGCCGCGACCGCCGTGGTCGGCGCAACGCTGATCGCTGCCCCCGCCGCGATGGCCGCGCCCGCCACCTACGGCGCGATCACCCTCACGGTCGATGACACCACGATCACCGCCGGCGACACCCTCACGGTCACGATCGCCGCCGACACCGTCGCCGACCTCTACGCCTACGACCTCGTCGTCGGCTACGACCCGGCGCTGCTGTCGTTCGACGCGGCGAGCGCCGTCTACCCGACCGGCGGATTCGGCGACGCGCAGACCGGCACCGACGCGGTGACCTTCAGCAGCACACGCCTCGGCACGTCCCCCGGCCTCACCGGACCCCAGACGCTCGTGAGCTTCACGTTCACCGCCCTCGCCGCAGGCTCCGCCGACATCTCGCTCGACAGCAGCACCCTCATCGGCACCGCCGGCGAAACCACCGCCGTCGACGTCACCGCGCCCGGCCTCACCGCCACCACCGTCATCGCGGCCGCACCCGTCACCCCGGGCCCGAGCACATCACCGACGACCACGCCGTCGCCGTCCGCCAGCGCGCTGCCGATCACCGGCACCACACCCAGCGACCCGCTCGCCTCCACCGGCGCCGACGCCACCCCGTGGCTCGTCACCGGCGCCATCGGCGCCGCCCTCGTCGCCCTCGGCGCCGTGCTCGTGATCCGTCGCCGACAGGCGGCCACCCGATGAACACCGATCGCGCGCGCCTCGCCGCATCCGCATCCGCTCCTTCCCCCAAGAAGAAGGCCATGAAGACCACCACCACCCGCACCATCGCCGCCGCCGCGGTGCTCGGCGCGGTCGCCGCGACAACGGCGATCTCGCCCGCGTTCGCCGCGCCCACGGCCACCGCCGCATCCGACGCCGCGATCCTCGCGCCGTACTACACCGAACTCGACGTCACCGGCGACCAGCAGGTCACCACGGCCGACCTCGACGCCGCATCCGCCCAGCTCGGACTCACGAGCACCGCCGCCGAGTGGACCACCTTCGGCAAGCTCGACAGCGACGCCAACGGCACCCTCACGGTCGCCGACCTCGCCGCCCTCTCGCAGCGGATGATCTACGACGACGGACCCTTCGAGCTCATCGAAGCATCCGTCATCGACATGCAGGCCGCGATGAACGCCGGTGTCACCACCTCGGTCGCGATCACCCAGGCCTACCTCGACCGCATCGCCGCCTACGACGACACCCCCGTCGCCAACGGCCAGCGCGCGCTCAACTCGATCATCACCACCAGCACCGTCGCCCTCGACGCCGCGGCAGCCGCCGACGCGGCACGCGCCGAGAACGGCATGACCAGCATGCTGCTCGGCGTGCCGGTCGCCGTGAAAGACAACTACGACACCGTCGACATGGTGACCACGGCCGGATGCGGATGCTGGAACGACAACCAGACCACCACCGACGCGAACATGGTCGAGGGCCTCCGCGCCCAGGGCGCCGTCATCCTCGCCAAGGCGAGCCTCGACGAGTTCGCATTCGGATTCGAGTCGCAGTTCTCGTCCTTCCAGAAACCCGGCACCTCGGTCTTCGTCGCCAGCCCGTACAACACCGCGCAGACGGCGGGCGGCTCGAGCGGCGGCACGGGAGCCGCGATCTCTGCCAACCTCGCCGGCATCGGTTTCGGCACCGACACGGGCGGCTCCATCCGCGTGCCGTCGTCGTACAACCAGCTCGTCGGCGTGCGCCCGACCGTCGGACTCGCGAGCCGCGACGGCATCGTGCCCCTCGCCCTCACGCAAGACACCGGCGGACCGATGACCCGCACCGTGCTCGACGCCGCCGTCGCCCTCGACGCCGTCGTGGGTGTGGACCCGGCGGATGCGGTCACCCAGCGCCAGACCGGACTCGTGCCCGAGTCGTACACGTCGTCGCTGAGCGACACCGCCCTCGAGGGAAAGCGCATCGGCTACGTGGCCGCAATGTTCGACCCGTCGCTGACGAACCCGCGCGCCACGGCGAACGCCACCGTCCTGCGCGAATGGGCCGAGACCCGCGCGGTGCTCGAGGCACAGGGCGCGACCGTCGTCGAGATCACCCCGCCGGCCGCGTTCGCGAACGTGCTGAACGAAGGCTCCGGTTCGACGAACGAGTTCAAGCACGACCTCGACCAGTACATCGCGACCCACCTCGACCCGGACGTCACCGCCCGGTCACTGGAGGGGATCCTCGCGAACGGTAACTTCGTGCCGTCGCGCGCGACCACGTACACAACCCGGAACGCCGTCACCCCCGAGACGTACCAGGCGTGGGCAGGGCCCACGGGCACGCACACCACGCAGCTCGCCGCCGGCAAGGTGCTCGTCACGCAGATGCTCGACGGCCAGAACCTCGACGCCATGGTCTACCCGAGCGCCGCCCCGTACGGCACCGTCGCGACCAACCTGCGCCTCAGCCCCAACACCGGAATGCCCGCGGTCACCGTGCCGATGGGACAGGCCACGGATGCCGACGGCACCACCGCCATCATTGGCGCGAACGTCAACCTCGAGTTCCTCGGGCGCGACTTCACGGAGGGCACGCTGCTCGGCTTCGCGTACGACTTCGAGCAGGCCACCCACGCCCGCACGACGCCGACGCTGTTCCCCGCGCTGGGGTAGTCGGGAGTGAAGAGAGGGGCCACGGGGTGCGTGTGTGGGTGCGCCTCGGGGCCCTCTGCGTGAGAGGTGGGCTCCGACTGCCGACGCAACTATTAGCGTTGAGCCGTGATCGTGAATCCTCCCGGCGCCGCTCGCGGGATCTTGCTGTTCGCGCCGGGCGCCGGTGGTGACCCCGCTCGATATGAAGCGCTCATCCGCGCCGCCGCGGCTGCGGGGTTCATCGTCGCTGCACCCATCCACGACCGCTTCGACGTGAGAACCGTGACGGACGAGCAGATGCGCCAATGCGCCGTCGGATTGGCGGATTCGCTTCGCGAGCTAGATCGTCAAGACCTGCCCGTCGTCGCCGCAGGGCACTCCGCCGGAGGATGGGCGGCGCTCTGTCTTGCCGGTGCGCAACCATGGGGTCGCGATCGTCAGCCGATCCCCGTGCCCGTCGAACCCAGGGTAGAGAAAGTCGTCGCCCTTGCGCCGACAGTCGGATGGTTCCAGGCACCGGCCGCGCTCGACAATCTCCGCGTTCCGGTCATCGTGCTGACAGGAGGGGCCGACACGGTCACACCGCCGACGACCGCAGAGATCCTTCGTGCTTCCCCCGCTGAAGTCAGCGTGCACACATACGAGGGCGTGGGGCATCTCGACTTCTTGAGTGTCCTTCCCCCCACCGTCGCGCCCACCCCGGGCCTCGACCACGGGGCTTTCATGGAGTCGCTCGCTGTCGACTTCGTGCAGGCGCTCGGGTAGGGCATACCTGCTGTGCGCATAGCCAGCTGAGGACGGCACGGGTGGCGACGGCGGCACGGGTGGCGACGGGTGGCACGGATGGCGACGGCCGCACGGACGGCGAAGGCGGCACGGTAGGTCATGGCACGGTAGGTCATGCCTCGTGGCAAGGCCAAGCCGCTGTTTGCGAGAGCGCCCGACTCCGTGACCGGCGGGCTCAATCAGCCAGACCGGCCGATGGCGAGCACCCGATCTCCATCCATCGCTGACGTAGCGGCGGTGCCGCTTCCATACCGTCTGCCACGGCCCGAACTGCTCCCGCGTCAGATCACGCCACGGAGTCCCCGTCCGATACCGGCACGCCATGCCCTCGACCACCCGGCGGCTGTCACCGAACGGGGCACTCCTGTGGCCCTGGTTCGACGGCAGCAACGGCTCGATCCGATCCCACCGTTCACCCGTGAAAACCCGACCCCGCGAACCCGTCGACCTCACCAAGCCCGCATCCCGCGCACCTCGCCAACCTTGTGGAGGAGACGCACGAGCTGACTGCCGCTGTGCAGGCGTTGACTCGACGGTCGACCTGCGCCGGATGCGGTGCGCTCGTTGCGATGCGTCGGTTGCGGTGCGCCGTGAGCGCTGCGCCGGTTGGGCTGCGCCGGTTGCGATGTGCCGGTTGCGGTGCGCCGGTCGGGCTGCGCCGGTCGGGCTGCGCCGGTCGGGCTGCGCCGGTCGGGCTGCGCCAGTTGCGGCGCGCCGGTTGCGATGCGCCGGTCGGGCTGCGCCGGGTAGGGCTCGACGCTGTGCAAGCAAGGGCCGGTCGGTCGAGCGGCGATGCCGCTGGGGCCGATGTCGGAGGTTGGTGCGAGACTTATCTCAGGTCGAAAGCAGCCGCTTTTGGTCCGTTTCATCGCCGAGTGCCCCGGCGAGCTGCGACAGCGCGTGAGCGTTGCCGCCGTCTCAGGAGGGGTGCCATGGGCCGTGACGGGGTCATCGGTTTCAGCGACGCCGACCAGGCCGCGCTGAGCGAGATCGCGCACGCCGTCGAACAGGCGAATGCCGCCGTCGCCGCATCGAAGGCGCAGCTGACTCGAGCGCTCGCTCGGGCCGAGGAGCTGGCTCGAGCGCAGAGCGCGGGCTCTCCGCGCCGGGTGCGCGACCACGATATGGCCCAGCGCGCGATCGCTCTCGAACTCGGCGCCCGTTCACGGGTCTCCGACCGCACCATGCAGCGCCGGATGAACGCCGCCGCCGAACTCTGCGAAAACTATCCCCTCACCCTCGCCGCCCTCGCCGACGGCCGCATCCACGAGGGGCACGTGCGCCTGATCGTCGAAACCGGAAGCGTCCTGCCGCCCGAGGCGCGTGCCGCGTTCGACGCGGAGGCCGTGCGGCGGTGCGAGACGGACACCCCCGGGCGCGTTCGGGCCGGGCTACAGATCCTCGCCGAACGTCTGCACCCCCGCACCCTCACCGAACGCCACGCCGACGCACGCGAAGAGCGCCGCGTGTTCTTCACTCCCCTGGGCGACGGAATGAGCCACCTCGGACTCATCGTGCCCACCGTCATCGGCGAAGGCATCTACGACCGCGCCACCCGGATGGCCCGCGCCCTCACCGACCTGCGCACCGGGGCCGCACAGCGGCTGCGGGAATCCCGCGCCGCCGGGCTCCCCGACGACCCCGAAGACACCGCCCACGCCACCGACACCCGCACGATCGACCAGGTGCGCGCCGACCTCCTCGCCGACATGGCCCTCACCGCGCAGCCCAACGCCGATCCCACCCGCACCGACGATGGTCCGGGCACCCTGGGTGCGATCCGGGCGCACGTGCAGGTCGTCGTACCCGTGCTCACCCTCCTCGGCACCGACGACTCCCCCGCCGACCTCGCCGGACGCGCACCCATCGACGCCGACACCGCCCGACGCCTCGCCGGCAGCTCCACCACCGGCTGGGACCGCATCCTCACCCACCCGATCACCGGGCAGGTCCTCGCCGTCGACCGACGAGACATCCCCCCGGGCCTCCGCCGACAAATCACCGGCCGCGACCAGCGATGCCGCGCACCCGGATGCGCCGCACCCGCCATCCGATGCGAAATCGACCACGTCCACGACTGGGCCGACGGCGGACCCACCCGCACCGACAACCTGCAATGCCTCTGCCAACGACACCACTCCATGAAGCAATTCACCGCCTGGCGCGTGCAGATGTTCGACGACGGGGTCGTCGAATGGACATCACCGCTCGGCGCGAGGTATCCCGACCCGTCGCCACCCACCGCGGTGCACTTCACACCCGACGACGAGCGGTCACCCTACCGAGACGTCATGACGACGGCGCGACGAGACGACGAACCACCACCGTGGGAGAACTCCGTCTAGGTGGCATGCAGGAGTCGCACATCTCGGAACTGACCGGCGTCGACAGCGCTGGCTGCGGAACATCCGCCTGTGCGGGGGCGGGGGCGTGGGCGTGGGCGTGGGCGCAGGGTGCCGGCGTGGGCAGGACCCTCGGGCACGCACACCACGCAGATCGCGGCACACGGCACGCGACTCGCAGCACGCAACACGCGACTCGCAGCACACGTCACACGACTCGCGGCTCGCGGCACCCACATCGCGGCTTGCGGCTTGCGGCTTGCGGCACGCAGATCGCGGCTCGCAGCACGCGGCTCCCAGCACGCGGCTCGCAGCACGCGGCTGGCGGCTGGCGGCTGGCGGCTGGCGGCTGGCGGCTGGCGGCTGGCACGGTGCTCATCACGCAGATGCTCGACGACCAGAACCTCGGGTAATCGAGAGTCTGGCGAGGGCCCCGGGGAGGCGCAGACCCCGGAGCCCTTTTCGCGCGCCGCCGCGGTTCAGACGAGCAAGGCGCGCAGCCGGGCGAGCTCTTCGCCGCTCAGGCCCAGGCCATCCGCCGCGTACCCCTCGATCGTTCCGAACTGCGCGCGCATCTGAGCGAACGCCGCATCCAGGTAGCTCTCGCGCACCCCGAGCACCGGCATCAGCACCTCACGATCCACGCCGTGCTCCTCCGCCTGACGGAACACCGGCTCGAGCGCGGGAAGCAGATCGGTGTTGGTCTGCAGGTAGTCCGCATACATATCGTCTGCGCCAACCCCCGCGACCGACAGGAGCGAGGCGGCCGCCCACCCCGTGCGGTCCTTCCCGGTGGTGCAGTGGAACAGCGCTGCTCCCTCGCGGTTCTCATCGAGCAACCCGAGGAACAACGTGCGATAACCCCGAAGCGCCGACGGAAGCCGCACCAGATCGCGATACGTCTCCTCGAAGAGGCGCTCGGCCTGACCCCCGGCGAGCGACGCCGCGAATGCCCGCGGATCTCCCGAGAGGTCTCCGAGCCGCGCGGCGACGCTGAGCGAACTGTCGGCGAGCACGTCGAGCGGGACGCGCTCGATCTGTTCCGGCAGGTGGTCGGGCGCAGCCTGAACCTCGTCGGCGGTGCGCAGGTCGTAGACCGTCCGCACGCCCAGGGCGGCGAGCGCCGACGCGTCCGCATCCGTCAGCGAAGACAGCGTCGCCGACCGGTACACGACTCCGCTCTTGGTCGGCCCGTCGGGAGTGACAAGGCCGCCGAGATCACGGAGGTTGGGAGCGCTTTGAATCTGCACTCTCCGGCTGGGCTCGCCCGTCATGCGATCTCCTTCTGTCGTTCCGTCTCACGCACGGGGTCCGCTGGCATCGGCCGGGAGGCCACGCTCATGACCCCGATGACGCACACTCCGATCACGGCGGTCCACACGATCATCCCCGGGGTGAGCGGCCGGGTGAACACGATGAACGCCGAGCACAGTGCCGCGACAGCGATGCGCAGCGGCATCCGCCACCGGTACAGCCACTCCCCGGTGCGTCCCGTGGTGATGCCATGCACCTCGGCGCGGTTGCGGATGGTGGCCAGCCCCGACGCACCGAGACCCCGCACCGTGCGGGCCCACTGCCACGGGCCCGCGAACAACGTCACCACGAACACGGTCGCCGCCAGCACCCCCACCACCACGACCATGCTCGAAACGAACCCGAGGATGCCCGCGTAGAGAGCGACCGCCGCATCGTGCGGGATCGCGGATGCGACCTCCACCGCGAAGAGATTCTCTCCGACGCCGATGCCGCCGCCCACCAACACCATCGACAGCAGCAGCGCACCCGAGGCCCACAGCAGGGCGAGCGAACGGCGACGCGCAACGAGCACGCCGGCGGCCAGGAGCAGCAACCCGACCCAGGGAAGCCAGACACCCACGGCGACCACGACCTGGTAAAGCGCGACGTAGCTCGCGGCCGAGCTGGACTCCGCGATCACGATCGTTCGCGAGATCGTCGGGATGCGGTCGGCGAGCGCGAAGCCGTTGTCGAGCAGGCGCTGCTTCACGGACTCGATGATCGGCCCGAGCTGCAGGCTGACCTCCTGGTTCTGCCCGATCGTGATCACCGCATCCGCCTGGCCCGTCGCGGTGTTGACCAATTGCGTGTGGGCGGCGGTCAGGGCTTGTCGCCACACCTGCGAGAAGGCGTCGGAGCGAACGAACTCGGTCACCGTGCGCTGGATCATCCCCTCGACCCCGGCCACGGCCGGCGCCTGCAGCAACCCCAGCGCCGCTTTTGCGCGCGGGTCGATGTCGAGGCCGGCCAGCCCGGAGAAGAGATCGTCGGCGAGCGCCTCGATATCGAGTGCCGACTCGATCGCGGTCACGGCCTCCGCAGCGACGAAGTCCTGCACCGCCGGGTCATCCGCCAGCGGGGCGAACGTGTCGACGAAGTACGCCGTGTCGGTGAGCTCGTGATTCGCCCACGCCGAGACCACGGCGACCGGCGCGACGACCGCCCCCACGGTGATCAAGACCGCCGAGAGCACTGCCCACCCCCAGGCCGTGCGTGCGGCTCGCGCCGGCCGCTCGGGGCGCGTGCCGGAGCGCCCGTCCGCGAGTTCGCGGCGCAGCGCGTCATTAGCCGTCTGCAGATCGGCGAGCTGCGCGCGCAGTTGCTCGGTCGTCGATTCCACGAGCGGTCAGATCACTTCGGGACGCGGCGGCGTCCACGTACCGTCGAGAACGGACGGGAGCGGACGGTACAGGCGCAGCACGTAGTTCCAGCCCGGCATGATCGGCAGCGCGTTGTCTGCGCCGTCGAGCTGCACGCCGAACCGGATGGTGACCGCACCATCCGCATCCGGCGTCGCCGTGAGGCTGTTGATGCTGTTGACGCCGAGCGCGTTCTCTTCGAAGTAACCCGCCGCGTTGTACAGCGACACGGACCAGAACGCTTCCACGGGTACATCTTTGAGCCGGAGGCGGTACTCGTCAACGGGAAGACCCTCATCGACGCTGACGTACGTCGCCTCGTACTCGGGCAGGCCGCCCCATCCCGATGCGGTGCCGAGCAGATGCAGGATCGGGTCGACCTCCGCTTCGGTGCCGAAGGAGTGGTCGTACTTGCTGACACCCCGGGCGAGCGTGAGGATCGCATCACGCGTTTCGGTCTGCGACGGTTCGTCGTACTCGGGCAGCGGGAACGCGCCCGCACCGCCGCCGTCGATGCGCAGCGCATTCTGCAGCGCATTCACCTCGGCGACGTCGTCGGGACTGTTCGGGTCGACGAGGATGCGCACAATGAGCGCGGCGTAATCGGTGCCGACCAGCTCGCGGGTGAGCAGGTGCGTGCCGGGGTCGCGCAGGATGACCGGGCCGTAGTGGTCCTGGCTGATCACCCACACGGAGATGTAACGATCGCCGGTATCGGGGAGCGTGACGGTCACGCCGTCCCGAACGTCGACGATCGCGCTGCTGTAGAGCGTGTCGCGGTTCTGGCGAATGATGGGCTGATCGTCGAGCGGCTTCAGCTCGTAGGTGTGGTTCCACACCCCGACCCCCACGCCCGCGGCGAGCCGCGCGAACATGAGGTCGGTCTCGGCGCGGGCGAAGTTCACGACATTGACGGGGATGGCAGTCACGGGGTTCCTTCCTTCGGTGGGCGGGGGCGCCGACGCACGGCGCCCCCGCCGGGGTCAGTGGAGCAGACGCGCCTTCGCGGCGGCGAATTCGGCGTCGTCCAGCACGCCCGCGGCGCGCAGGTCGCCGAGCTTCTGCAGTTCGGTGACGAGGTCGACGGATGCGTCCGCCGGCTGCTCAGCCGCGTGTTGTTCGGCCGCGAACTCGTCGTGCGCCTTCTTCTGCTGGTGAGCGGTGATTCCACCGCTCACCGCAGTGGCCGTGCCCGCGACGACGGCCGTGCGCGCCGCGAGCCCGATCAGGCCAGGACGCCCGACCCTGCGCAGGAACGCCACGTCAGATCACATCCCGGGTGCGGAGAAGGCGGTCATGCCAGCGCCTTCGCCTTCAGGATCGCGAACTCGTCCGGGCTGATCGAGCCGGCGTCTCGCAGAGCCGCCGCCGCCGCGATCTCGTCACTGGGGCTGCGTCCGGCGACCTCGCGGATGTACGACTCAGCCGCCGTCTGCGCGGATCGCGCGGCGCGGTCGCTGCGGGCCGCCATGCCCGACCCGCGGGCGATGAGGTAGACGAGCGCCGTCAGGAGCGGAACGAAGATGAGGAACAGAATCCAGACGGCCTTCCACCACCCGCTGAGCGCGTGATCGCGGAACAGATCACCGACGATCGAGAAGAGGGCGAACAGGTAGCTGATGAAGACCACAGACCACAGCATCCAGCCGAGGATGTCCCAGAATTGCATGTGCGATTTCCTTTCGATTCGGGTAACGCGCTGCGTCGCAGCGCGCGAGGGATTCAGAGCGAGCCGATGCCTTTACCGAGCATCAGTACTCCGATGACCACGAGGAGCACCGTGGTGATCACCACGTTCTCTCGGGCGAGCCACCGACGGAGGGCCTCCATGGGCTGCCGAAGTCGGCCAGCCGCAACGAGGAAGGCAACGACCGGGACGAGCACGGTCGACACGGCGCACAACACGAACACGGCGATCGCGACGACCTCCGACCCGATCGGCACCCCCGCTCCGGCGATGATCACGCTGGCGCTCGCCGCGACAAGGAGGTTCTTGGGGCGCGGAACAGAGAGCAGCAGACCCAGACCGAGCGCACGGCCGAACGTGAACGAATCGATCGCCGCCATCCACTTCGGGAGCGCCGGTTCTTCACCCGCCTGCGGCCGACGGCGCCACTGCACGACGGCCAGAAGAAGAAGGAGAGCGGCGAGCACGAACTGCACGACGGCGCGGGTGACGTCGGGCCCGTCGGAATCACCCTGCGAGGGCAGCGCGCTCGCGATGAGCACGAAGACGACGACCGGGATCGTGACCCCGAGCGTCCAGCCGATGAGAAAGCCCGGACCGGTCCGGCGCGCATTCGGCGAGAGCAGCATCAGGATGACCGCCACGATCGTCAACGGGCTCACCGCGATGGCGAGGGTGAGCGGAAGCAGCTCACCGATGACAGGACTCAGCACGGTCGGGTTCCTTCCGAAGATGCGAGCGAAGCGGATGCGGCGGCGCGGTTCGTCGAGAACACCGTGTCGCCCGCGCGGACGACACCGAATCGAGCGAGACGCGCCCGCGCATTGCTGCGCACCCGGCTGAACTCAAGCTCGATCCGCGCGGCGGCAAGCCAGGTGCGCAGACCATCGAACTCGTCGGCACCGGTGACATCGACGTCGGTGACGGCCTCCATGTCGACGACGAGACGGTGGACGTCGTCCGGGCCGCCCGCATCCGTGATCGCGGACTTCACCGCCTGCGTGAACACGGCTCCGTTCGCGAAGAACAAGGGCGCCGCCATCCGGATGATGATGGTCCCGGCCGCGGTGGTCTGGCCCGCCGTCGTGCCCTCGACGAGCGCGTGGGCGGGATTTCCGTCGTCGGCGAGCACGTCGATCGTCGGGGTCGCGGCCCGCCGCGCGAGATTGATCAACGCGAGCACGAACGCTACGACGATGCCGGCGATCGACCCGACCGTGAGCGTGACGACGAAGCAGACGACGGCGATCCAGAACTCGAATCGCGAGAGCCGCCACAGCCGGCGGAGCTCTCGGAAACCGAGCAACGGCAGGATCGCGACGCCGACGATCGCGCCGATGGCGGGCGCCGGAATCTCGGCGAGCAGGTCGGTACCGAACAGGAGCAGCAGGAGGGTGCCGCCGGCGAGGACGAGCGAGGGCAACTGCGTGCGCGATCCCGCACGGTCCATCGCCGCGGTGCGGCTCGTCGAGGCCCCGAGCGCGAACGATCCGCTCGCCCCCGCGGCGATGTTCGCGACGCCGAAGGCGAACAGATCGCGATTCGGCCGCGTGGCGTACTGGTGCTTCTCACCGTAGGAGCGGGAGACGAGCAGGCCTTCGGCCGAAGCGACCATCGCGAGAGCCAGGGCCGAGGGCACGAGCACCAGCCACTGCGCCGCATCCAGCACCGGCCACGTCAGATCCGGAGGTCCCGCGGGCACGGCGCCGAGCACCTGCACCCCGGCCGCATCGGCGTGCGTCAGCGCCACGGCCGAGGTGGCCGCGACCATGACGACGAGCGCCCACGGCACGGCGCGCGCGAGGCGCTGTCCGATCAAAAGGATCGCGGCGGCGCTCACCGCGATGAGCATCGACCACGGGTTGGCGTCCGCGAGGCCGGTCGCGAGAGCCACGACCTTCGCCGTGAACTCCGCGCCGGAATCGACGTGCACCCCCAGCGCCTTCGCGACCTGCGAGACGAGGATGTCGAGCGAGAGTCCGCCGACGAAACCGATCAAGATCGGCTTCGACAGGAAGGTCGCCAGGAAGCCGAGCCGGAACACCGCCATCAGCAGGAAGACGACCCCGCAGATGACCGCTTGCGCCAACGCCATGACCGCGTAGCTCTGCGAGCCCGCGACGGCCAGGCCCCCGAGCGACGACGCGACCAGCGAGGCCGACGCCGCATCCGACGACACGACCAGCTGCCGCGATGACGCCAGCAGCGCCCACACCAGGGCGGGAACGACGAGGGCGTACAGACCCGCGGATGCGGGCAGCCCGGCGATCTGCGCGTAGCCGATGTTCAACGGGATCGCGATCGCGACCAACGTCACGCCGGCGAGGAGTTCGCCGGCCACGTTGTGCCGGTTCAGGCCCGGAATGAGAACTCGCATCGGGGCAATAATCCCGATTGCGGGGTGCCGGAACGGGCGCTCTCATCCTTCTCGGATGAGGCGCCGTTCTTTGTGACGCTCGCGCCCGGGCTATGTGACGCGCGCACCCGGGTGCGACCCGGTGCGGCGATACTCTGAGAGCCATGATCGACGCCGTGCGCCGGGAACTCTCCGCGGGGAGGACCGAGGCTGCGGCCCGTCTTCTGCGGCGCAACTGGCTTCGCCTCGTGCTGGAGTCTCGGACGAGCGAGCTCGAAGAGCTCTGCATCGAGTTTCCCGACGGCCACGACCCGCACATCCTGCTGATCCGGGCGTGCTGCAGAGACCTGGCCGGCGATCAGCACGGCGCCGCATTCCTCCGCGGGCAGGGGATGCGCGTCGCCGCGGACGACTTCGTCGTGTGCTTCACGACCCTCCTCCTCGCGCCCGACAACGCCACGAAGGCGGCCACCGCAGACCGCGCGCGCGACGCCCTCGCCCAGTGCGGACCGGAAGACGACTACCCGTCCGCGCTGTTCCTGCTCGGCTGGACGGAAGTGCGTCTTCGGCGGAACTTCGCCGACGCGATCACTCTTCTGCGCTCCGCCAGTGACGAGGCGCGCCTGCAGTCGCGCGAGGAGACGTTTCGGCTCGCGCAGTCGAACCTCGCGTTCGCGCTCACCCAGGCGGGCGCCTTCACCGAGGCCGAGCGGATTCTCGACGGTCTTCCCGCCGCGCCCCGGCAGAGCGACTGGGATCGCTTCGAAGGGGGCCTGCCGCAGTCCAATCGGGGAACCATCGCGTTCTGGCGCGGCGACTTTCCGGAGGCCGTGCGGCTTCTGGACTCGATCGTCGTCGAGGGAAGCCCCGGCAACGATTTCGAGGCGCAGGCCCGGCTCTACCTGACGTTGAGCCTGATCGCCCTGGGGCGGGCGGAGCGTTACCCCGAGGCAGCGCGTCTCCTGCAGGGCGTCAGCGCGGCCGACAAACACGGCATCTCCTGGGGCACGCTGCGAAGCGTCGTCGGCGCCTGGCTCGCGCACGCCGAGGGGCGCGACGAGCGGGCGCTGGCGATCGCCGCTCCCGCCCTGGTGCGAACCGGAGCGGCCGTCGCACACGCTCTCCTCGGCGAGCTCTACGCGCGGCTCGACGAGTTCGACCGTGCCCGACAGGCGCTTGCCCTCGCCGCCGCGATGCCTCTCCCGCAGTACGCGCTCGTGAGCACGCTAGTCACCTCGGCCGTGCTCAGCGCCGCATCCGGTCGCGGACGACAGGCGCACGAGTATCTCGACCGCGCCCTGGAGCTGGCCGCGCGGGAGGGCGTTCTGGCGCCCTTCCTCACGTCCGACCCGACGGTCGGCGATCTTCTCGCCGCGCACGCGAAACGAGGGTCGCCGCACGACCCGCTCCTGCGCGCGATCTTCGCGCAACGCGACACCCTCTCGCGGCTCGTCACCGGAATCCTGACCCCGCGGGAACGCGAGGTGCTCGCCTACCTCCGCACCACGATGACCGCCGAAGAGATCGCCACGCGAATGGACATCGGCTACCCGACGGTCAAAACGCACATCCGCGCCATCTATCGCAAGCTCGACGTCCGCACCCGACGAGCCGCGATCCAGGTCGCAGACTCCCGGTAGGGGTGGGGTCGGGTTTCGGCGGGCGGCGGGGTTCTGCGGATGCGGTCAGGGACGCGTGATCCGCGGCATGGGAGCAGTTCCGCTGTCATCCTTGATGAGCGTCTTCAGCATCGCCCGGAGCAGCTCACTGTCTCGCCCCGTCGGATCGAACGGACGCTCCTTCGCGAGAAGCGCGAGCGCATCCGGAAGCCCCACGGTGGGCACCGCATCCGGCCACATCACTCCCTCGACGACCCCGAGACCTTCGGGGCGCGGCATCATCACGACGAGCGGCTGCACCCGGAGCCGGATGCCGCTCCCGGTGAATCGTGCCCCGAACCGGTCGGTGGCGAACTGCATGTTCCGGGTCATCCACCGCGGCTGGCCGACGTAGCCGCCCGTGACGTTGTCGACGGCGACGAGCTGGTGATGCGATCGGCCGTCGCCGTCATCCACCGCCTCCGTGACCCAGGTGACGTCGCCCTGCGCGAAATTCTTCACGTCGATCAAGAACACGGATCGGCCCGTGATGATCACGCAGTCGACGTCTGTCGGAAACTCGGCGCTGGCCCCCAGCGTCTGATCGGGCATGTGCACAGACCAGAACGTCGCGAAGCGGTCGAGAAGACCGGCCTTCGCGAGCGCCTTCGCGAAGTTGCGCTCGCCCTGCCGGCCCAGCTCCGTGGCCACTTCGGGATACCCGGCCGCCTCGAGTCCGACGCCCGGAACGCCGTACATGTGCGGCGGTTGCCCCAGCGAGACCCCCGCAAGATCATCGGGCTCGTACCCCGTCAACGCACCCGGCCGGCTCGCCTGCGCCACCGCGCTGTGCGCGCGTTCGACCCGTCGCGAGTACTCCAGCTCGCGTTCGCGATTCGCTTCGATCCGCCGCTGCTCCGCGCGCCGCGCATCTCGCCGCACGTCGGCACGCCGCGCCACTCCGATCGATGCATCCGCGATCTCGCGCGTCACGAACGCAACGAGGAAGAGCACCACCCACACGACATGAATCTGAGCAAGGGATGCCGGCACCGCCAGCTGCACGATCGAGAACGTCGTCCAGCCGCCGAACGCCTGCACGACGAAGAGGAGAAGAATCCACGCGCGCGACCACCCGGTGATGCGGCGACGGCACACCGGCCACAGCAGGAACACTCCGATGAGCAACCCCACCGCGACGAACGCCCACGCCTGACTCGTCAGTCCCGCGAGCGCCCAGCTCACCGCATTGACGACAGAAACCACGACCATGACGATCGTCGCAGCGATGGATACGGCGCGGTGCCGGGATTCGAGAGTTCCCATCGGTCCCAATCTGTACGGGCGGATGCGCGGGGGCGGTGATGCGGGGTCGTGGCGGTCGGCGGTGCGGTGCTCGTTCTGGATCTTATCCTCCACAGGAAGCTCTTTCGGGGAGTTCTCCACAGGTCTGGAATGAGCCGCTGATCTGGGATGTCGATGTCGGAGGCCCTTCGTAAAATTGGGGCATGGCAACGAGCGCGTTTATCGGATTCAGCGACGCGGAGACCGCGACGCTGGCCGATATAGTGCACGCGGCGAGCGCCGCAAGCGCAGATGCCGCCGCCGCCCAGGCGCGCATGAGTCGGGCGCTCGCGCGCGCCCTCGAGCTGGCCGAACAGCACACCGCGCACGCGTCGTCATCGGTGAAGGCAACCGAGATGGCACTGCGTGCGATCGCAGCCGAGCTCGCCGGGGCGATCCGCAGTTCCGACCGGTCGGTGCAGCGGCAGATCAACGACGCCGGCCTGCTGGTGGACGGATTCCCGGCGACGCTCGATGCGTGGGAGGCGGGCACGATCACTCGCGCTCATGTGCAGCTGATCACGGAGCTCGGGCGGCCGCTTCCGCCCGAGGTGCGGGCCGAGTTCGAGCAGCTCGCGCTGATCCGCTGCGAAGACGAGACCGCGGGGCGCCTGCGGGCGGAACTGGCGATCCTCGCGGAGCGACTGCATCCGCGCACCCTCACCGAGCGGCACGCGGAAGCCCGCGAGGATCGCTGCATCCGCACCTTCGTCGTCGGCGACGGCATGTCGGGGCTGACCCTCATCGCCCCGACTCTGCACATCGACGCCATCTACGACCGGCTCACACGGCAGGCCGCGGCCACCGTCGACGCGCGAACCCAGGCTCGAGAGCGCGTGCGGGCGCGGGCCGCAGCTCAGACTCGAGCTGCAGGCGGCACCGGTGTCGGTGTCGGTGTTGGTGCGTCCGATCAGGACGAGATCGTGGCGTCCGATGAGCGCACCGTCGATCAGTTGCGCGTTGATCTGCTTACCGACATGCTGCTCACGGCGCAGCCGGGTGCCGACCCCACACGCACCGACGATGGGCCGGGCACGCTCGGCGCCATCCGCGCGAAGGTGCAGGTCGTCGTGCCCGCGCTCACCCTGCTCGGCGCCGACGAGCACCCCGCCGACCTCGTCGGCCGCTCCCCCATCGACGCCGCGACCGCACGCGCCATCGCCGGAGCCGTGAACAGCGCCTGGGACCGCCTGATCACCGACCCCGTCACCGGTGCCGTGCTGCACACCGATTCCCGGTTCGCGAGCGACCCGATGCGCCGATTCCTGACGGCCCGCGACCGACACTGCCGTTTTCCCGGATGCCGTGTGCCCGCCATCCGCTGCGAAATCGACCACACCATCGACCATCACCTCGGCGGACCCACCGACGTGGAGAACTGCGAAGGCCTCTGTCAACGCCACCACAGCATGAAGCAATTCACCGCCTGGCGGGTGCGGCAACTCGGCGGCGGGGTACTCGAATGGACCTCCCCACTCGGCACCACCTACATCGACACCCCGCCGGCGCCGACCGTGCACTTCATTCCCGACGATCCCGGCGGTCCCCCGCCCGGAGTCGAACCCGGCGGTCCCCCGCCCGATCGCCTGCCGCAGTTCTGATGCGGGCAGCATTCCTGCCACCCGCATGACTCGCGTTGCACGGCTGCACACGCGCACACGTGAAGGGGGCGCACCGCAACGCGGCACGCCCCCGATTGCACTCCGACGGCGTCAGTCCGCGCGGCGACCCCGGCGGGAACGAAGGATCCCACCCACGATCAGCGCACCCGCGGCGACGAGCAGCGTACCGAGCACCGAGACACCCGTCACGGCGAGCGCCGACACCCCGCCGCGGGTCGGCTCCTGCGAGACCGGGCCGCCCTCGATCGGCTGATCGATCGGGATGATGACCGGCTCCTCGACAGTGGGAGCCTGCACCGTCACACGCTGCCAGCCGAGAACGTCACCGGCCGCCGAGTACACCGCGACACGGTGCTCACCGAGCGCGAGACTCGACGGGGTGCTCACGCGCAGGGTCGAGCCCGAACCCACGGTTCCGGTGCCGAGCACCGCCGGCGTGGAGAACGCGAACACGTGCACCGTCTCGCCCTCGTGACCTGCCGGCACGGCGACCGTCAGCTCAGCCCCGGCGACGAACGGGTTCGGTGTCACCGCGATCTTGCCCTCGAGATCGGCGGCCAGATCGGACTCGGCCGGCGTCCAGCCCGCATCCTCACCGATCACGACGACGGCATCGAGCGCCTTGCCGTCACGCGAACCGATCGACTGCACGAACGACAGACCGTACGAGCCGGAACCGGCCAGCGGCTCGGTGAGCGCCACCGTCCACGTGCCGTCGGCAGCGACCTCCGCCTTCCCGAGCAGCACGCCGTCGGACTCGACGCGCACCGACGCACCGGCGTGACCACGCCCGGAGAGCGAGGCGATCCGGCTGTCGTGCGGGTAGACGCTCGCGAGATCGGTCGTCACCGCGAAGCCCGCCCCCGTCGCGTCGATGTCGACACGGTTGTAGAGGAACTGGTCCGCCTTCAGGGCGTGATCGACGATGCGGGTTTCGCCGACGCATCCGTTCCAGCCGTGCTCGGGCTCGGAATCCCACGTCGACGCGCCGATGATCCACGGCATGAAGTTCGACGCCATCATCCCGCCGACCTGCGACGCGTTCCGCAGCACCGGCACCCCGTCGACGTACATGATCGCCGTGTCCGCGATCGGGTCGTTGACGATGGCGACGTGGTGCCAGGCGCTCTGCATGATCTCGCCCGACCAGAGTGTGTAGCTCTGACCGCGGTCGGAGGTGGCGGCCGAGTACTGGTACTCGCGCAGGCTGGAGATACCGAGCCACGCGACCCCCGCACCGGGGTCGGAGCTGTCGGCGATGCCGGTCCACGCGCGAGACCCGCCGCGGGTCAGCGCGGCGCTCCAGCGGTTGGCGCTCTCGGTCCAGGTCGCGTCGAGCTGCAGGAACGTCTCGATCGTGTAGCCGTCCTCCGCGTTCAGATCGGCGAACGTCGCCGGAGCGCCGTACTCGGTCGTGATGTACGACAACCGGTCCGGTCCACTCGGGTTGCGGGTCGCGCCGGTGAAGCAGATGGCACCCGGGTCGGCCGAGTACAGCGCCCGGTTCGTGTGCGTCACGTTCACATCTTCGAGAAGCTCCGGGTGATCGGTGGTGTCGACCGCGTTGCGGTACATCGGGCTCGAGCCCGCCACATCCGGGATCACCGTCGTCTCATCGACGACGCCCGTCGCCACATCGCCGAAGCGCCAGTGCGCGACGGTTCCGTCGACCTGCGGGTAGTCGCTGGGCGCGCCCGCATCCGCACGAGTGCCGCTTCCGTCGCCGCCGACCCATCCTTCCGACACGATCTCCTTCGCGCGCTTCGACAGGTCGGCGTTGTTCTCCTCCGCCGCATCCGTCGTCCAGCCGAAACGGCCGTTGAAGTCGAACGCGAAGCTGAACGACTGGCTGGGGCCGGTGAGCACGGGCGTATCGGATGAGGCCCGCGAACCCGCGTCCTTCTTCGTCACCCACGGCGACACCGACTCGACGTCGATCTTCTGGTTGCTCAGATCGAACTCGAACAGCGTCAAGATGCCGTTCCCTCCGTCGGCGGCCATCTGGTAGTCGGTGAGGATCTGGTGCACCGGGTGACCGAAGTCGTTGGTCAGGGTGCGTTTGGTCGCGCCGTGGAAGTGACCGTTGACCGTCAGCATGATCTGGTCGTTCTTGCGGATC
Source organism: Microbacterium sp. cx-59 (assembly GCF_020805625.1). Lineage (NCBI taxonomy): Bacteria > Bacillati > Actinomycetota > Actinomycetes > Micrococcales > Microbacteriaceae > Microbacterium > Microbacterium sp. cx-59. Next base: position 203,889 of record NZ_JAJHGO010000006.1, read on the forward strand.
AGCCGGTCCCAGAGCAGGTCGCCCCACCACCAGGACGCGGGCGACGCCTGGTCGGCGGCGATGTTGATGATCGCGTGCGACGACAGCACGACGGGGATGCCCTTGTTCTGGTCGAGGATGCCCTGCGCCCACGCGAACGTGTCATCGGAGGCGTTCCACGCGATCGCGAGCGACATCCAGGTGTGGCCCTCGGCCTCGAACAGGTACGCCGACGAGAGTCCGTCCTGGAACGTGCCGAGCAGCGTGCTCCCGGTCGCCGCCGACTGCGCAGCCATCGCGGACGCACCGAAACGCGCGCGGTAGTTGCCGGAGATCCCGGTCGACGAACGGGCGTTCATGTCGGAGACGTCGTGGTTGCCGGGAAGGATCGAGTAGGGCACTCCCCCGGCGGTGAGCATGTCCATGGCCTTGTCGGCGGCTTCCCACTCGCCGGTCACACCCTGCTGGTCGACGACATCGCCGACGTGTACGGCGAACGGCATGTTCAGTTCACGCTGGTTGTCGACGATCCACTGGGTCTGCACCTCGAACGGGTTGGTGCCGTACTTCGGGTAAAACTGCGACGCGCTGTACCGCGAGTAGAACTGCGTGTCGGGGAGCACGGGAAGGATGAAGCTGGAGCCGTTGTCGGCGTCGGGGGCGGTCGGTGGCGTTGCCGCCGTGGCGACCGTGGCGCCGGTGGTGGCGAGGCCGAGAGCGACGGCGGTACTGACGACCGCGGCGAGCGTTCGACGCAGGGCGCGTCGAGGGGCAGGTGATTTCACGGGGTTCCTTGCGAGAAGTGGGGAAAGCGGATGCGGGTCAGCGCGCGGACGGAGCGGATGCGGGTCCGTAGACCTCGAACTCGGAGAGCGACATCCAGGTGGAGGTCGATTTCGTCGTGATGACCACGCGGGCGCCGGTCGCGAGCACCGGCTCGCTGTCGACCGTCAGCTCGAGCTGCGGCGTCGCGTTCGTGTACGGCCAGGTGAGGTTCTTCGCCGGAAGGTCGACCCATCCGCCGGTGAGGTTCCGGTACTGCACGGTCGCGGTGCCCACGTTGAGCTTCGCGTCGGTGCCGCGATCGAAGACGGCAGCGCCGGTGATCTGCTGCGGCTGATCGAAGAAGTACGTGGCCCGGTTCAGCGTCACGCGGTTCGCCGCGCCGCCGCTTCGCCAGTCGGAGAACCCGACCCGGTCGCGGTTGCCGTCGTTGAGCGCGGAGCCCTCGCCGAACAGCACGCCGAAGTGGATGCCCGCACCCCGCGCGATGTTGACCTGCTCGGTCGCCACGATCGTCACGACGAGCGATGCGGAGAATCCGCTGCTCGCTGCCGCCGGCACGGTGAAGGTTCCCGGCTGGGCGGCCGCCGCATCCGTGATCCCCGTCCAGTCCCAGACGACCGGGGCCGACACGGTGGCGGACGACCCGGAGACCCGGCGCTCGACCCGCGCCGGCTCGAGCATGCGAAGCTGCTTCACCGTGATGCCGACGTGACCGCTGATCGTGGCGGGGATCGCGTCACCGAGCGAGCCGACGACGTACTGCGCACTGACGGGCACGGTCTCGCCGAGCAATCCGACGCCGGTTCCGGAGACCGTGACGGTCCCCTCGGACTGCCACACCTCGGGGGCGGGCATGTTCCAAGAGATCGACGTGAGAGCGGCCGTCGCCCCCCAGCTGTACCGTGCCGTGCGCTCCGACGGCAGAACCGGGATCGCGCCCAGGTCGGTGCGACCCGAGAAGACCGCCACCTCCGGGATCACGGAACGCAGCAGCCACTTCTGCACGGCGGCGGTTCCCGAGTCGTAGGTCTGGATCTGCGAGGTGTCGGCCGTCTTCCAGTCGTACATGTCGAGCGCCGCGGTGCGACCCTGCCCGTCGGGCTGAACGTTGTGGAGGTAGACGGCACCCGATCCGGCATCGACCGCGACCCACTGCGCGTACGGGTCCTGTGCGGCGGCGGCGATGTCGACCGTCCGAGCGGAGAGGAAGCGGGGAGCCGCCGACTCGTTCGCGTTACGGACGAGAACCTCGCCCTCCGGGTTCGCGAACACGTACGTCGCCGTCTTGCCCGTCACCGGGTAGGCCGTGATGGTCTGGGCGACGAGGTCGGGGCCGTTCGTGCCGCGGGCGAAGATCGCCGCGGCGGCGGGCTGGTTGTCGGCGCCGGTGAGCTGGGCGCGATCGTTGCCGATCTCGAGCACCTTGCCGCTCGCGTGGACGCTCTCGATCAGCATCTGCTGCGGGGCGCCCACGCCCGCAGCCTCGGTCAGGGCCAGCGCCGCGGGGGCGGGAGCGGCGGCGGAGACACCGAGAACGAGGGCGAGCGCCCCGGTCACAGCGGTCAAGATACTCAGTCGGGTTCGGCTCGTTGTTCTCATTCGCATTCTCATCTGTCGGGGGTCACGCTCGGGTGCGCGGTCCGTCAAGCAACGTAACGACGCCGAACGACCGTCCGTGAACGAAAGGAACCCGCGAAGTGAACGCGACCTGAGCTACGGGAATCGGGGCTGCCGGTGGCCCGACCTAGAGTGGGCGTGTGGCAGACGGCGAACGGGGTAAGGGCTACTGGATCACGCAGATCTCCGTGCTCGGTGGCTTCGGCGTCGTATCTCTGGCCACCGGCATCTTTCTGTGGACCACGGACTTCGACAACCACGCCGGCGACGGATTCATGGCGCTGCTGGTCAGCATCCTCTTCTTCGCCGTCCTGTACCGGGTCACGCGCATGTACCGCGCGATGTCGGAAGACCAGCGCGCGGCGTACGCGTGGGCGATCACCCAGATGCACGCGGCCGGCGTCGGCAGCGACCGAGACATGATGGCGGTCGCCGCGCGCGCCCGGGCGGGCACGCTCGAACCGGATGAGCTCCGCGCCCTCGAGACGATGCGGCCCGGGCACCCCTGCCCCGGCGGCGCGCACCCGCAGGGACAGGCGCGTCCGGGCCCGCGCCAGTACGACACCCCGCGGCAGGCGACCGCGTGGACCGCTGCCACGATCACCGGGTTCGTGCTCTCGTTCCTTCCCGTGCTCGCGCTGATCGGATTCGTGCTGAGTGCGGCGTCGTTCCGGCACCTCGGCCGCACCCTGCAGCCGCGGCGGCTGGCCCTCGCCGGCATCCTGATCTCGATCGTGATGATCGCCGCGACGATCGCGCTGCTGGCGTACTTCGCGGCGCTCGGCAACGCCAGCATCTGCGCCGACCTCGGCCCCGGCGTGCATCTCTCCAACGGGCACGAGTACACCTGCGAGTAAGGGGTGTGGGTCTGGGGAGTGCGGGATAGCCTCGGCAGGCCGCCGGATTCGACGTGATCGAAACGCACCGCCGCGCCACCCGCGGCGAGAGACCGGTGGGCGCGGTGATCGGTGAGCGTCGCCGCACTCCTCCTCCCCAGGACGCTGATTCGGGGAGCTCTCCACGGGTCTCGAATGAGCCGCTGACCTGGGGAGCCGATGTCGGAGGCTCTTCGTAAAATTGGGGCATGGCAACGAGCACGTTCATCGGATTCAGCGACGCGGAGACCGCGACGCTGGCCGACATCGTGCACGCGGCGAGCGCCGCGAACGCGCAGGTCGCGGCGGGGCAGGCGCGCATGAGTCGTGCACTCGCGCGCGCCCTCGAGCTGGCCGAGCAGCACACGGCGCACGCATCCTCGTCGGTCAAGGCGACCGAGATGGCACTGCGTGCCATCGCAGCCGAGCTCGCCGGAGTCATGCGCACCTCCGACCGTTCGATGCAGCGGCAGATCAACGACGCGGCGATGCTGGTGGACGGATTCCCCGCGACGCTCGATGCGTGGGAGAAGGGCACCATCACTCGCGCTCATGTGCAACTGATCACGGAGCTCGGGCGGCCGCTTCCGCCCGAGGCCCGTGCCGAGTTCGAGCAGCTCGCGCTGATCCGCTGCGAAGACGAGACCGCGGGGCGCCTGCGGGCGGAACTGGCGATCCTCGCCGAGCGGCTGCATCCGCGCAGCCTCACCGAGCGGCACGCGGAAGCCCGCGAGGATCGCTGCATCCGCACGTTCATCGTCGGCGACGGCATGTCGGGGCTCACCCTCATCGCCCCGACGCTGCACATCGACGCCATCTACGACCGACTGACGCAGCAGGCCGCGGCCACGGTCGATGCGCGCGGCCAGGCCCGCGAGCGGATGCGGGCGGCGGCTTCGGGCGGCGCGGCGGGTTGTGGTGACGCAGCGGGCGGTGTCTTCGATCAGGACGAGATCGTCGCGTCAGACGCACGCACGGTCGACCAGCTTCGGGTCGACCTGCTCACCGACATGCTGCTCACGGCGCAGCCGGGTGCCGACCCCACGCGAACCGATGACGGGCCGGGCACACTCGGCGCCATCCGCGCGAAGGTGCAGGTCGTGGTGCCCGCGCTCACCCTTCTTCGCGGCGACGAGCACCCCGCCGACCTCGTCGGGCGCTCCCCCATCGATGCCGAGACCGCGCGGCTTCTCGCCGGAACGGTCGATGAAGCGTGGGACCGCCTGATCACCGACCCCGTCACCGGCGCCGTGCTGCACACCGACGCGCGACTCGCGAGCGCGCCGATGCGCCGGTTCCTCGGCGCCCGCGACCGACACTGCCGTTTTCCCGGATGCCGCGTGCCCGCCATCCGCTGCGAAATCGACCACCGTCGACCATCACCTCGGCGGCCCCACGGCTGTCGACAACTGCGAGGCCCTCTGTCAACGCCACCACAGCATGAAGCAATTCACCGCCTGGCGGGTGCGGCAACTCGGCGGCGGGGTACTCGAATGGACCTCCCCACTCGGCACCACCTACATCGACACCCCACCCGCCCCGACCGTGCACTTCATTCCCGACGATCCCGGCGGGCCTCCCCCACCGTTCTGATCGATGGGTCGACCCGGCCGTTTGCGTGAGGGTCAGCGAACCCGCATCCGGGTGCGACCGGCACGCAGGCGGGAGTACTCGACCGACACGACCGCGACGATCGCGAGCACGCTGACGCCCGCGAACAGCATGATCCTGGCGAGACGAACGTCGACGAGCGATCCGTCCGCGGCGAGCACGATGCCTGCGACGAGCAGCAGCATCCCGATCGTGGCGGCGAACACGGCAAGAGCGGTGGGGCGGGGACGAACCATGAGGACTCCAATGTCCACGGCGATCCAGCGAGGAGCTCTGGTTCGGCGAGCATACCGGGCATCCACCCGCATCCCGCAACGCCGCGCAGACTGTGGACAACCGGAGGCGACGACGCGAACTCGCCGATCAGGCCGGACCTCGCTCAGGCCGGCGCCTCGCTGCGACTCACGACTCCCGCGAGGAATCCACCGACGAACGTGTCGCCGAGGCCGATCGTCGTCGGCGACGCCGTATCGATGACGTGGGCGGCGACGCCCGCCGCATCCGGCACCGCACCCTCGACGGCCGCCACCACGGCCAGCCCCCCGGGATGCCGGGGCAGCTCCCCCGTCACGTCGAGATCCGCGCGATCGAACACGTCACCGAGCCGGTACCGGGTGGCCGCCATCCGCACCGCGCTGTCGAGCGCGGTGCGCGTTGTCGCGGCGCTCGGCCCGACCCCGATCGCCCAGTACCGCGTGTGCACGACGACGACGGGCGCCGGAATCAGCCGGCGCACCTCTGCCAACGCCGCGACGACATCATCGGGGTCGAGAAGATCCACCGGACGCTGCACGTACTCCTGCAGTTCGTCCTCGTTCATGCCGTACACGTCGATCCACGGCAGCAGGTGCGCCCGGATCGTCTCGGCGAACTCCCGCACGTAGAAGCCCGCGTCCTCGTAGTACACGAGGGCGTCCTCCGGCAGCCGCACCATCGCTGCAGTCAGCTCACCCAGCCGTCGCACGAGCAGATCGTGGTCCTGCATCGTGTTGAACCCCGACACCAGAAAAACGCGCGCGTCGGCGAGCGCATCACCGAGATCGGCGGCGATCGCCATCTCCCGGTTCGGTGGATCGTTCGCGAAGATCAGCCGATTCGGGGCCGGCGAGACGACCTCGCCATCGACCAACCGCACGACCGTCGCCGCCGGGTACTGCACGATCAGGTGCGGATCGAGCGTGTCCTCGGTCGCCGAACAGACCGACGTGATCGACGCCGGCAGCAACCGCCGCACGTTTTCGTCGATGCTCACCAGATGCTGCACGGTCGCAACGCCCACCTGATCGAGCGCGAGCCCCGCCCGCACCCCGGTGCCGCCGAGCGTCACCTTCGTCGTGAACCGAGACGCGAACCGCTCGAGCGTCTCCGACGACTCGACGAAGAACTCGCCGCCGGCGCCGGTCGCCACGAACGCGAGGATCGTGACGACCAGCGACCGTTCATCGGTGATCGGCGCGGTCGCCGACAGCTCACCGACCCGGATCGCGTACGAGCGGGCGAGCCCGTCGAGCACCCGAGGATCCCAGTGCACCTCGAAATCGACGGTGCCGCCGAGCCCGAGAACGAGAGAACTACCCATGACGCGATCCTGATCCTCCTGCGGCGTTAGTACAGCGACGCCTTGCCGGCCGCGCCGAACAGATCGATCTTCTCGGCCGCGGTCACCTTCATCGCCGCGATGGCCTCCGGCTGGATCGCGTTCGGCTCGCGCAGACGCTCGTCGGTGCCGAGGATCTCGCGCATGCGGTTGTGGTACGACACCTTGATGTCGCTTGAGATGTTGATCTTGTTGACGCCGAGCGACACGGCGCGGGCGAGTTCCGCATCCGGGTTCGACGACCCCCCGTGCAACACGAGCGGGATGCCGACGGCCGCCTTGATCTCTTCGAGCAGGTCGTGACGCAGTTCCGGGTTCTTATCGGCCGGGTACAACCCGTGCGAGGTACCGATCGCGATCGCGAGACTGTCGACACCCGTCTCGGCCACGAAGCGCACCGCGTCCTCCGTGTTCGTGTAGATGATCTCCGCCGCGCCCGACTCGCCGTAGCTGTCGTTCGCGCCGATCGTGCCGAGTTCGCCTTCGACCTGCACCCCGACCGCGTGGGCAGCCTCCACGACCTTCCGCGTCAACGCCACGTTCTCATCGAACGGCAGCAGCGAGGCGTCGATCATGACCGAGGTGAACCCGGCCTGGATCGCGACGATCATCTGCTCGTACGTGCCGCCGTGATCCCAGTGGATCGCGACCGGCACGCTCGAGCGGTGCGCTCGGGCGTGCATCGCCTGGATCAGGTCGGTCGTGACGTGCGAAACCTCATCGGGGTGGATCGCGATGATGACCGGGGCGGCCTTCTCCTCGCTGATGTCCATGATTCCGTTGAACATCGCCCAGTCGCTGATGTTGAACGCCGGGATGGCGAAGTTGTGGTCGTTCGCGACGTCGAGGATGGACTTGCCGGTGTACAGCACTGTGGTTCTCCTTCGTGTGAGGTGGTTCGAGGATCGGGAAAGCGTCAGCTCTTCACGGAGCCGGCCGTCAGCCCGCTGATGAAGTAGCGCTGCAGAACGAGGAACAGGATGAGCACCGGGATCGAGCCGAGAATGCTCATCGCCATGATCTGGTTCCACTCGTACGAGTGCTGACCCATGAGCAACTGGATGCCGATGGGCACGGTGCGCATGTCGGTAGTGCGCGTCAGCGTCAACGCGAACAGGTACTCGTTCCACGCGATCATGAACGTGTAGATCCCGACCGAGACGATGCCCGGAACGGCGATCGGCACGAGCACTCGCCAGAGGGCCGTGAACGACCCGGCACCGTCCATGCGCACGGCCTCATCGAGCTCGCGCGGCAGCGTGTTCAGGTAGCCGGTCATCATGATGATCGCGTACGGCAGCGTGAACACCATGTACGTGAGGATCAGCCCCGCGTAGGTGTTGTAGAGCCCGAAGCCGACCATCAGGCCGAAGTAGGGGATCAACAGCGTGATCGGCGGCACCGCCTGCACGCTCACGATCACGACGTTCAGCACCCGCTTGCCGCGGAACTCGAACCGGCTGAACGCGTACGCGGCCTGGATGGCGACGAGGAGCGTGAGAATCGTCACCGCCCCCGCGACCACGTAGCTGTTGATGAAGAACCGCACGGTCTCGGGGTTCGTCAGGATCGCCGCGTACGCGTCGAACGAGAATGATTCGGTGATCAGGCGCGGCGGCAGTTCGAAGATCTCGCGATTCGACTTGAACGAGCTCGAGAGCATCCAGAGCACCGGGGCCGCGGCGAACACGGCGCCGAGGAGGAGCCCGATGATGACGCCGGCGCGGGCGAGGCGGGTGCGTTTCTTCGCGCGGGTGCCGGGCCGCGGGCGGGGGCCCGCGATCAGCGCCGCATCCGATCGGGTCCGCGACTTCGTGGAGATCGACATGTCAGTCCCTCGCCTTCTGGTGACGCACGTAGAACACCGCGAGCACCATCGACATCAGGAGCACGAGCACGGCGGACGTCGCGGCTTGCGCGAAGTCGTAGTTCGCGAATGCGAGCTTGTAGGTATAGGTGCTGAGCACCTCGGTCACATCGATCGGCCCGCCCCCGGTGGTCATCCAGATGAGGGCGAATTGCTGCGACGTCCAGATGAGGTCGAGCAGCAGCAGGCTGATGATGATGGGGCGCAGCTGGGGGATGGTGACGTTCCAGAAGCGCTGCACACTGCTTGCGCCATCGACGCGGGCGGCTTCGTTGAGGTCCTGCGGAATGCCCTGGAGCCCCGCGAGCAGACTGACCATGAAGAACGGGTACCCCGCCCAGATGTTGATGAACGTCACCGTGCCGAGCGCGAGCTGGGGGGAGGCGAGCCACTCGATGTTCGAGTCGAGCAGGAAGTTGATGATGCCGTTCGGGGCGAGCAGCATTCGCCACAGCACCGCGATCACGGCGGCGGTGAACAGCCACGGCAGCACGTAGATGGCCCGGAAGATCGCCCGCGGCACGGCGCTGATCAGCGGGCTGTTCAGCAGCATCGCGAAGGTCAGCCCCAGCACGAGGTGGGCGGCGACGCTCGTGACCGTGAAGATCAGCGTGTTGCCGGTCGCTTTCCAGAACCCCGGGTCGGTGAGGATGGCGACGTAGTTGTCGAAGCCGACGAGGTCGGTCGACGAGCCCATGATCGCGCGGTCCTGGAACGAGTAGCCGATCACCATCACGATCGGCACGATCATCAGCACGAACAGAAGGATGAGCGTGGGGGCGAGGAATCCGTAGGACTCCGCGGCCCGCCGCAGGTGGCGGCGCTTCTTCGCCGCCGGCACGCCAGTGACGAGCGTCTCGGTATCCGGAGCCGTCAGTGATCGCATAGTCATGGGAACGCCTTTGTGAGGGGTCGGGGGGCGCAACCCAGGGGTGCGCGGCACCCGACCCGGGCGGGCGGGATCAGCACAAGGCGGGCCACGCGGTCTGCGCCCGCAACAGCCCAACCC